>QFOL01000124.1 GCA_003241215.1 Agrobacterium fabrum
TTTGCCCCGCGTGGGCGTTGGCAGGCAGTTTTTGACTATTGAGAAAATGGACCTTCGCAGCGGGAAGTAATGGCGTTCTCATCCAACGTTTTTCGTCCCGCCGCCCGAGGTTTATAGCGTCCCCGGTGCGCAAATTTATAGGCCTTCCCATGCTCGCAAATTGCCCGAACCGCAGTAGAGTGATGCGTTTATCGAAAATTGGCAAGCAAAAGTTTTCACGGGCTTTTTGTCAGATAAAAAACCTGCGGTAGAATAACACCGTGCAATCGCTATTTTTTCTGCATAAGCGACAATTGATGAAATAATTGCCGTTTGCCGCAGGATTTCACGGCAAAATTTGAATGCCGTACCCGGATTTATGGCAGAACGAGAAAAATAAGTTCTTTTTTCGTCAGTTCGCTCCGGCCATGGATTTTTGCCGCTTCCTGGTCAGTTCCGGCACCAGTTCCACGATGAGGATCGCAACGAAGATTATCAGGCAACCGATGTAACCGGCGCTCGAGATGGTTTCCTTCAGGAAAATCGAGGCCAGCAAAGCGCCGAAAAGCGCCTCCGAGGACAGGAATATCGCTGCCTGCGGCGCAGTGGTGTAGCGCTGGCCGATGACCTGCAGCACAAAGGCGAGGCCGGAGGAAACGAGGCCGACATAGAGGATTTCCGCCAGCGATGCCTCGATGGAGGCCATGCTGATCGGCTCGAACACCACGCCGATCATGCAACTCAGAAGAGAGCAGACGGCGAACTGGGTGCAGGAAAGCGCCAGCGGCCGTCCGCTTTCGGAAACGAAGCGCCCGGCCAGCGTGATCTGGATCGCCCAGAAGAAAGCGCAGATGATGCTGAGAATGTCGCCCTTTGTCAGCGTCTCGAAGGCGCCGCCGGAGAGCAGGAATATGCCGCCGAGCATCATCAAGGCGCATGGCCAGACGATCCAGTGGGGATGACGGCGGTAAAGCACGACGGCGATGACGGGTACGAAGATGACGTAAAGGCCGGTCAGGAAGCTGGAATTGGTGACGGTCGTGGTCAAAAGCCCGACCTGCTGGGTGGTGGCGCCGCCGAACAGGGCAAGCCCCACGAGGATGAAGCTGCCGATCTCCGTGCGCTTCGGCGGCGATTTCAGCGACCGTGTTTCCATGAGCGCGAAAGGCAGCACGGCGATGGCGGCGATGGCGAAACGCAGGCCGACGAACCAGAAAGGGCCGATCGAGGCCATGGCGGAGGATTGGGCGACAAAGCCGCCTCCCCAGATTGCTGCGGCGAGCAGGAGCAGCATATTGGCCTGAATACGCGTCATTGTTGGCACCAGCACGGCAGGGGCCGGACGATCATTCAGTCACGGCCATGGCAAACAGGGGATTGTCTGAAATGTCGATCCGGCGATGCGGTCGACTGTTCCCGGGTGCTTTAGCAGCAACATCCCGATGCCGCAAGTCGAGGAGAAGGCTACTTTATTTGTAGCGGCGGGCCTCGTCCTTCAGGCTGCGCCGGGTGAGCGTCAGGCCGCCAATGCCGAGGCCGACAAAGGCTGCGGCCGAGAGGACGATGGTCAGGAGGTGGGGGCCGGCTTTCGTCGTTGCCGCCACCTGCGGGATGGCGGATGTCTGCAGGGTGTCGATTGCCTCAGCGGCCGCATTGGCGGAGGTGGCGATGCCGGCGGCCATGGTAACGATGACGAGAAAAGCGGCAACGGCCATCCAGAGGGAAAACAGCGTTCTCTGCGCCCTTAACCTTTCAACCGAAGTCCTGTCGTTGGTAAACATGGCTGTCGCCTCTTGTCCCTGTTCTTAAAGGATAAAAGAGGCTTCGAAATGGACGGCTTGGAGACCGAATTCTGGCGTTCCGCGGCATTTATTGCGGCAATATTGTGGCGGAAGCGATTGGAGAGCCCGTTTTGGCCGATTTGGCCTCAGAGGCCGCGTTTTCCGAAGGTCCGGGTCTGGCGCAGGGGATGTGCGTCATTGGGGCGCTCTTCGCGTGAAAATGACGGTGCGGCACCTCTCTCCGGCCGGGCGGGAGGGGAGAAATAGGCGCTTCCGAGTTCGGGAAAACGTGTGTCGAAACTGGTCGGTGCGAGTTCGGGTTTTGCCAGAATATAACCCTGCATCAGGAAGACGCCGAGTTCTTCGCACTGATCCACCTGCCATCCGGTTTCCAGCCCTTCGAATACCGGCTCGATCCCGTCCTCGCGAAACTGGCTGACGATGACGCGCAAAAGCGCGGCGCCCGCCGAATTCTGCATGAAGTCGCGCACCCAGCCCGCTTCGAATTTCACGTAGTCGGGCTTGATGAGCTTCACGCGGTCGATGTCGGAATCGCCGGCGCCGTAATCATCGAGCGCCACGCGGAAACCGATATCATGCATATGGTAAGCGAAGTCGGCGACGATCTGCGTGTCGGAGGCTTTTTTCTCCGAGATTTCGCAGACGATGCGATCCGCCGTCATGCCGGCCTCGTGGGCCGCAAGCCGCATGCGCTCCACTTCCTGGCGCATCTTGGCCGGGGTCTGGAACAGGCCCGGATGGAAATTCACGAAGATGCGGGCGCGGGAACGGTTGAGCCTGCCGGTGTTGAGGATGTGAATCGTGCGCAGGATGCTGTCGATATTTTCGATGTCTTCAGGCGCCACGAGGGCGAAAAATTCGCCCGGCGTCACCGGCTCGCCATTGCGATGCGGACGCACCAGCCCCTCGAAGGAATCGATGTCCAGCATGCCGCTCGGCGTGCGGCGGAAAATGGGCTGCAGGGCCGATTTCAGGTTGAAGCTGCGATAGGCCGTGGACCATGTGCCATCGACCTCGCGGACAAGACTGGAAAAGATGCTTTTGAGCGCCATTTTTCAACCAGCTATAGAGACACGACCTCTAGGCTCGTGAATGTAGCGTATCAAGCGTTACTTCCAGGTTAAGGAAGGTTTAAATTCTCGGTTACCGCAGATAAGCCGGCTTTTGACCTTGAAAGAAGGCCTGTCTTTCGACATAGAAAATGCCGCAGCAGACAAGTTTTCCATTCTGCCGATGTCAACCCCAATAGGACCGATTAAAAATGGCCTTCCTTGCCGACATTCTCTCCCGCGTAAAGCCATCCGCCACCATCGCCGTTACCCAGAAAGCCCGCGAGCTGAAAGCACAGGGCCGCGATGTGATCAGCCTTGGCGCCGGCGAGCCGGATTTCGATACGCCCGACAATATCAAGGAAGCGGCCATTGACGCGATCAAACGCGGCGAGACCAAATACACGCCCATTTCCGGCATTCCGGAACTGCGCAAGGCGATTGCCGACAAGTTCAAGCGTGAAAACGGCCTGGACTACAAGCCGGAACAGACCATCGTCGGCACCGGCGGCAAGCAGATCCTCTTCAACGCCTTCATGGCCACGCTGAACCCGGGTGACGAAGTCATCATCCCGGCGCCTTACTGGGTCAGCTATCCGGAAATGGTGGCGATCTGCGGCGGTACGCCGGTTTTTGTCGACGCCACGCTGGAAGACAATTTCAAGCTGAAGCCTGAAGCGCTGGAAAAGGCGATCACGCCGAAGACCAAGTGGTTCGTGTTCAACTCGCCGTCCAACCCCTCGGGCGCCGCCTATTCGCATGACGAGCTGAAGGCGCTGACCGATGTGCTCGTCAAGCATCCGCATGTCTGGGTGCTGACGGACGACATGTATGAGCACCTGACCTATGGCGATTTCAAATTCGTCACGCCGGTCGAAGTGGAGCCTTCGCTTTATGACCGCACGCTGACGATGAACGGCGTTTCCAAGGCCTATGCCATGACCGGCTGGCGTATCGGTTACGCCGCCGGCCCGCTGCCGCTCATCAAGGCCATGGACATGATCCAGGGCCAGCAGACCTCGGGCGCAAGCTCGATTGCGCAATGGGCGGCTGTCGAAGCCTTGAACGGCACGCAGGATTTCATTCCGACGAACAAGAAAATCTTCGAAGGCCGCCGCGACCTCGTCGTCTCCATGCTCAACCAGGCCAAGGGCATCAGCTGCCCGGCTCCGGAAGGCGCGTTCTACGTCTATCCGTCCTGCGCCGGTCTGATCGGCAAGACCGCACCTTCGGGCAAGGTCATCGAGACGGATACGGATTTCGTTTCCGAGCTTCTGGAAGCTGAAGGCGTCGCCGTCGTGCAGGGATCGGCTTTCGGCCTCGGCCCGAACTTCCGCATTTCCTACGCCACGTCGGAAGCGCTGCTGGAAGAAGCCTGCAAGCGCATCCAGCGCTTCTGCGCCGATTGCCGCTGATCGGCTGGTACAGTATTGAAAGAAGCCCGGCAGCGATGCCGGGCTTTTTTGTTCGGTGGAGTTCTCCGCACACTCCACGTCATCCTCGGGCCTGACCCGAGGATCCACAACCCGGAGCGATGGATCCTCGGGTCAGGCCCGAGGATGACGGAGGAGAGGTTTCGACGACGCCTTGTCAGGTGCTGGAAATCCAGGCGCGACGCTCGTTTTTAAAGCCCCAGAAACAGCAGCATGATGAAGGTGGCGAACAGGATGAAATGCGTCATTCCTTCAATCGCATTGGTTTCGCCGTCATTGAGATTGATGGCGGCGGCGATGAGGGTGATGAAGACCATGACGGTCTGAACCGGCGTCATCGCCATGATGAAAGGCTGGCCGGTATAAAGCGCGATGCCCTCCATGACCGGTACGGTCAAGATCACCGTCGATAGCGACGCGCCCATGGCGATATTGACCACGGCCTGCATGCGGTTGCGCAAGGCGGAGCGGAGCGCGGTGAGGATTTCCGGCGATGCCGAGATCGTCGCCACCACCACCGCCATCAGCGCCGGCGGCGCGCTTGTGCCCTCGAGGCTTTCGCTGAGGAAGGCCGACATGAACTCCGCCAGCACGCCGATCAGCACCACGCCGGCAATGATGAGGCCGATGGAGAGCGGCACGCTGCCTTCGTCCTCCTCGTCCGCATGGCTGTCCGGCGCCTGACCGGCCGGGTGTGTCTTGCGGGGATAGGCGTAGCTGAAGAAATAGCTGTGCGGGCCGACCTGCATTTTGAGGAAGAGCGCGTAAAGCGCGATCATCGCGACGATGGTGAAGGCGGAATAGACGTGCCAGCTCTGTTGCGGAATGAATTCCGGCACGATCATCGATATGCCCATGGCCGTCAGGATCATCACGCCGTAGGTCTTGCCGGAATCGTCATTATAAGGCTGCTCGCCGTGGCGAAGGCCGCCGAGCAGGACGGCGAGACCGAGAATGCCGTTGATGTCGATCATCACGGCGGAATAGATCGTGTCGCGCACCAGCGTCGGTGAGCTGGATTCGCTCATGATGATGGCGAGGATCAGCACTTCCACCGCGACGGCCGAGAGCGTCAGGATCATGGTGCCGTAAGGGTCGCCGACCTTGGTGGCGAGGATTTCGGCGTGATGGGCAACGCGCATCGAGACGAGAACAATGAGCCCGATGAGTATGATTGCAGCGATGAGCGCCGCCGTTTTTCCGGCTTCGAATATTACATGTTCGGCAAGATAGGCGACAATTGCCGCCGGTATCGCCAGCAGCAGCATGCGCTCCTGTTTCAAAATAGAACCCGCCATCGATTTCCCTTCCCCCTGATCGGCTCAGGCTGTGACGTATCGCCCGTGAGATCAAGCAGGATTTGCGCTTGAATGCTTTTGGTAGGATAGTGGTGTCGCAGGACATGCTGCTCATGCCGCGCTGTCCCATCGGGTGCAATGCTTGAAACGCGGTTGTGGTTGCCATGTCGCCTACCGAGACAGGAGGACCATGCATGACCAAAGTGGTATATGAAATCGTCGAGCATGACGGTGGCTTCGCCTACCGCATGAACGGCGCTTATTCCGAAACATTCCCTTCTTATGCGGATGCCGTCGAGGCTGCGCGCATCGTCGCCGCCGAACAGCAGGTGGGGGGCGATGACGAGGAAATCAGCTATCAGGATGAGAGCGGCCACTGGCATGAAGAATACAGCCAGGGCGGCGACCGGCCGGAAGCCGAGGTGGTCGACAAAACAACACAGCAGGCCAGACCGTTTTGATGCGCGATCCGTGGATTTCCAGCAAGACCGAGATCATTTTGCGTATTTCGTCGGTCTCTTCCAGGCAATTGCGCATGCCGGCCCGCGTGGTATCGATGCGGGATCGGCATTAGCGCCGTTTCGGCGGAGCGCCCGGATCGGTTTCTTTGAGATGACCCTTAAGGCCTTCGACGAGGGCGCTGAACACGGCACGACATCGCGGCGAGGTCTTGAGATTTTCATGCATCGCGACCCAGGTGTGGAGCGGGATGTCGATTTTCGGAAGCACCTGAACAAGCCGGGGGTCCTTGCGCGCTAGGCCGATCTGACAGACGCCGATGCCCGCGCTGGCGCGGATCATGGCAAGCTGGGCGAGATTGCTGTCGGCGCGGATTTCAAAGGAAATTTCCTCGATATCGGGTATATCAGGATCGAGCGAGCGCATCCGCTGGATGGCCGCCCGGATGAAAGGCGTCTTGCGATCGAAACCGACCATCCGGTGGTGGTTCAGATCTTCCATGCTTTTCGGGGTGCCGGCTCTTGCCAGATAGTCGCGCGTCGCATGAAATCCCAGACGGAAATTGCCGATATAACGCATGACTATCGCATCCTGCTGCGGTTCGGTCATGCGAATGGCGATATCCGCCTCGCGCCTTAAAAGGTCTTCCAGCGTATCGGAGAGCGAAAGCTCGATTTCAAGCCGTGGGTGGATCTCCTGCATGGCGGCGATGATCGGCGGCAGCATTTCCACGCCGATGATATCACTTGCGCTGATGCGCACCGTGCCTTCGATCTTGCCGACTTCGCCGGAGGCCGCGCGCATGAGGGCGGCGGTCGTTGCCGCGAGATTTTCCGCGTAGGGGCGGAGCGCAAGCGCTGCTTCCGTCGGCATCAACCCGTGCGGCGAGCGGATGAACAGCGGAAAGCCGACGGCCTCTTCCAGCGCGCCGATATGACGCCCCGCCGTCGGCTGGGTGATGCCAAGCTCGCGGGCGGCGGCGGACAGCGAACCGTCGCTCAGCACGCTGAGGAAGGTACGATAGAAATCCCAGCTGATGTCACGGTTTCTCGTCATAAGATTTTGTATAGCTGCTCCACTCATTTCGATAATTTCGTATATCGCGGAACGGGACGATACTCCAGCCCACAACAAGGAGTACGGCGATGATATACGAAAACAACGCAAATACAGTGCGGAATGAACGGCCTCTGGCCCTGATTTTGGGGGTGAATGGCGGTGTCGGCAGTCAGGTCTCCAGAATGCTGCATCAACGGGGATGGCGGGTGAGGGCGATGACGCGCCAGCGGGGGTCAATGGGCGCTACGGACGGCGTCGAACGAGTGACCGGGGACGCCATGAACCGGCAGGATGTGATGGATGCGGCAAAAGGCGCGAGCCTCATCGTCCATGCGGTCAATCCTCCCGGATATCGCAACTGGGAAAGCCAGGTGCTGCCGATGCTCGACAATACCATCGCCGCCGCCGAGGTCTGCGGGGCGAGGATCGTCTTTCCGGGCAGCGTGTACAATTTCGGCCCGGACGCCTTTCCGCTTCTGACGGAAGACAGCCCGCAAAAGCCTTTTACCCGCAAGGGTGCATTGCGTGTGGAGATGGAGCGGCGGCTGAAAATGGCGTCGATGCGCGGCGTGCCAGTGCTGATTGTCCGCGCCGGGGATTTCTTTGGGCCGGACGCGAGAAACAACTGGTTTTCGCAGATGCTGGTGAAGCCCGGAAAGCCGGTCCGGAGTGTCCAGAATCCCGCTGCGCCCTATGCCGGGCATCAATGGGCCTATCTGCCGGATGTCGCCGAGACCATTGGCCGGCTGCTGGACCGCGCAGGCGAGCTTCCGGCTTTCGCCGTCTATCACATGGAAGGTTTCTGGGATTTCGACGGGCTGCAACTGGTTGAAGCCATCGAGCGGGTTGTCGGGCGTCCGGTCAAGAGGCGGCAGCTATCCTGGTCGGGCATCAAATTGGCCGCTCCCTTCGTTCCCCTGTTCCGCGAAGTGCTGGAAATGCAATATCTCTGGCAGATGCCGATCCGGATGAGCAATCGCAGGCTGACGGATTTTCTCGGAACGGAACCCAGAACACCGATCGACATCGCGGTAGCGACGACGCTTGCGAGCCTCGGCTGCCTTGAACAGAGGCCGCAGCCGTCGAGCCTTCCGCATCCGGCCGATGCCGGGGGCAGGGTGTGATGGCCACGGTTGCGAATGGGATGTCGGCCCGGCGTCGCGTGTTTGCCGTGATTTCGGCAAGCGTGCCGGTGCTGATCTTCGTGCAGGTTCTGCTCGCCGGACTGTCGATCTATTATGACGGATCGCTACTTTCGCTGCACAAGGGGCTCGGCATTTTCATCGCCGTCCCCATCGCGTCGCTGGTCGTGCTGGCGCTGCGTTATGAAGAGGTGCGGCCGAACCTTGCGCGGGCGCTGATACTGCTTGCTCTCTATTGTCTTCAGGTGGCCCTGATGAGCATCGGCCGGGAAACGGGCAACGGTTTCCTGCAGGCGCTGCATGTGCCCAACGCCTTCGTCATGGGCGCGTTTTCCGATTTTGCCGCGCGGCAGGCGCGAAGCCTGGGCTGAAAGAAAACGCCGCACTGCTTTCGGGCAGTGCGGCGTCTTTGCTTTATCCTTTATCAGGCAAGCGCCGGATAGTCGGTGTAACCTTCGGCTCCGCCGCCATAGAAGGTCGGCTGGTTCGGCTCGTTGAGCGGCGCGTCGTTTTTCAGGCGGCGGACCAGATCCGGATTGGCGATGAAAGCCTTGCCGAAAGCCACGGCATCGACCTTACCGCTTTCAACCGCCTCGATGGCGCTCTCACGGTCGTAGCCATTATTGGCGATCCACAGACCCTTGCCGCCGGCATTGCGATAAGCGGCCTTGAAGGCGGCGTAATCGAAAGGCTTGTCGCCCTGGTTGAAATCGCGCGGGCCGCCGGTTGCGCCTTCAACGACATGGATGAAGGCGAGATTGCGCTTGCCGAGCTGTTCCACCACGTAATTGTAGAGCGGCTGCGGATCGGCTTCGAAAATATCGTTGGCGGGGGTAACCGGCGAGAGACGGATGCCGGTACGGCCTGCGCCGATCTCTTCCGCCACCGCATCGACAACTTCGAGCAGGAAGCGGGCGCGGTTTTCAATCGAGCCGCCATACTCGTCGGTGCGCTGGTTGGTGCTGGATTTCAGGAACTGCTCGATCAGGTAGCCATTGGCGGCATGGATTTCGACGCCGTCGAAACCGGCCTCCAGTGCTGCCCGGGCGCCGCTGCGGTAGTCCTCGAGGATGAGGCCGATATCGTCGATGGTGAGCGCACGGGGCTCGGAGGTTTCGGCAAAGGCGCCGGTGCCGTCATCATTGATGATATAGGTCTTCGACTTGGCCGGAATGGCGGAAGGCGCGACCGGCTGGCCGCCATGCGGCTGCAGCGAGGTGTGGGAAATGCGGCCCACATGCCAGATCTGCGCGACGATCTTGCCGCCGGCCGAATGCACGCCATCGGTCACCTGTTTCCAGCCCGCGATTGCTTCCCGCTTGTAGAGGCCGGGAACATCAGCATAACCCTGACCCTGCTGGGAAATCGGCGTTCCCTCGGTGACGATCAGCCCGGCTGTGGCGCGCTGTTCGTAATAGGTGGCGTTGAGATTGTTGGGAATTGCGCCCGGCGAACGGTTGCGGGTCAAGGGGGCCATGACGATACGGTTGGCGAGTGCGATATCGCCGGCCTGTGCCGGTTCGAAAAGACTGGTCATGCGACTTCACTTTCTGGTCGGTTGGCGAAATTGCGCGGGGGACGCGCTGTCCTTCTGTCTGGGTGCCGGAATGAAAACCGTCTTGCGGTTTCCGGTCCGACACCCCGGGGCTCAAAGCTTGGGAGGCTCAGAGATTGGCTTGCAGATAATTGCGGAAGGCGTCGATGGTTTCCTCGTTGCGTTCGAAAAACACCCATTGTCCGACCTTCTTCGACCTGATGAGGCCGGCCGCCTGCAACACCGCCAGATGCGACGAGACGGTGGATTGCGACAGGCCGCTGATCTGAAACTGGTTGGCGCATACACCCATGCTGAGGGGATGCTCCTGGCAGAAGTGACTTTCCGGAGACTTCAACCATTCCAGGAATTTCAGCCTTGCGGGGTGCGAAAGGGCTTTGAGGATTTCCTCCGGGTTCATCGGTGTTTCTTCAATATCTGACATGGCCGATATTTATATCGGTCATCATCGATATACAAGTCACGTCTCTGTGAGGATCGAGGGGGCGGGCAGGCATTTCCAGAAAAGAAGGCCGCTGGATATCTCCGCAGCCTGCTAAGTTTGAAGGTCAAAACCTCCAGAGGGGAACAGCTGCCGCGTGCCTTGGGCGAGCGTGACAGCCAACTAAAATATGGGCGTCGCAATAATGCAAAACAAGGTTGCATCATGCGATATTTCGCCAATTCGGAGAAAATTCTTGCGGGTAAAAAAAGAGGGCCGCCGGATG
>QFOL01000555.1 GCA_003241215.1 Agrobacterium fabrum
GGCATCTCCCCCTCAAGGGGGGAGATCGGTAGGAAGCGCTACCACCACTTCATTCGCAAACGTCGTGATAGGCGAGACCTATCCACGAGTCGATCTCCCCCCTTGAGGGGGAGATGCCCGGCAGGGCAGAGGGGGGTGAAGCGACATACGCCAAAGTCCCCAAAAAATAATCCCATCCCCACTCATCCCCACCCCACGCCGCCGCCTCACAATGCCCCGCAACGAAACACCACGGCGCGGAAAGCACATCATGACGGAACAGACGGCGAGACTTCGGCTTCCCTATATCCTCCCCTCGCAGGCACAGAAACACGTCACCCATAACGAAGCCCTGCAAAGGCTGGATGCGATCGTGCAACTGGTCATAAAGGCCATCATCACCACACCGCCCGATAACGCGGCGGAAGGGGATTGTTTCCTCCTCTCCGCAGAGGCCGCCGGCGACTGGGCCGGCAAGGGCGGCAGGCTTGCATTCCGGCAGGATGGCGCGTGGCTCTCGATCGCGCCGCAGCCCGGCTGGACGGCATGGTTTGCGGCCGAGGGCAAATATCGCGTCCTGCGCGACGGCAACTGGCGCGACATGCCGCTGCCGGCCGCCGGGCGGCTGGAAAGGCTGGGCATCGGTACGGAGGCCGATACCACCAACCGGCTGGCGCTCGCCTCCCCCGCCAGCCTTTTCACCCATGCTCAAGAGGACGGCAGCCATCGCATCTCCATCAACAAGGCGGCAAAGGCCGATACCGCCTCGCTGCTGTTCCAGTCCGGCTGGAGCGGCCGGGCGGAAATGGGCCTTGCCGGCCATGACGGTTTTTCGATCAAGACCAGCACGGATGGCGCCTCCTGGCACACCGCACTTCTGTGCAGCGGCGACGGCCGGGTCTCGATGCCGAACCGCCCGCTCACCGTCGCCGGCCTGCCCACAGGCACAACAAAACCCGCCAATGGCTCGGCGGCCGGTTTTTCAGTGCTCTCCATCGCCGAGGGCGGCTTTGCGCTCGGCGATGCGGTGAGCGGCGGCGGGCGTGAGCTCGTTGTTCCGGCAAAGGGCGTCTATCTGGCGGCATTGTCGCTTGCCGTCGCCTCCTCCTCCTCCGGTCACCGGGTCACGCTGTTCGTCAATGGCGCGGCGGCCGCCTTCAGCATCGCCGGCAACGCATCGACATCAGGCACATCGCAGTCGGCAACCTCCCTCCTCCGCCTCGATGCCGGCGACCGCCTGCGGCTCCAACATGAGGGGACTGCGGAATTTACCCAGGGTAGCGGGAAAACCTGCCTGTCGCTTGCAGCGCTCTGATGAAAACAACCGATGGGAGAGAAAAATTTGCGATTTTTGCAAAAATTTTTTCCCGGCAAAATAAGGCGACTCGAACAAATCAGGCGAAACCGTTCAAATTCTTAATAAATTGTCACGAGCTGCTTAGGCAATTTTTAAAGGTACCGGGCTAGAGTTCCCGTCATATGGTCTTGAGTTTGTATAGAGTGTCCAATGACCGAAATGATACGCCCACGAGTTAAATATGTCATCGGCCCCGATGGCAGCCCTCT
>QFOL01000125.1 GCA_003241215.1 Agrobacterium fabrum
ATCACCCAGGTCGTCGCCGATCCTGATAGCCCGGCCTTCAAGGTTGCGGAAACGGTTCGCGGCGAATGGGTCATCCGCATCGACGGCCTCGTCAAGGCGCGCTCGGAAGACACCGTCAACAAGGGCATGGCGACCGGCGAGATCGAGCTTTATGCACAGGAGATCGAGGTTCTCGGCGTTGCCAAGGAACTGCCGCTGCCGGTCTTCGGCGAGCCTGACTATCCTGAAGACGTTCGCCTGAAATACCGCTTCCTCGACCTTCGCCGCGAAACGCTGCACAGGAACATCGTCAAGCGCACGCAGATCATCTCCGCCATGCGCACCGGCATGGCCGATGCCGGTTTTGCCGAATATACGACGCCGATCCTCACCGCTTCCTCGCCGGAAGGCGCGCGCGACTTCCTCGTGCCCTCGCGCATCCATGAAGGCAAGTTCTTCGCGCTGCCGCAGGCGCCGCAGCAGTACAAGCAGCTGCTGATGGTGGCCGGTTTCGACCGTTATTTCCAGATCGCGCCGTGCTTCCGCGATGAAGACCCGCGCGCCGACCGTCTGCCGGGCGAATTCTACCAGCTCGACGTCGAAATGAGCTTCGTGACCCAGGAAGATGTCTGGACCACGATGGAGCCGATGATGACGGCCGTGTTCGAGAAGTTCGCCGAAGGCAAGCCGGTTACCAAACAGTGGCCGCGCATTCCCTATGACGAGGCGATCCGCAAATATGGTTCCGACAAGCCGGACCTGCGCAACCCGATCGTCATGGAAGCTGTGACTGAACACTTCGACGGTTCGGGCTTTAAGGTCTTCGCCAACATGATCGCTTCCAACCCCAAGGTTCAGGTCTGGGCCATCCCGGCGAAAACAGGTGGTTCGCGCGCTTTCTGCGACCGCATGAACGCCTGGGCGCAGTCTCAGGGTCAGCCCGGCCTCGGTTACATCTTCTGGAAGGAAGAGGAGGGGTACGACAAAGATAGCTACGAACCAGAGATCGCGGCTGCCATGACGGAATCGGGGCTTAATCCACCAACGTTCGGCAAGAGGATTCTTGGTTCCGGTCCGCTCGCCAAGAATATCGGCGAAGAACGCACCGAGGCGCTGCGCACGCAGCTCGGCCTTGAGGCGGGTGATGCCTGCTTCTTCGTCGCCGGCGATCCCGCCAAGTTCTACAAGTTCGCCGGTGAGGCGCGCACCCGTGCCGCCGACGAGCTGAACCTGATCGACCGCGACCGTTTCGAAATGTGCTGGATCGTCGATTTCCCCTTCTTCGAATATAACGAAGAGGAAAAGAAGATCGACTTCGCCCATAACCCCTTCTCCATGCCGCAGGGCGGTCTGGAAGCGCTGGAAGGGCAGGATCCGCTCTCCATCAAGGCGTTCCAGTATGACGCGGTCTGCAACGGCTTCGAAATCGCCTCCGGTTCGATCCGTAACCAGTCGCCCGAGCTGATGGTCAAGGCCTTCGAAAAGGTCGGCTTGTCGCAGACCGATGTGGAAGAGCGCTTCGGCGGTCTCTACCGCGCCTTCCAGTACGGCGCGCCTCCGCACGGCGGTTGCGCTTTCGGTATCGACCGCGTCGTCATGCTGCTGGTCGGCGCCAAGAACCTGCGCGAAATCACGCTGTTCCCGATGAACCAGCAGGCACAGGACCTCCTGATGAACGCCCCGTCTCCGGCAACGCCGACCCAGCTTCGCGAGCTGGCGCTGCGCGTGGTGCCGTCCAAGAAGGACTGATCCGGATTATTCGGGTTTAAAACAAGGGCCGGCGGCGACGCCGGCCCTTTTTGTTTTTGCAACGAACGCGGCAAAGCCACAATTTTACCGCGAGTTAAGCCGAATTCCGCACATAATCAGCCGAAATCCGATCCCAGTATAGGTTCCGCGTTCACTGAGGGGACGCAAGACTATCAGGGGTTTTAAACTTGGGACAGCGCCGGCCGAGCTTCGCTTCGGCGCGATCATATTTAGAAGGATTTCAGCATGGTACATGAAACGGAAAAAAACCTTGCCCCGGCGGGTGGGCAGGTTTCTCCAGTTCCGCCGCGCGGCAGTTTCGCCGTCAGCCTGCGTTCGCCGGGCGCGAAGTTTCTGATGATCGGTTTCATATCGATGGTTCTGGTCGTGCCGCTGCTGCTCGTCTGGGGATTGACGGAAGAGCGGGCCTCGCGGGCGGAAGACGTTTCGGGGCGGATCGCCAGTGGCTGGGGTGGCGATCAGGTGGTGAACGGCCCTTATCTCGCTGTGCCTTTCGACGTGGAGCGCCGCCGCGAGGTGGATGGCCGCAGCATCGTCGACCGCACCACCGAGTGGGTGCTGGTCATGCCGGAAACGCTCGATGTCACGGCCAGCCTGAAGACCGAGGAAAGGCGGCTCTCGATCTACAGTCTGCCGGTCTATAATGGCGACCTTGTCCTCAACGGCCGCTTCGGTTCCGGCATCCTGCAGGATCTGGCGCGTTTCTCCGGTACGCCGCGTCTCGACAGCGCCATTCTCGTTCTCAGCATTCAGGATATCACGGGCATACGGTCGAGCGCCGGTGTCAGGATAAACGGCGGTCCGGTTCTGCCCTTCGACCCTGGCATGCGGGATATTTCGGCGATGACGACCCATGATGGCCCCGGTGCGCCGGTGAGGTCCGACGCCGGGGTGCACAGGTCGATCGAAAAAAGCCTTGTCGAAACCGGTTTCGCCTTCGACATCGCATTCTCCCTGAATGGTTCGGGCAGTTTCGCCGTCGCTCCTGCTGGCCAGACGACGAGTTTCGCGGCAAAAGCCGACTGGCCGCATCCCGGCTTCGAGGGACTGTTCCTTCCCGAGCAAAAGACCGTTACCGCCACCGATTTTGAGGCCAATTGGACCATTCCCTATCTTGCAAGGGGGGTGGACCGGGTGGTCGAAGGCACGCGCCTGCCGCTATCGAACAGCCTGATGACGATCAACCTCGTAGAGCCCGTGAAATTCTACCAGATCATCGCCCGGACGCTGAAATATTCGATCGGGTTCATCTCGCTGGTTTTCCTTGCCGTCTTCATTGTCGAGCTCAAGGGCGGCGCCGCCGTGCACTGGATACAATATGTGCTGACCGGGCTGGCGCTGATTGTTTTCTACGTGCTGCTGCTGGCGCTCTCCGAACATACGGGCTTTATGGTCGCCTATGCGACGGCATCGATATCGACGGCAGCGCTGATCGCTTTCTATCTCGGTAGCGCAACCAATAGCAGTATGAACGGCATGGTGCTATTTGCCGTTCTGGCGGTCGCCTATGGTGTCATGTACCTGGTTCTGAACGAGGATGAATATGCATTGCTGGCGGGTGCGGTGATTTCCTTCATCGCCATAGCCGCAACCATGTTCGCCACCCGGCGGGTCGACTGGTCAGGAGCCGCCGCCTTGCGGCCGCGCAACGGCGCAGACCATGCGGTGTCGTCCGGTTCGACCGGATCGGTTTGAGTGGCCGCATTGCGGGTTTTTCTTACCCGGCTTGGCATCCGGCGTGAAAAACGGGAAGTGTAACAGCGAGGCTGGAACGATGTGTTCCAGCCTCTTTTCCATCCTGTGGTTGCCGCAATCTTCGCCGTTGGCGACCGTTGTTTGCGGGCCGCATCTGCATCTTCGCATTTGACCTGTGGATTGTCATAAAAACTTAATCGAACTGACAAATCCGGTAGAGGACTTCTTAAGCCTTGTCGATCATTCATCGCCCCAACGGGTTTCACAAACGAGGGTTGAATGTTTTCGCTGGTCTCGACGTTCAAAATTGCGCATCGCGTCTCAATGCTGGCGCTGGCCGCGCTGTGCGGGATCGCCGTTATCGCGGGCATGCTGCTCTGGCAAAGGCAGATGGAGGCGCGTTATCGCGTCGCCGAGGAGACGCTGATCGCACGGGACGGAGAACTGGCGGCGCTGGAGGACGGTTTGCATGAAAGCCGCCTTCACCAGAGAGATTTTCTGCTGACGCGCGATATGAAATCCGTCGCGCGGTTTGACCAGACGATGCAGCAGGTCGGGCAGTCACTGAACTATCTCGAAGGCGGTGCGACACCGCAGATACGAACGCGGCTCGAAGCGCTTGCGCAGGCTGCGGCCGCCTATTCCGACCGTATGAAGGCGCTGGTTTCCAAGAATGGGGAACTGGGTCTCAAGCCCTCCGAGGGTCTGGAGGGTGCGATGCGCAACGGTGTCCATTCCATTGAAAAACTCATCGACGTCGTCGCCAATGCAGAAATCCGCGCCAGCATGCTGATGATGCGCCGGCACGAGAAAGATTTCATCCTGCGGCGGGACGAGGGCTACGTGGCAAAACACGCAGCTGAAGTGGAGACCTTCAAGGCGCTGGTGAAGCTGGAATATCGGCCGGGCGCGGAGCGTCAGCGCATCATGGATGCGCTGGAAATCTACACCGCCTCATTCCGCTTTTATGCCCAGGCGGTGCTGGAGGAGGAGAAGGCGCGCGAAACGGTCGCCTCCGCCTATGATGCCCTGCTGCCCATCGTCACCGAGATTTCCGCTACCTACCGGCAGGAGCGGGAGGCGAGCGCGCTGGCAAACAACGCGGCGGCGGAGAGAACGGTTTCGATTGTCGTCGCCTTCATTGCGCTGACCGTTTTGAGCCTTTTTGCCGGGGTCTATTTCATCGGCCGCTCGATAACCCGGCCGGCAACCGCGATCACCGGCGCCATGCGCCGTCTTTCTGAAGGCGAAACCGAATTTGCGGTTCCCGGCCTGCGCCGCGGGGACGAGTTCGGCGCCATGGCGCATGCGCTGGAAATTTTCCGGCAGGCGGCCATCGCCAAGATCGAACTGGAGAGCCAGGCGCTTGCGGCCCGGCAGCAGGCGGAAGCGGAAAAAGCCCGCTTCCAGCGCGAGGCCGAGGCCGAAGCACAAGCGCGGCTGATGCAGGCGACCACCGGACTTGCGGCCGCGCTGCACCGTCTTGCCGACGGCGATCTCTCCTTCGAGCTGAACGAGCCCTTTGCTCCGGATTTCGAGGCGCTGCGTCACGATCTCAACCGAACGATCCGCCAGCTCGATGCCGCCCTGTCCGGCGTCGTACAGTCGAGCGTCGCCATTGACGGCGGCAGCCAGGAGATCAGCCAGAGTGCCGCTGACCTTGCCCGCCGCACCGAACAGCAGGCCGCCTCACTGGAGGAAACCGCAGCAGCACTGGATGAACTGACGGCGAATATCCGTATTTCGGCGGAGCGTGCGGTGGAAGCCCGCGCGGTCGCCCATTCGGCCGACGAAGACGCCAACCGCACGGCCGATCTCGTTGTCGATACGATCATGGCCATGGAAAAGATCGAACATTCCTCCGGCAGGATCGGCAGCATCATCAGCGTTATCGATGAGATCGCCTTCCAGACCAATCTTCTCGCCCTCAATGCCGGTGTCGAGGCTGCGCGTGCAGGCGAGGCGGGCCGCGGTTTCGCCGTCGTCGCGCAGGAGGTGCGCGAGCTGGCGCAGCGTTCCGCAAAGGCCGCCGCCGAGATCAAGGTGCTTATCCAGACCTCCGGTTCGGAGGTGAAGGACGGCGCGCGTTTCGTCAGGGAAACGGGTGCTGCCCTGTCGCGCATCGGCGGTTCGGTAAAGACGATCAACGACCATATCGAGGCTATTGCCGCGGCAACGAAAGAGCAGTCGCTCGGTCTTTCCGAGATCAACAGCACGGTCAACCATCTGGATCAGGGCACGCAGCAGAATGCGGCCATGGTCGAGGAAAACAATGCCGCCAGCGCCATGCTGGCGGGCGAGACGGCGCGCCTCAAGGAACTGGTCTATCAGTTCCGGCTGAGCGAGGCGGATCTGCGGGGCGACGGCCAGCGCGAAGCGGCCTGAGGGCGCCATTGCGGGCATTGAAAAGCGGGCAGGCAACTTGCGGCCCGCTTTTTTGCCGTTTATAGCTGGGCCACTCACCACGGACCCGGTGAAATTCCGGGTGGCTCTTCTGGCCGCCGATCCGCCAGACAACGCAAAGCACCGACATTCCTTTCAATCTACCGGACATGGCTCCGGCCGGTGCGTCATTCTTTGCGAAAAAATCAGATGAACAGATTTCAGACTTACAGACGTGAGTGGTTTTCCAATATTCGCGGCGATCTTCTTTCCGGCATCGTCGTGGCCCTTGCCCTCATTCCCGAAGCCATCGGCTTTTCCGTCATTGCCGGCGTCGATCCGAAGGTGGGATTGTTCGCCTCCTTCGCGATTGCCTGCGTCTCCGCCTTCACCGGCGGCCGGCCGGGCATGATCTCGGCGGCAACCGCCGCCACCGCCGTCCTGATGGTCACGCTCGTCAAGGAACACGGGCTGCAATATCTCTTCGCCGCCACCATTCTCATGGGCGTGCTGCAAATCGCGGCGGGTTTTGCGAAACTCGGCCGGGTGATGCGTTTCGTGTCGCGCTCGGTCATGACCGGTTTCGTCAATGCGCTGGCGATCCTGATCTTCATGGCGCAATTGCCCGAACTGATCGGCGTGCCGGTCGAAACCTATGTCATGATCGCGGCCGGCCTTGCGATCATCTATCTCTTCCCGCTGGTCACGAAGGTCATTCCCTCGCCGCTGGTCGCCATCGTCGCCCTGACCTGCGTGGCGGTTTTCTCCGGCATGGATATCCGCACGGTCGGCGATCTCGGCGAATTGCCCTCGACATTGCCGGTTCTTGCCCTGCCGCAGGTGCCGCTGACCTTCGAGACTTTGCAGATCATCTTTCCCTATTCCGTGGCGCTCGCCGCCGTCGGCCTCTTGGAATCGCTGCTGACGGCCCAGATCGTCGACGACATGACGGATACGGGCAGCAACAAGAGCCAGGAATGCATCGGGCAGGGGACAAGCAACATCGCATCCGCCCTCATCGGCGGCATGGGCGGCTGCGCCATGATCGGCCAGTCCGTCATCAATGTCAGTTCCGGTGGGCGCGGGCGGCTCTCCACCTTCGTGGCGGGCGCTTTCCTGCTGTTTCTCATTCTGGTGCTTGACGATCTCGTGCGCATCATTCCGATGGCGGCGCTGGTGGCAGTGATGATCATGGTTTCCATCGGCACCTTCTCGTGGCGCTCGATCCTCGATCTTCGCCGTAACCCGCCATCATCGAGCATCGTCATGCTGGCGACCGTCGGCACGGTGCTTGCGACCCACGATCTTGCAAAAGGCGTGCTGGTCGGCGTGCTTCTCTCCGGCGTGTTTTTTGCGGGCAAGGTGTCGAAACTCTTCCATGTCCGGCCGGAGCTTTCAGCCGATGGCCGCGAGCGCATCTATCGCGTCGACGGCCAGATTTTCTTTGCCTCGACGGAAAGCTTCATCGCCGCCTTCGATTTCGCCGATGAGGCGGACGCCGTGACCATCGATGTCACGGGGGCGCATCTGTGGGATATTTCGGCGGTCGGCGCACTGGACAAGGTGGTGCTGAAATTCCGCAAGGTCGGCAAACGGGTCGAGGTCATCGGTGTCAACGAGGCGAGCGCCCACATGATCGACCGCTTCGCCCTGCACGACAAGCAGGAAGGCGCGGCATCACCCCTGCACTGAGCACAAATGAAAAGCCCCGGCGTGACCGGGGCTTTTTTATTTATTCGTTTGCCGTCACCGTCACGCCGAGCATTTTCGGCAGGGTGTTCGGCGCGCCCATCGCAGCGCCCATGATCATCGGGAACGGAACCGGCTTTTCCGGCTCCGCGGTGATCGAGAAGTTCTTCGGGTTGTCGATATAGGCGTTGACGGCCGCCGAGACCATGTTCTGCAGTTCCGGAACGTTGAGCGAGGCCATCATGATCGGCGCCATGCCCTTGATGGTCTGGGCAAGCTGATCGCCGGTCATGCCCTGCTGGCTTGCCGCATAGTCGATGGCGCGCTTGGTGATGCTGGCGTCCTCGAAGCTGATTTCAGCATTGACGAAGGAGAGCTGCTGCATCAGGCCGAGCATGGCGAGGCTTGCCGCCTGGTCCGCCTGTTCCTTGTTCGGATTGGCGGCCTGCGCCTTCACCGTCTCCTGCATCGACTTGATGAAGTCGAGCGTGTAGCCGGAGAAGCCGAACGACATGTTGAGACGGCCGACATTATCGAGATCGATGGCATATTCCTCGACATCGATGGTGCCGGAAGCCACTTCCCAGCTGCCGCTCATGGTCATGTCACCGGAGAGCGCCTTGAGTTCGAGCTTCTCGATTGCGTCCTTCGTGGCCGGGTCGGTGACTTCGCTGAGATCGGCCTTGAAGCCGGATGCATCCAGTTCGAAACCGATCGACGACTTGTCGTCGCTGACCGACATGGTCGCAGTGCTTTCTTCAAGCGAGAAAGCCGGCTTGCCGTCGACGGAAACGGAAACCGGGCCGCTATGGGCTTCATCGTAGAACATCAGCGCATCGATGGTGCCCGTGGTGGCATCGGCGGGAATGACGAGGCCGGACATGTAGATGTCGCTTGCCTTGATCTCCACGTTTTCCTGTTTGTAGTCGATATTGTCGAAACGGGCGTTCTTGATCTTGTAACCGCCGTCGTTTTCCTCGACGCCTTCGAGCGTCACATTGCCAACCGGGATCTTCTTGGCCGGGTCTGCGGCCGCGTTGAAGGTCACGTCGCTCAGCGTCACCGTCGAGCCGTTGACGGCGACGGAGCCGGCGGCGATCTCGCCGCCCTGTGTGGCATAGGCTGCATTGATCTTCTTCAGCACATCCCCGCCATCCAGCGCGAAGGCCGGCGCCGAAAGCGTAAGAAGCGCGGCGCTCGCGAAAAGAACCTGCCGGGTGGATTTCAGTCTCATGATGTTTCTTCCCTCAACGTACGGATGTGTTCCGTGTCTCAATGCTAATGGTGATACTTATATTCGCGATTATTCAAAGGTCTATAGGATTTAGATCGATTCCCATGACGGCGGCATTGCGGCATTTGCAACGCAGTTAATAAAAAACCTCATGAAAGAGGTGGTTTCATCCACAGGGCAGACCCCTGAATTTCTTGCCGGGAATCTGCATTTCCGCTAGTCAAGCACCATGGGAAAAAATCTTCTACCTCCGTCCGGCGGAGACGATAACATTCATCCGGTCGATTTGAAGGCGGCGCTTGAAGAGCGCTACCTCGCTTACGCCTTGTCGACGATCATGCATCGTGCGCTGCCGGATGTGCGTGACGGCCTGAAGCCGGTTCACCGCCGCATCATCCATGCCATGAGCGAAATGGGCATTCGCCCCAACTCGGCCTTCAAGAAATGCGCCCGTATCGTCGGTGACGTGATCGGTAAGTTCCACCCGCATGGCGACCAGTCGGTCTATGATGCGCTGGTGCGTCTGGCGCAGGATTTCTCGCAGCGTTATCCTGTTGTCGACGGGCAGGGCAATTTCGGCAACATCGACGGCGACGGTGCGGCCGCCTATCGTTACACCGAAGCGCGCATGACCGAGGTTGCGGCGCTGCTGCTCGAGGGCATCGGCGAGGATGCGGTGGATTTCCGCGCCACCTATAACGAGGAAGACGAGGAGCCGGTCGTCCTGCCGGGCGCTTTCCCCAATCTGCTCGCCAATGGCGCCTCCGGCATTGCGGTGGGCATGGCGACATCGATCCCGCCGCACAACGCCCATGAGATTTGCGATGCGGCGCTTTATCTCATCAAGCATCCCGATGCGACGGTGGAAAAGCTGGTGGAATTCATTCCCGGCCCCGACCTGCCGACCGGCGGCGTGATCGTCGAGAGCCGTGAGAATATTCTCGATGCCTATAAGACCGGTCGCGGCGGTTTCCGCGTGCGCGCCAAATGGGAGACGGAAGATCTCGGCCGCGGCGGCTACCAGATCGTCATCACCGAAATCCCGTTCCAGGTGCAGAAATCGCGGCTGATCGAGAAGATCGCCGAGCTGCTGATCGCCCGCAAGCTGCCGCTGCTGGAAGATATTCGCGACGAATCCGCCGAAGATGTGCGCATCGTGCTGGTGCCGAAGAGCCGTACCGTCGATGCGACGCTCTTGATGGAATCACTGTTCCGCCTGTCCGACCTTGAAAGCCGCCTGCCGCTCAATATGAACGTGCTGTCGCTCGGCAGGGTGCCGAAGGTGATGGCGCTGAACGAGGTGCTGAGCGAGTGGCTGGCCCACCGCAAGGATGTGCTGGTCCGCCGTTCCCGCCACCGTCTCGCGGCCATCGACCGCAGGCTTGAGATTCTCGGCGGCCTGCTCGTTGCCTATCTCAATCTCGATGAGGTGATCCGCATCATCCGCGAGGAGGATGAGCCGAAACAGGTGATGATGGCCAAGTGGTCACTCACCGACAATCAGGCCGAAGCCATCCTCAACATGCGGCTGCGCAACCTGCGCAAGCTCGAAGAATTCGAAATCCGCAAGGAATTCGACGAACTCAGCAACGAGAAGGCTGAAATCGAGGGGCTGCTCGCTTCCGATGACAAGCAATGGCAGACCGTCGCCTGGGAAATCGGCGAGGTTAAAAAGAAATATGCCA
>QFOL01000556.1 GCA_003241215.1 Agrobacterium fabrum
CAGTGCCTTGCTTTTATCCACCGATTTATCCTCTACGAGACGCAAAGAATTTTGTGCCATCCGAACCACCTTTAGGTTATTGAAGCCGCACAGGCAATGAAGCAGTATGGAAACGGTATGTACTCTATTCGTTCTCATTTCGCAAGGCTGAGCCAGCATATTGAAAACAAATAGCGATAAGTAGTTTGTTCTGCTTTCGTTTTTCCGTGCCCGGCCCATGGCCGCAAACCGGATGCGAGGTCAGGAAGACGTCAGTTTAGGCCGAATCGTCCGGTCTTTCCATCCGCCAAAGAGGGAAACGCAAGCGTGAAGAAAATACTCGTTCTGGGCGGCGCGCATATAGACAGGCGCGGCATGATCGAGACTGAGACGGCGCCCGGCGCGAGCAACCCCGGCTCGTGGATGGAAGAGGCCGGCGGCGGCGGTTTCAACGCCGCGCGCAATCTTTCCCGCCTCGGTTTTCAGGTCCGCATCATCGCCCCGCGCGGCGGCGACGTTACCGGCGAGGCGGTGGCGGAGGCCGCACGGCAGGCGGGCGTGGAAGACACGCCCTTCACCTTCCTCGATCGCCGCACGCCGAGCTACACCGCCATTCTGGAGCGTGACGGCAATCTCGTCATCGCGCTGGCCGACATGGACCTGTACAAGCTCTTCACTCCACGGCGCCTCAAGATACGCGCCGTGCGCGAGGCAATCACGGCGAGCGATATCCTGCTCTGCGACGCCAACCTGCCGGAAGATACGCTGACGGCGCTCGGCCTCGTCGCCCGCGCCTGCGAAAAGCCGCTGGCGGCCATCGCCATTTCGCCGGCCAAGGCGGTGAAGCTGAAAGCGGCGCTCGGCGATATCGACATCCTCTTCATGAACGAGGCGGAGGCCCGCGCGCTGACCGGGGAGACCGCGGCCAATGTCCGCGACTGGCCCGACATCCTGCGCAAGGCCGGGCTTTCCGGCGGCGTCGTTACCCGCGGCGCAAGTGAAGTCGTGGCCTTCAACGCAACCGAAAAAGCAATCCTCCACCCGCCGCTCATCCGCGAGATAAAGGATGTGACCGGCGCGGGTGACGCCATGGCGTCGGGTTATCTTGCCGCCATCGCCGAGGGAAAGACGATTGCGCAAGCGTTGAGGCAAGGCGCGGCGGCGGCCGCCATCACCGTGCAATCGCCCTTCGCCACGTCCCAAGACCTATCAAAAGACAGTGTCGACGCCATGTTGGGGCTTGTTCCCCAGGCTGAAATGCTGGCATGAACCCGCTTTTAAAAACTGGAACAGATGCAATGACCCGCCCCATCTCCCCGCTCCTGCCCATCGTCTATTCTCAGGAAGTCGCCGCCGCCAAGCAGCGCGGCGCGCCGATCGTGGCGCTCGAATCGACCATCATCACCCACGGCATGCCCTATCCCGGCAATATCGAGATGGCGGAAAGCGTCGAGCAGATCATCCGCGATCAGGGTGCGGTTCCGGCCACCATCGCCGTCATTCACGGCACGCTGCATATCGGCCTTGAGAAGGACCAGCTCGAGGCGCTCGCCCAGACCAC
>QFOL01000557.1 GCA_003241215.1 Agrobacterium fabrum
TTTCAGATCGCCGAGCGTGCCGTCATTCTTGTTCTTGTGATAGGAGTCGACACAGGTTTTCAGGCGGGCCTTTGCCGGCGTCTCGCTTGAATATTTCTTATCGACCCCGTTCGGGAAAGCGACGCCCTTCGGGGCCTTTATCGTCGCCTTTGCGGGTTCTTTTTCGGTGGTGGCCGCGACCTGCTTGTCGTCGGCAGCATCTTCAGCGGCCGCCTCGCTGCCGCAGAACTTGGCGCGATAGTCGTTCCACTTGATATCCTTGGCGGACCCATCGGCTTTCGCCGCCTGATATTTCACGCTGCACTCCTTCATGGTGAGTGCGGCTGCGGGGGAGACGAACGCCGCCGATGCCAGCAGCGCAAAGGAGGAGAGAATGACAACCCTGTTCAACATTGAAGACTCCCGTTTGCATGATTGCCGGCCGACTATCCGACCGGATTTTCCGCTTGTCAACGAGCAGTGCGGCAAGGATACAAAGTCCGGTTGAGCGGGCATAAAACGAGCTCATCGCACGCCGCATTTTTTGATGAGGCCAGCATCGAACAACGAACCGTCACTCGGCCGGAGAATCACGTCTTCGTGTGGCGTCAAGCCTCCAGCGGAACGAAATTCCTAAATTTTCGTTAGCATCCCGAACGAATAACGAGGATTTATCGATGTTGAGGATGCCGAAGACCATCTCCGCGCTCGCTCTTGGCGTCGCGATATCTGCCGCCACCGTCATGCCCGCGCATGCGCTGAGCCTCATACAGCCGGCCTACAAACCCCAGCGGCAGGCACAGAGTTCAGATCAGCAGGCCTATCCCGCCTCGGCCTTTGCCGCGGGGAAAGGCGAGGAAGCCGCACCCAATGGTTACGCCCTGTCGCAAACCGAAATCAACCACATAAAATGGTGTGCGGCGCGTTACACATCTTACCATCCCAGCGACAACAGCTATATGGCCGCCGCCGGCACAAGGGCACAGTGTCGTTCGCCTTATTGATTCGTCCACGACGCATGCCCCGCTGCCGACAAGATAAAATTTACCTTAAATACTATCGATCTGAACCTTTTTCCCCGCAGGCCGTTTGAAGCCCACCAGCGGGGAAAACGCGATGCCGTGGAATCTTGAAAAACTTGAACGAGAGCGGATTGACCTGATCGAGGTCATTACCGCGCTGCGCCATCTGGAGCGCCTGTCCACCGCAAACCGCATCTCGATCTTCGAGGAAATTACGGCGCATATGGAAAGGCTGAGCGAACTGGACGCGGAGAAACTGCGGATCGGCTCCACCTTGCAGGCAGGCTGAAAAGAAACCGCATCGCCAAAGGCCGCGTATCAGCGCCGGACAAACGTTCCTGATCTTGTGGGGAAATTTCTGGAGCGGGTAGCGGGAATCGAACCCGCGTATTCAGCTTGGAAGGCTGCTGCTCTACCATTGAGCTATACCCGCGGTGGTGATTTCGATCCGTGCAGAATGGTGGAGGGAGTTGGATTTGAACCAACGTAGGCGTAGCCAACGGATTTACAGTCCGTCCCCTTTAACCACTCGGGCATC
>QFOL01000126.1 GCA_003241215.1 Agrobacterium fabrum
CCGCCACACGGTGCCGGTCGGGTGATTAGCTCAGTTGGTAGAGCAGCTGACTCTTAATCAGCGGGTCGTAGGTTCGAGCCCTACATCACCCACCAAATTCCTCCTGAAATGACAAGACGTTGTGATGTTAACTTAAAGCATCGCATAAGCATGCCTGGCTTTCGCCTGGGCCTTCGCTTTCGATAATGGTTGCGCATTGAGCAGCCCTCGTCACCCGCAGAGCGCGGCTGCGCCACACGCCTGCAATTCCATTTCCATACGCTTCTGCTTGTCCCTTCCCCAAAGCTGTCTCAATCGTCCTTATGATCGGGACCATGAGATTGCTCATCAACATATTGCTTTTCATCCTCGGCGCGGTCGGGAGCGGGATATGTGCGTTTTTATTGTCGGCAGCGCTGGCCGATTCCGGGTTTCTCGGCTCCTGTTTTGAGGGAAATTGCGCCTATGCGGCGCTTTTCATGGTGCTGCCCGTCACATGGTTCGTGCTTTTTGCGCTTTATGTCATGGCGCTGTTGATCTGGCGGCGAAAACCTTTCCGGAACGGAAGGCTCTGAAAAACGAGCATGGCGGTGTCATCGCTACCGCAGGCTCGTTGACAGCGATCGAGACTTGCCGTTAACGTCCGCCTGCTGGGGGATTCGCTGCCAGTGATATGCGGGCCTGTAAGGCTTACCCGATATCACCGGCCTCTGAATGTGCATGTTCCGATTTGCGTCTCGCGTATGATGGGCATGCCGGAAAACAGGGAGACCAAAGGATGCGGGCCGCAATCAATTCCCCGTCGCTTTCGATCGACACCATGGACTATCAGGCCGAGTGCCAGTTTGCGCTCGAGCCTTCCATTCATGGGCTGATTGAAAAAGCGGAACATGCCGGCTGGAACCGCCAGCAGGCCGCCCTTGCCATCGTCGCGCTCGCCAGCGAGCATCTCACCGATCTGCTGTCCGCCGGCGTTCCCGCGCCGGATCAACGTCCCCTCTCCTGATCTCCCCCTGAAACCGGGCGGATTAGCGCCCGCGTATCGAAACAACATCGCAAAAATCGACACAGCAGACCCGGAGTGTCACAGCCGACACTGCCGGAACAGGTCATGCCGCAAGGATCGCCGTGTGGCGCAAAGCCGATCTTCCCCCGCATCCGCATATCCCGATGCGGCTCGCCGCATCCACGGCCGCTCATCGCGCCCTGCGTGGCGGTCCCGCCGGCACGTCTGCCATAGTGTTGACACAAGCCGCCAATAATGAGAACATAAAGTGAACATTATGGAGGTCAGCGATGAACACAGCAGACGCAGCCATAGAAAATGCCCTCTCCGTTGTCGCCCGTTCCCGCGACATGCGCGAACGCGCGCTGGAGCGGCGGCGCGAGCTGCAGCGGCGAACGGAAGTCATCATCACCCGGCCGCTTTACGTGCTTAAAAAGAACGAAGGGCCGAAGCAGCTGTCGCTGAAGCTCGACAGCTAGCGGCCGATGAAAATGCTCGAAAAAGCGCAGGCAAAAAGCGAAACTGCCAGCCTCGCCCGGAAAGCAAAATCCCGTGCGGATCATCTCACGCACGGGATTTCTAGAATGAAGAGGTCATTGTCTTGTCTTATTGCATGCGTTGCATTGCGGCTTCCGGTTCACCGGTCGTCGCAACCGTCGCAGGCAGGCGGTCGGTCTTTTTCAGGATGACGACTGGCTTTTCCACCGGCTCTGTCGGCGGAACGATGCTTGCGGTCTTGAATTCACGATCTACGGCAGGAACGGAAGCATTGATCTGTTGATGACCTGCGCATTCCGCAAACGCTGCACTGGCGGAAAAACCAAAGACAGCGGCGATAATGAGAACTGATTTCATGTCATTCTCCCTTCGCTTTTGTGGCAATCTCCAGTCTAGGTGGAGACGAGCCGGATTAAAAATCACAGTTTAGAGACATCTAAAGCTTTCGATCATTTCGGCACTCGTCGTCATCAATATGCGGAGCCAGGCAACAGGCAAATTCCCTGCCCTTATTTCTTCCGCACATCCAGCGGGTTTCGGCAAAGCGGCCTGCGAAATATCATCGCCACGTAACTTCCCTTCAGGGAAATGAGGCTTGGCGTATAAGTCGAAACCTTTGCCGTGTTGGCGGCCTTGATCGTTCTTCCCTCAGAGGAATTCTGCTGCATGGCACGCCTCCTTCCATGAGCGATAACGAAAATGCGCCGGTCTTGTTCCGTATCGCCCTCTCGTTGCACAGAGAGAGATCAAGGCGCTGCCAGTTGTTTCTTCTCCCCGCCGGGGAGAAGGTGGCCCGAAGGGCCGGATGAGGGGGTAAGCGTGGAGATATACGGAGAGCTTGCCCCCTCATCCCGCTACCGCGGACTTCTCCCCGGCGGGGAGAAGAAACAAGCGGCGACCTTCCAGCCACATCCGAGGCCGCAAATGCGCAGTGCTTGAAAATTCCGCCCAAAGGTTCTATATGCCCCAACGCGAGGACGACCTCGGCCATATCGGCGATAGCATGCGGGACGGCCCGGTCACATACCGGAGAATGAAATGCGCTCCCTGCAAGATCGTATCCGCCACGCTCTCAGCTTCGAAATCATCGGCCTGATGCTCGTCATCCCCCTGGGCGCGCTGCTTTTCGGCATGCCGATGGAGGATATCGGCATTGTCGGCATCGTCAGCGCCACGCTCGCCACGGTCTGGAACTACGTCTACAATCTCGGCTTCGACCACACCATGCAGCGGTTGAAGGGCACGACGCTGAAGACGCCCGCCATTCGGGTCGCGCACGCCCTGCTGTTCGAACTCGGCCTGCTGATCGTGCTGATGCCGTTCATCGCCTGGTATCTGAATATCAGCCTTGCCCATGCGCTGGTCATGGATATTTCGTTTGCGCTGTTTTACGTGGTCTATGCTTTTGTTTTCAACTGGGCCTACGACCGGGTTTTCCCGCTGCCGGAATGGCAGTCGCAGGACGCCGCCTGAAAGACGGCGTCATCGCCGTCAATGGCGGTTCAGCGCAGCGATAGCTTGAGGAAGCTGAGGACATCGGCATTAAAGCCGCGATGGAACTCCGCCCGATCAAAACCCGCCGCGTCGCCGCAGATCTGCGGCGCGGCTTTTGCCATCTCCGTCGGGCAAGGCGCGATAAACGAAAAATGCCCCGCCGCCTTCGCCATCCGAAAGTCCGGCTTTGTCGGCAGATCGTCTCGCAGCCTGGCAATATCCTGCGGCGTGACGCCATCGCCGCCGCGCTCGGAACTCCACAGCTGAACGGGGATCGTGATATTCTTCGCACCCGATCCGGGAAAGGCGTTGAGCGGGTCGGCAAGGACCACGGCCTTCACCCGCACATCCTGACCGCCATGCTGCGGCAAAGTCGTCTTCTGCCGCATCTGGGCGCAAATCGGCGCTTGCGGGTCCGGGCAAGGCAGCCCGGCATTGGCAAAATCGGGAATACCGCCGGCGAGCACCAGCGCGGCATAACCGCCGCGCGAAAATCCGAAGATGCCGATCCGCCCGGCGTCGATGGAACGCGCTTCACTCCAGCCCTCAAGCAGATAATCGAGCAGACGGGCGATATCCGCCGGCCGTCGTGTCAGTGCGGAAAGATCGCCCGCCCGCGTCATGTCAAGCGCACTGTCGCCGGGATGATTGATCGCCGCGACGATGAAGCCAGAATCCGCCAGCATCGCCGCCGTGTCCCGATGGCTGAAATAGGTGCCGCCGAAACCGTGCGAAATGATGACGAGCGGATATTTCCCATCGGGGACAGGGCAATCCCGCACCGCAGGCAAAAGGAAGGGTCCGATCCGGACCTCCCCCGGCGTCGCCGCGCAAGGTGACCAGATCGCCGCCCTCATGGCGGCTTTGCCGTCGGCAGACGGAACCTCGATCAACCGCAGGCCGGCCGCCAGCGAGACGCCTGTTGCGGAAACGAACAGAACCGTAAAAAGGCAAAGAGACAGCAGAAATCGCATCACGAACTCGCCTATCGGAAATAGTGCCGCAGGGCCGGTCAGCCGCCGGCCCTCCAGCCCCGCGGGCCGTTTCTCGTCACGACTTCAGACACCGAAACCTAGAGCGATTTCAGCGTCCAGGCTACGATCTCGCGCGTGGCGGCGGCAAAGGCCTGATCCAGCGCCTTGACGAAATTGGCGTTGCCGGAACCGCTGACGCGGGCGTTCGAACGGAACACCTCCTGCGCCTTCACCGTGCCGTTGCGGTCGTTCAGGAGCTTCACCGATATCTCGATATTGGCGATATTCTTCGCCGTATCGATTTCAAAGGCGCGAATATCGGTCACGACCTGATAGTCGATTGCCAGCCCCTGCCCCGGCCGGCCGACGCCGCCGAGCTTGCCGGTATCCTCGAAAGCTTCCACCAGCTTGGATTGCACCATGCGCGGCAGGCGGTCGCTCCATTGCGAATTGCCGAGATATTGCACCTCCGAGCCGGAAAGGCGCACCACGATGTTTTCGCTGTCGAGCGCCTTGAGGGCGGTCGGATCGGCGATCAGCAATTGCCGGCTTTTCAGCGAAGGCCCCTGCGCCACCGCCGCCGAAGAGACGGAGAGATCGAAAGTATCGTTCTTCGGCGCACCCGCGCAGCCCGCCATCATCGCGGCAAGCAGCGGAGCCAGAATGAGGGCGCGGCGCTGACGGCCGTTCATCAATCGTGTCATTGGCCCATACCCCTCTTAGCGCCTTGTTCTGCCATCATATTGTTTCACGGTTTCGCCGCCGAAAATCAACCGCTGCGGATCGCGGTCGATATTGGTGATGGCATTGTTGAGATTGTCGACCGTGACCCGCGTGCTGCCGATCAGCGCCTGGAAATCTTTGAGGCCCGAGCTGGAGAAGCGGGTCAGGTTGTCGGCAATCGGCCCGATGCGGGCATTGAGATTGTCGGCCACCGCCTTGAACGATGTCAGCGTCTCGCGCGCCTTGGCAAACAGCGAATTGGCATCATCGGTGCCGAGCATGCCGTCCACCTTGGCGAGAATGCCGTCGACGCGGCTGGAGGCGAGGTTCAGCTTGCGGCCCATTTCGGTAAAGTCGGAAACCGCCTGGTCGATATCGGCGCGGCGGGCGCCGACATCGTCGGCGATCCGCTTGAAATTCGCCACCGCATCACGCGCATCGGCGGTCGCCGCGGAAACATCCCCTACCACGGTGCTCACCTTGGCGGGATCGACGGAGGCCAGAAGCTCATCCGCGCGCTTCACGACGGTCTGCACTTCCGTGCTCGCCGCTTCGAAATTGCGCGCCGTGCTCTGCACGGTCTCCATGATGCCCTGAATATCGCTGGAAGCGGAAGCGACATCCTTCGTCACCTTGTCGACATTGGACAGGATGGAATCGATCTTGCCGGCATCCACGGCCTTCACCAGATCCTCGATGGCGGTAAGCGTGCCGTCGAGACGCACCGAGACCGACTGCACCGTGGTGGAAAGCGAGCTGAGGCTGGCGATGAAATTCTTGATGCCGTCGGAATTGGCCGCCAGCGCGTCAGAGAATTTCTCGGCATTGCGCACGGTCTGCGTCAGCGGGGCACGCGCATCCTGCACGAAACCCTGCAATTCGCCGATGGCGCCATCGGCGCGTTTCAGGATCTTATCGGCCGTGGCAAGCAGGTTGGTGACGCTGGAAAGATCGGCCGTCAGCTCGGCCGGAACGCCGCTTTCGACGGCCTTCTGCAGAATGCGCTCGCCATCCTTGTTGCCGCCGGAAAGCTCGATATAGGCAGCACCCGTCAGGCCCTGAATTTCAAGCACGGCGCGGGTGGACGGGAAAACCGGCGCATCGGCCTGCACTTCGGTAAAGGCGATGGAATAGGCCGGATCGTCGCGGTCGATGGCAAGACCGCGCACGGTGCCGACCGGAATACCGTTGAAGCGCACGGGAGAACCAACGGAAAGACCGTTCGCGGAGCCGGGAATACGCACGACGAGCTGCGCCGTCGGGCCGCCACGACCGAATTCCGCCATCCAGTAAACGAAGCCGAATGCGGCGGCGATCACGATCAGCGTGAAAATTCCGACTATGGTGTAGTTCGCCTTGGTTTCCATGCTTCTTGTTACTCCACCGGATTTTCGTGTCTGCCGTCCGGAAGAACGACAGAGCGCGCCCGTTTGCCGCGGAAATAGGACTGCACCCACGGATCGTCGCAGGCGAACATGTCCTGCAATGTCCCTTCCACCAGCACCTTCTTCTGGCCTAGCACCGCAATGCGGTCGCAGACGGAGAACAGGCTGTCGAGGTCGTGCGTCACCATATAGACGGTCAGGCCGAGCGAATCGCGCAAGCGCGCAATCAGCATATCAAATTCCGCCGCCCCGATGGGATCGAGGCCGGACGTCGGCTCATCGAGGAAGACGAGATCAGGATCGAGCGACAGCGCCCGGGCAAGGGCCGCGCGCTTGATCATGCCGCCTGACAGTTCCGACGGGTACTTGTCGCCGGCATCGGGCTTCAGGCCGACCATCTCGATCTTCAGATAAGCAAGCTCGTCCATCAGCTTCTTCGGCAGGTCCAGATATTCCCGCATCGGCAGCTGAATGTTTTCCTTCACCGTCAGGCCGGAAAACAGCGCGCCCTGCTGGAACAGCACGCCAAGCCGCTGGTCGAGCATCATGCGGTCGTCTTCGCTCGCCTTGTCGTAATCGGTGCCGAGAATGCGGATCGCGCCCGCCTGCCGCGGCAGGAGCCGCAAGATCGCGCGCATCAACACGGATTTGCCAGCACCGGAGGGGCCGATGAAACCGAGAATTTCACCGCGATAGACATCGAGGTCGAGATTTTCGAGCACGTTGCGGCCGTTAAAACCGACGGTCACGCCCTCGACGGAAAGCACCACCTCGCGCCCGTCTTTCCCGGTTCTGGTCTCCTGCGGTTTCTGGTCCAGTTTCTCCAACGCGCCCTCCCTAAAAATCGATGGCTGCGTAGAAGATGGCGAAAAGACCATCCACCAGAATGACGACGAAGATCGACTTCACCACCGAGGAGGTGACGTGCTGGCCGAGCGATTCCGCCGAACCGCCCACCTTCATGCCCTCCACCGCCGCGACGATGCCGATGATGAGCGCCATGAACGGCGCCTTGATCATGCCGGCGGCAATGGTCGATTCCTCCACCGCGCCATGCAGGCGCGACAGGAACACCTCAAACGTGATGCCGGAATAAAGCAGCGCCACGATGGCCGCGCCGAAAAGCGCTGCGAAATTGGCGAGAATGGTCAAAAGCGGCAGCGCGATGGTGAGCGCCACCAGCCGCGGAAACACCAGCACACCGACAGGGTTTAGACCGATGACCTTCAGCGCGTCGATTTCCTCGCGCATCTTCATCGAGCCGATTTCCGCCGTGATCGCGCTGCCGGATCGGCCGGCGATCATGATCGCGGTCAGAAGCACACCGATTTCGCGCAATTGCAGAATGCCGACGAGATCGACAACGAAGACTTCCGCGCCGAAATAACGCAGCTGGAACGCGCCCTGCTGCGCGATGATCGCGCCGATCAGGAACGACATCAGCATGATGATCGGCACGGCGCGCACGCCCATATGGTCGATCTGGTTGACGATCGCCGCCGGCGAGACGCCGCGCCCGCGCCCGAGCTTCATCTGCGCGCCGCGCACGGCCGAGCCGAGAATATACATGCCCGCCAGGAAATCCGCACCGTTCTGGATGACGGCCTTGCCGATGGGCGCAAAAATACGCTCGGCGAGCCCCGCCTTCGCAGCGGCTTCGCCCTCCAGCTCCACCTTTTCAGGCAATTGGCCGATGACCTCTTCGATACGGTCATTGCCCGTCACGGTGACGGTGGCGCCATTTGCCTCGAGGTCCTTGCGCAGGCGCTGGATGATCCATGCACCCGTCGTATCGATGGCCTCGACGGCGGAAAGATCGATCTCCACCGGACCGGCGGACCTCATGTTTTCGATCTTTTCGAGACTGGGGAAAATACCGGCAAGATTGCTGTTGCGCCAGGACCCGCTCATGACAAAACGCAAGCCGCCGCCGGAGACGGAACCGTCTTCGGTGATTGCGGCCGGGTTCGCCTGTTGCCGTGTGTCCTGTTCTTGCATAATGCTCCGAGCGAGTACGACCGTCACGAGATTCTTAAAGGTTTCATAACGTCTTGGCCTCCGGCAAGCCACAGTGACGGCCGACAATTCGTGATAAATTTGGCGTCATGCGTCTTTTGCCGCCCAATCGGAAGTGAAAAAATATGCCCCGTTACCTGCAAGCCACAACAGAACGCTTCCCCGTCGCCGGCAGCTTCACCATCTCACGCGGCACCCGCACGCATGCGGATATCGTAACGTGCACCATCCGCGATGGTTCCTTCGTCGGCAAAGGTGAATGCGTGCCCTATCCGCGTTATGGCGAAAGCATCGAGGGCGTTATCGCCGATATCGAGGCGATGGCGGAGCAGATCGCCGGCGGCGTGACGCGGCAGGAACTACAGCAGGCGATGCAACCCGGCGCCGCCCGCAATGCGGTGGATTGCGCGCTGTGGGACCTCGAAGCCAAGATCAGCGGCAAAACTGTTGCCGAGCGCATCCTTGGACAGGCGGCAAGGCCGCTCGTCACCGCCTACACCATCTCGCTTGCCGACCCCGAGACCATGGCCGCAAAGACGGCGGAAAACGCAGGCCGCCCGCTGCTGAAGATCAAGACCGGCACGGCGGACGACGAAGCGCGTCTAAGGGCCGTGCGCGCCGCCGCACCTGAAGCGCGCATCATCATCGACGCCAATGAGGGCTGGAATGATTATAATATCGAATATTATCTGAGGCTTGCGGCAGAGCTGAAGATATCGCTGATCGAGCAGCCGCTACCCGCCGGCAAGGATGACATCCTCGCCCGCATCGACCATCCGGTACTGATCTGCGCCGATGAAAGCGTGCATTCCACCCGGGACCTCGCCGCCCTGCGCGATCGTTACGATGCAATCAACATCAAACTCGACAAGACCGGCGGCCTGACTGAAGCGCTCGTCATGAAGGCGGAAGCGGAGCGCCTCGGCTTCACCATCATGGTTGGCTGCATGCTCGGCACCTCGCTCGGCATGGCGCCGGCCGTGCTGGCGGCACAGGGCGCGGCCTTCGCCGATCTCGACGGACCGCTGCTGCTGGCCGAGGATCGTGAGCCGGGACTGGTTTATGAGGGTTCGCTGGTTTATCCGGCACGGCCGGAATTGTGGGGGTAAGTCGTGGATATTGAAGGCAGAGAAACACGATAAGGCGCAACCTCGCCGCTTATTTCTTCTCCCCGCCGGGGAGAAGGTGGCCCGAAGGGTCGGATGAGGGGGCGACGTCGCCGGATTTCGGGGAGCAAGCCCCCTCATCCCGCTGCCGCGACCTTCTCCCCGGCGGGGAGAAGGCGAAAAAACGCACCCGCTCGCCTTAAATGACGGAAGGGCTCGTCTATGAGGAAGGCGTGGTTATCCGGCCCCGCCGGAATTGCAGAAGTCCCGCTCAGGCACCGCGCGCCAAGGCGGCATCTTCCGCGTGCCTTGCCCAAAGAGTCACAGGGAAGCAGAACCTCTCCTCCGTCATGCCGGACCTGATCCGGCATCCAGCCACGGCGCGTCTGCGCGGTGAGAAGAGTCTTACGCGATCAAAGACTTGACCGCACTGGATCCCAGCTCAAGGCCGGGATGACGGTGTGCGGATACTGCCAGTCATCGAATGCGGCATTCCATACGAGCCTATCGTCAGCGCCCGTCAAACGCCCCAATTCAGGCCGCGTGCTTGCCAATCAGTCCCGGAATATCCACCGGCTCCATCTCGTCCGATGCCTGTTCGGCGGTAACGTCGCTCGTCTGCATCCAGGTGATCAGCTCGAAGCTGCCATCGGCATTTTCGGCAATCGCCGTGCAGCTTTCCACCCAGTCGCCGGTATTGATGTAGCGGATGCCGTCCATGTCTTCCATGACAGCGTGGTGAATGTGTCCACAGATGACGCCATCGACATTGTTACGCCGTGCCTCGTCAGCCACCACGCGCTGGAATTCGCCGATGAAGTTGACGGCGTGCTTGACCTGCAGCTTGGCCCAGGCCGAAAACGACCAGTAAGGCAGGCCGATGCGACGGCGCACGGCGGCGATGGCGATGTTGATGGCGATCGCCGCGTCATAGGCCCAGTCGCCGAGATAGGCGAGCAGGCGGGCATTGCGCACCACCACGTCGAATTCGTCGCCATGGATGATGAGATATTTCTTGCCGTCGGCCGCCTCGTGGATCATGCGTTCGGCCACTTCGATGCCGCCGAAATGCATGCCGGGGAACTCCCGCAGGAATTCGTCATGATTGCCGGGAATGTAGACGATGCGGGTTCCCTTGCGGGCCTTGCGCAGCAGCTTCTGCACCACGTCGTTGCAGCCCTGCGGCCAGTACCAGCTGCGGCGCAGGCGCCAGCCGTCGACGATGTCGCCGACAAGGATGATCGTCTCGGC
>QFOL01000558.1 GCA_003241215.1 Agrobacterium fabrum
ACTTCCCCTGCGCGACATTGTCGTTTTCCCGCATATGATCGTTCCCCTGTTCGTCGGGCGGGAAAAATCCATCCGTGCGCTCGAGGAAGTCATGGGTTCGGACAAGCAGATCATGCTTGTCACCCAGATCAACGCCAGCGATGACGATCCGGCCCCCGAAGCCATCCACAAGGTCGGCACGGTCGCCAATGTCCTGCAGCTTCTGAAGCTTCCCGACGGTACGGTCAAGGTGCTGGTGGAAGGCAAGGGCCGCGCCCAGATCGACAGCTATACCGGCCGCGAGGATTTCTACGAAGCCTCCGCGACGCCGCTGCAGGAGCCTGCCGAAGATCCGGTCGAGATCGAGGCGCTCTCGCGTTCGGTCGTGTCCGAATTCGAGAGCTATGTGAAGCTCAACAAGAAGATTTCGCCCGAGGTTGTCGGCGCTGCCGGCCAGATCGACGATTATTCGAAGCTCGCCGATACGGTCGCGTCGCACCTGTCGATCAAGATCACCGAAAAGCAGGAAATGCTGGAAACCGTCAGCGTGAAGCAGCGGCTTGAAAAGGCGCTCGGCTTCATGGAAGGCGAAATTTCCGTGCTCCAGGTGGAAAAGCGCATCCGCTCGCGCGTCAAGCGCCAGATGGAGAAGACGCAGCGCGAATATTACCTGAACGAGCAGATGAAGGCGATCCAGAAGGAACTCGGCGACGGCGAGGATGGCCGTGACGAGATGGCCGAACTGGAAGAGCGCATCGCCAAGACCAAGCTTTCCAAGGAGGCCAAGGAAAAGGCCGAGGCAGAAATGAAGAAGCTTCGCCAGATGAGCCCGATGTCCGCGGAAGCGACCGTCGTGCGCAACTATCTGGACTGGCTGCTCGGTCTGCCCTGGGGCAAGAAGTCGAAGATCAAGGCCGATCTCAACGCCGCCGAGAAAATCCTCGATCAGGATCATTTCGGTCTCGACAAGGTCAAGGAACGCATCGTCGAGTATCTCGCCGTACAGGCGCGCGCCTCGAAGATCCGCGGACCCATCCTGTGCCTCGTCGGCCCTCCCGGCGTCGGCAAGACCTCGCTCGCCAAGTCGATCGCCAAGGCGACCGGTCGCGAATATGTGCGCATGGCGCTTGGCGGCGTGCGTGACGAGGCGGAAATCCGCGGTCATCGCCGCACCTATATCGGCTCCATGCCCGGCAAGATCGTGCAATCGATGAAGAAGGCCAAGAAGTCCAATCCGCTCTTCCTGCTCGACGAAATCGACAAGATGGGCATGGATTTCCGCGGCGATCCGTCGTCGGCCCTGCTTGAGGTGCTTGATCCGGAACAGAACTCCACCTTCATGGACCACTACCTTGAAGTGGAATACGACCTGTCCGACGTGATGTTCGTGACCACGGCCAACACGCTGAACATTCCGGGTCCGCTGATGGACCGTATGGAAGTGATCCGCATCGCCGGTTACACGGAAGACGAAAAGCGCGAAATCGCCAAGCGTCACCTGTTGCCCAAGGCGATCAAGGAACATGCCCTGCGTCCGGAAGAGTTCTCGGTTACCGATG
>QFOL01000559.1 GCA_003241215.1 Agrobacterium fabrum
ATAAGGTGCGGTCAAATAACGGCTGTACCACGGGGAAGTTTGTTGTATTCAGGGGTCCGGAATTGAACCAGACATGACGGTGGAAAATGACCTCTCACGATAAGAACAACACGCCCGCCAACACGGCAAAGGCCGACATCGAGGAACAGGCGCTCTTTTTCCACCGCTATCCGCGCCCCGGCAAGCTGGAAATCCAGGCCACCAAGCCGCTCGGCAACCAGCGCGATCTGGCGCTCGCTTATTCGCCCGGCGTCGCCGCCCCCTGCCTCGCCATCCATGAAAACCCTGAAATGGCGGCGGATTATACCGCCCGCGCCAATCTTGTCGCTGTCATTTCCAATGGCACGGCGGTGCTTGGCCTCGGTAATATCGGCCCGCTCGCTTCCAAGCCTGTCATGGAAGGCAAGGCCGTCCTCTTCAAGAAGTTCGCCGGCATCGACGTTTTCGATATCGAAATCGATGCGCCCGGCATCAATGACATGGTCTCGACCATCGCAGCGCTGGAGCCCACCTTCGGCGGCATCAACCTTGAGGACATCAAGGCGCCGGAATGTTTCGAGGTGGAACGCCAGCTGCGCGAAAAGATGAACATCCCGGTCTTCCACGATGACCAGCACGGCACCGCGATCATCGTCGCCGCCGCCGTCACCAATGCGCTGGAACTCGCGGGCAAGTCTCTGTCCAGCGTCAAGATCGTCGCCTCGGGTGCAGGTGCGGCAGCGCTTGCCTGCCTCAACCTCCTCGTTGCCATGGGCGCGAAGAAAGAAAACATCTGGGTCCACGACATTGAAGGCCTCGTTTACGATGGCCGCAACACGCTGATGGACGAGTGGAAGGAAGTTTACGCCCAGAAGACCGACAAGCGCGTCCTGGCCGAAACCATCGACGGCGCCGACGTCTTCCTTGGCCTTTCCGCCGCTGGCGTGCTGAAGCCGGAACTGCTGGAGCGCATGGCGGAAAACCCGCTGATCCTCGCGCTTGCCAACCCCAATCCGGAAATCATGCCGGAGGCCGCACGTGCGGCCCGACCGGATGCGATGATCTGCACCGGCCGTTCGGACTTCCCGAACCAGGTCAACAACGTTCTCTGCTTCCCCTATATCTTCCGCGGCGCGCTCGATTGCGGCGCAACCACGATCAACGAAGAAATGAAGATGGCCGCCGTGCAGGCCATCGCCGAACTCGCGCGTGAGGAAGTCTCCGAAGTCGCGGCAAAAGCCTATAGCGGCGAAACGCCGGTCTTTGGCCCGAACTACCTCATCCCCTCGCCTTTCGATCCGCGCCTCATCCTGCGCATCGCCCCGGCAGTTGCCCGTGCCGCTGCGGCAAGCGGCGTCGCCGCCCGGCCGATCACCGATTTCGAAGCCTATCTCGACCAGCTGAACCGCTTCGTCTGGCGCTCGGGCTTCATCATGAAGCCGGTCTTCAATGCCGCGAAAGCCGCCGAAAAGAAGCGCATCATCTTTGCCGAAGGCGAAGACGAGCGCGTGCTGCGCGCCGCCCAGGTGCTCCTGGAAGAAGGCACCGGCATCCCGATC
>QFOL01000560.1 GCA_003241215.1 Agrobacterium fabrum
ATAACACGCATTCGCATGAGTCTCCTCCCTCACTGAAACGTTGCAGTTGGAACGTATGCGAAGATTTTTGATTAGGCAACCGCCTAAAATACGAATCTCAAAGCGCCCTCCGGAGGCATTTCGAGCGATTGAAAAATGCGCCGGATTGGCATGTGGCACAGGGGATTGAACTGCGTAATCCACACGCAATGCCAGTCGCTTACAAAACTTCGCAGTGAGGAAAACAGGCGAAGAAGACCATGAAGCGCTGGCATATTCTTTTGGTCATCGGACTAACCGGCGTCGCATCGCTTTTATTGGCGACATTTGAGCAGCTTGTACCGGGACAGCAACTTTCATTCGGAATGCGCCTGCTGATCCTCATCCAGCCGGCAATGCTGACCGTTGCGGCGGTTGCAACCGGTCAGGCTCTGGCCGCAAAACTCGGGCTTGGCGCGCCCTTGGTCGATAGCTGGCTGACGGGCGGTAACCCGCGCGCGGTGCTACGAACACAGGTGCCGCCCGCGCTGGCGGCGGGCATTGCCGTCGGCCTGCTGATGATCGCCTATTCATCGGTGATCCTGCCATCGGTCGCGGATGCGGCCACCATGACAAAAATGACCGCTTTTGATGTCCCGCTGGCGACCCGGATTCTCTATGGCGGGATCACGGAAGAGCTATTGACCCGATGGGGCCTGATGTCGTTTTTCGCCTGGGCGCTCTGGCGCATGACGGGAAGAGGACAGATTCGACCGGTGATTTTGTGGGCCGCCATTCTTATGGCGGCGGCGCTCTTCGCCGCTGGTCATCTGCCGTTTCTGTTTGCGATTGCCGCTCGGCCGCAAACGGCGCTGATCCTTGCAGTCCTGCTCACCAATTTTATCCCGGGCCTGCTGTTCGGATGGCTGTTCTGGCGTCGGGGGCTGGAGGCGGCGATGCTTTCCCATGCCCTTGCCCATTGCGTGAACGCGCTGATCGCCTGAGCCGAAAAAGCGAGCCGGACAACTATCCGCCTCACCTTCTCCAAATCTTCAGTGCCGGCGTCAATTCTATTGCCTCTTATAATCATCCTCGATGCGGATGACATCATCCTCGCCGATATAGGCTCCGGTCTGGATTTCCACCAGTTCGAGCGGGATCTGCCCCTCATTGGCAAGCCGGTGCGGCTGGCCGATCGGGATATAGACCGACTGGTTTTCCGTCAGCAACTTCGTCTCCTCGCCGATCGTCACCGTCGCCGTGCCCTTGACGACGATCCAGTGTTCCGAGCGGTGATAATGTTTCTGGAACGAGATGCGGTGGCCGGGATCGACCGTGATGTGGCCGACACGGTAACGCTCGTCCACATACATGTGTTCGATATAACCCCAGGGGCGATAGACGCGCTTGTGGCTCTGCGTCTGCGGTGCGTGTTCGCCGTCCTTCAGCGTCTCCACCAGACCCTTCACATCCTGCACCCGGTTCTTCGGCACCACCAGAACCGCATCCTTGGTGGCCACCACCACCATGTCCTTCGCGCCCACCACCGTCGTCAGCAATTGCGTCGAA
>QFOL01000561.1 GCA_003241215.1 Agrobacterium fabrum
AGAACGCAGTTTAGAATAATTCGAAACTTTGCGTGTGCTAAAGCACTCGGGTGGTGTCATAAGGCAAGCGCAACTGTAATTTCAAGAAAAATGCGTTTTGGCGCATTGAAGATTGGATGAAGCCTCATCGTCATGACGGTTTTGACGCGGACATATATGGACTGGAACGCCACGGCGCCGCTTTTGCCCGCCGTGCGCGATGTTCTCGTCTCCGCGCTCGATCTTGCCGGCAATCCGTCTTCCGTCCACCGGGAAGGGCGTGCCGCCCGCGCCGCCGTTGAGGGCGCCCGCCGCGAGGTTGCGGCACTTGTTAGCGCGCAGGCTGCCCACGTCACCTTCACCAGCGGCGCGACGGAAGCCGCCAATCTGGTGCTGACGCCTGAATTCAAGATGGGGCGCGCTCCCGTGCGCTATGGCCGTCTTTACGTCTCCGCTATCGAGCACCCCGCTTTCCGCGAAGGCGGCCGGTTCGGCAAGGCTGACGTTACGGAAATTCCCGTTACGTCAGCGGGTGTCATCGATCTTGCGGCACTTCAGACGCTGCTGTCTTCGCACGATGCTTCCACCGGCCTGCCGATGGTTGCCTGCATGCTGGTGAATAACGAAACCGGCATCCTCCAGCCGGTGGCGGAAGCGGCGCGGCTGGTGCATGCGGCGGGTGGATTGATGGTGGTTGATGCCGTTCAGGCGGCAGGCCGGGTTCCGCTCGATATCAATGCGCTCGATGCCGATTTCCTTGTTGTCTCGTCCCACAAGCTCGGTGGCCCCAAGGGGGCTGGTGCGCTGGTCTCGCGCGGCGAGGTGATGATGCCGAAGCCGCTTATCCATGGCGGCGGACAGGAAAAGGGGCATCGTTCCGGCACGGAAAATACCCTGTCGGTCATTGGGTTTGGTGCCGCTGCCGCTGTTGCTGCCAAGAATCTCGAGATTGAAGCGGCGCGTCTTGCCGCTCTGCGGGCGCGGCTGGAAGACGGTATGCGGGTGAGTGCGCCTGACGTGATCATCCACGGCGAGGACGTTGCCCGCGTTGGCAATACCACGTTTTTCACCCTGCCGGGCCTGAAGGCGGAAACGGGGCAGATCGCTTTCGATATTGAAGGCATTGCGCTCTCTGCTGGTTCGGCCTGCTCATCCGGCAAGGTGGGGGAAAGCCATGTGCTGACGGCTATGGGGCGTGATCCCAAGCTTGGCGCACTCAGGATTTCGCTTGGCCATGCGACTGATGAGGCCGATATAGAACGGACGCTTGCGGCGTTCACGAAAATTGCCGGGCGGCGCAGGCTTTCCGGTCAGGCCGCTTAAAATGCGGCAAAGAATTGCGGAATAGCAATTTTCCGCTTGCCGGGATGTGTGAAAAGCGCCATCCCGCACTTACATGGGTATAAGCTCCGCCCCGCTTAACGGCGCGGTGACATTGCCCGAAGATGGATAAGGCGGCTTTCCGCCTTGATACGTTGACAAGCCACCGGACCTTGGCTCCGGCGAGATTGGAGAACGACATGGCAGCGGTTCAGGAAACGATCGATC
>QFOL01000562.1 GCA_003241215.1 Agrobacterium fabrum
GCCGCAAAAGCCCGGCATGTGGGCGACTATCTGGCCGGCATGACCGACAGTTATGCACTGCGCGCCCACCAGCGGCTGTTTGACCACACCCCCGATTTGCGATAGGCAGCGGGCGATCGCGAAGCCGACCCGGTTATGATGGCCGGATATAAACAGAAGCCCTTCGCGCAGGTTGGAACGATGAACATTTTTGCCGATTTCGATACCAGGATCAAAAACGCGCTCGAGACCCTCGATCTCGTGAAAGAGAACCGCGAAAAGGTCGATTTCAGTCGAATTACCGTCGAATCCCCGCGCGATCTCAGCCACGGCGATGTCGCAACCAATGCCGCCATGGTGCTGGCGAAGCCGCTCGGCACCAATCCGCGCGCGCTGGCAGAACTCATCGTGCCGGCTCTTCAGGCCGATGGCGATGTCGACAGCGTCAATGTCGCGGGTCCTGGCTTCATCAATCTCAAGGTCTCGGTCGGTTACTGGCAGCGTCTTCTCGCCGACATGATCGGGCAGGGCGTCGATTTCGGCCGCTCCACCATCGGTGCGGGCCAGAAGATCAACGTCGAATATGTCTCCGCCAATCCGACAGGCCCGATGCATGTCGGCCATTGCCGTGGCGCCGTTGTGGGCGACACGCTGGCGAACCTGCTGGCTTTTGCCGGTTATGGCGTTACCAAGGAATATTACATCAACGATGCCGGCTCGCAGATCGATGTGCTGGCCCGTTCGGTGTTCCTGCGTTACCGCGAGGCGCTGGGCGAAGATATCGGCACCATTCCGTCCGGTCTTTATCCCGGCGACTATCTCGTTCCCGTCGGCCAGGCGCTGGCGGATGAATATGGCATCAAGCTGCGCGCCATGCCCGAGGAAAAGTGGATGCCGATCGTCAAGGACAAGGCGATCGACGCGATGATGGCGATGATCCGCGAGGATCTGGCGCTGCTCAACGTCCGGCACGACGTGTTCTTCTCGGAGCGCACGCTGCATGAGGGCAATGGCGGTCCGATCCTCTCTGCTATCAACGACCTCACCTTCAAGGGCCATGTCTACAAGGGCACCCTGCCGCCGCCGAAGGGCGAATTGCCGGAAGACTGGGAAGATCGCGAACAGACGCTGTTCCGCTCCACGGAAGTGGGCGACGATATGGACCGCGCGCTGATGAAATCGGACGGTTCCTACACCTATTTCGCCGCCGACGTTGCTTATTTCAAGAACAAGTTCGACCGTGGTTTCTCCGAGATGATCTATGTGCTCGGCGCCGACCATGGCGGTTACGTGAAGCGGCTGGAAGCCGTCGCGCGCGCCGTCTCCGAAGGCAAGTCGAAACTGACGGTGCTTCTGTGCCAGCTCGTCAAGTTGTTCCGCGATGGCGAGCCGGTGAAGATGTCGAAGCGCTCCGGCGACTTCGTCACGCTGCGCGATGTTGTCGACGAAGTGGGTCGCGATCCGGTGCGATTCATGATGCTTTATCGGAAGAATTCCGAGCCGCTGGACTTCGATTTTGCGAAAGTGACCGAACAATCGAAGGAT
>QFOL01000563.1 GCA_003241215.1 Agrobacterium fabrum
CGCGATGAAGTGGCCCGGATTGATTTCCTCATGGGCGAGAATGGCCGGCTCATCGCCGACACGGCGCACGGGATTGGGAATTTCGCCCTCGATCATGGCGATGCGGCGCTCGATGGTCGGATCGGCCACCGGCACGGCCGAAAGCAGGCGGCGGGTATAATCATGCGTCGGCGTTTCGAACACCTGCCGGCGGCTGCCCATTTCCATGATCTGGCCGAGATAAAGCACGGCGACGCGGTGGCTCATCTTTTCCACCACCGCCATGTCATGGCTGATGAAGAGATAGGCGAGGCCACGCTCGGCCTGCAAATCCATGAACAGATTGATGATCTGCGCCTGAATGGAGACGTCGAGCGCCGAGAGCGCCTCATCGGCGATGATGAGCTTCGGATCGGAGGCCAGCGCACGGGCAATGCAGACGCGCTGGCGCTGGCCGCCCGAAAACTCGTGCGGATAACGCGCGGCATGTTCGGAGCTGAGGCCCACACGCTCCAGCAATTCATCCACGCGCCGCTTTACGGCTTTCTGATCGTTGATCAAACCATGGGTGTTGATCGGCTCGGCAATCGAAAAACCGACCGTCTTGCGCGGATCGAGCGAGGCGAAGGGGTCCTGGAAGATATATTGCACTTCCTGGCGCATGCGGAAGCGCTCTGCCGCCGACATTTCAGAATAGCTGCGTCCGTTGAAGGCGATTTCGCCTGATATTGCGGTCTGCAACTGCTGAATGGTGCGGCCGATGGTGGATTTGCCCGACCCGGACTCGCCCACGAGCGCCAGCGTCTCGCCGGCGTGAATATCGAAGCTCACCTTCTGCACGGCGCTGCAACGGTGCGTCGCCTTGCCGAACAGGTTCTTGCGGATATCGAAACGCACGAACAGGTCCTTGACCGACAGCAGCGGCTTGGCGTCGTATTTCGCGGTGTTTTGCACGCGCTCCTCGCCGACCACGACCGGCTGGCCGTCCTGCAACACGGTGAGCGGCAGGCGCTTGGGAAACTCTTCGCCTTCCATGCTGCCGAGGCGCGGAACGGCGGAAAGCAGGGCGCGCGTGTAAGGGTGTTGCGGATTGGCGAAAATATCCTTGACCGGACCTTCCTCCACCTTCTTGCCCTTCCACATGACGACGACGTCATCGGCCATTTCCGCCACCACACCCATATCATGGGTGATGAAGACCATGCCCATTCCGAGCTTCTTCTGCAGGTCGCGCATGATGTTGAGGATCTGCGCCTGAATGGTCACATCCAGCGCCGTCGTCGGCTCGTCGGCGATCAAAAGCTTCGGCCGGCAGGCGAGCGCCATGGCGATCATCACGCGCTGGCGCATGCCGCCGGAAAGCTGGTGCGGATATCGCTTCAGAAGTTCGGCCGCATCGGGCAGGCGCACCATTTCGAGCAGCTTCTGTGCTTCCGCCAGCGCTGCCTGCTTGCCCATCTTTTCATGCAGCACAAGCACTTCGCAGATCTGGTCGCCGATGGTGAAGACGGGGTTGAGCGAGGTCATCGGCTCCTGGAA
>QFOL01000564.1 GCA_003241215.1 Agrobacterium fabrum
TTATTCCTCAGGCGCCAGCGTGGGGAATGAACTGACAGGCGTTCCGCGTTTCGACGCCAAGCCTCGTATCGAAGCCCATATTCGACAGCTCGACATGACCACGACCATCATCCGGCCGATGATTTTCATGGAAATGCTGGTGAGGCCCGGCTTCGGTCTGGATGAGGGCCGGCTGGTGTCCCTGATTCGACCCGACCGTTCCATCCAGCTTACCGCCGTGGAAGACATCGGCAGCTTTGTCGCTGCCGTGCTTGCCGACAAGTCACGCTTCGGCGGCGCAACACTTAAGATCGCCAGCGATCGACTGACCGGCCCCGAGCTTGAGGCCGCCTTCAGCGAAGCAGCCGGTCGCTCGATAACCTATGAACGGTTTCCCGATGACGTTCTCGCTGCAAACACGGATCTCGCGCATATGGCAGAGAGCCTGGTAGACGGGCCGCTCGCCGAGCTCATCGATCTGAAAGTCATGCGCGAAATTAACCCCAACCTTCTCACTTTCAGGTCCTGGCTCGCTGGCAATGGGCGCAAGCTGCTCGACGCAGCCTTGCAACCGTCGGTCTAGGGACATACGCCAGCCTCAATAATGACAAGCGAACCACAACGGCTACCGAGCAGACGTTTGCAGCTCATCAGTCGCGCGCCAGGGCTTCGATCGGGTCCAGCTTTGCCGCATTTCGGGCGGGAAGGAAGCCGAAGACGATTCCGATCAGGGTCGAGCAGGCGAAGGCCACCATGATGGAGCCCAAAGAGAAGATCATTTTGAAGTCGGGGCTCAGCAAATTGAAAAGAGCGCTGATCCCGAGGGCGAGCATCACTCCCATGAAGCCGCCGACAAGGCAGACCATGACGGCCTCGATCAGGAACTGGGAAAGGATGTCGCTGCGGCGCGCGCCAACAGCCACACGAACGCCGATCTCCTTGGTACGTTCGGTCACGGATACCAGCATGATATTCATCACACCGATGCCACCGACAATCAGCGAGATCACGGCGACTGACGAAATCAGCAGCGTCAGGGTTTGCGTGGTGGTCTCGATAGTCTCGCGAATGGTCGCCGAGTTGGTGAGGAAGAAGTCTTTCGCGCCATGCCGACGCTCGATAAGGCGCGAAACTGCGGCCTCGACATTGCCCGGATCTACATCGTCGCTGATACGGACCGTTATGCCGTCGACGTTCGGACGACCCAGCATGCGGCCCATGACGGTTGTGTAAGGCGCATAAACGGTCAACGTATCAACCGCCGGGCCGAAGGAGTTTTCCCGTTTCGTCACACCCACAACCCTCGCCGGCATTGTGCCCAGAAGGATGACCTGCCCCACCGGGTTAACCCGGTCTGGAAACAGGTCTCGCGCGGCGTTTGCATCGATCACCACATTCTGGCTGTAGGCGATAACGTCCTGGGCGTCTGTCCGACATCAGCGCCCATGAGACAGAACTGGCTTAATTGAGAAGAGAGGATTTTCGGCTCATCGTAGCTCATTCACAGGAAGCGAAGATGAGACA
>QFOL01000127.1 GCA_003241215.1 Agrobacterium fabrum
CCCGAGGATGACGTGGAGTGTGGTGAACCACCGGTTGGCGCGGACGTCCATGTTTATCAAACCAGGAAGCTCAATACTTCCGCGCCAAAACCCTACCAGCAGCAGAAACCACCATCCACCAGCAGATCCACACCCGTCACGAAGCTCGCCGCATCTGACAGCAGGAAGATCGCCGGACCAACCATCTCATCAACGCCCGCCATGCGCTGCATCGGCGTCTGTTCTTCGAACAGCTTGGTCTGATGCACCATTTCCGGCCGCGTATTCATCGGTGTTGCCGTGTAACCCGGCGAGATGGTGTTGACGCGAATGCCGCGCCCCACCCACTCCATCGCCATGGATTTCGACATGTGGATGACGCCGGCCTTCGAGGCGTTGTAATGGCACTGCATCAGCCCGCGATTGACGATGACGCCGGACATGGAGGCGATGTTGACGATCGCGCCACGGCCATTCTTCAGCATGGCATTGGCTTCCGCCTGGCACGACAGGAAAACACCCTTCAGGTTGATGTCCATCATCGTCTGAAACTGGCTTTCCTCCATCTCCTCGGCCGGATTGGCATTGGCGATGCCGGCCGCATTGACAGCAAGCGACAGCGCGCCAAGCTCGGCCTCAGTACGCGCAACCGCTTCAGTCAATGCCTGCTTGCTGGTGACGTCAGCCGCAATCTGGATCGACTTGCGCCCGGCCTTGGCGATGAAATCGGCCGTCTGCGCCAGACCGTCATCGGTGCGGCGATCAAGCAGCGCGACATTGGCGCCGGACTGGGCAAGCCCCATGGCGATGCGCTGGCCGATGCCGGAGCCGGCGCCGGTGACAAGCGCCACCTGGCCGGAAAGATCGAACAGTTTCGGCGCGTTGAGCGTGATGGTGGACATCAGTATTTCCTTCTTCAGATGGTAGCCAGTTCCATGACCGAGACGTCGTTTGCTTCGTCACGGTTGAGGATGCCGGCCTGTTTTCCCTGCGCGAGCACGAGGATGCGGTTCGATACGCCCAGCACTTCCTCGAGATCGGAGCTGACGACGATGACGGCGACGCCGCTTTTCGCCAGACCGACGATGATATCGTAAATACCCGCGCGTGCGCCGACATCGATGCCGCGGGTCGGCTCGTCCAGCACCACCACGCGCGGATTGCGGGCAAGCCATTTGGCAATGACCACCTTCTGCTGGTTGCCACCGGAAAGATCGGACGCCGGCTGTTCGCTGCGGCCCTTCACCCCGAATTTGGCGATGGCTTCCCTGGTAAAGGCACGCTTGATGCGCGGCGTGATCCAGCCGGTGCCGACGCGGTCGAGATTGGCATAGATCAGGTTCTCGCCGATCTCATGCTCCACCACCAGCCCCTGCAATTTGCGGTCTTCCGGCACCATGACGATGCCCTTGGCGATAGCGTCCGCCGGGCTTTTCAGCGTCAGCACATTGCCATCCAGCAGTACCTCACCGGCACTCGTCGGATCGGCGCCGGAAATCGCCCGCACCAGTTCGGTGCGTCCCGCGCCGATAAGGCCGGCGATACCAAGGATTTCGCCGGCGCGAACGCCGAAGCTGATGTCGCGGAACGCATTGGTCGCGCCGGTCAGCCCCTTGACCTCCAGTACCACCTTGTCCTGCGGTTCCGGCAACGCCGGGAACAGTCGCTCCAGCGAGCGGCCGACCATGCTTTCGACGATGGTACGCACCGGCGTCGCGCTATCGGCAAATTCGTGCACCCGCTCGCCATCGCGCAACACGACGATGCGGTCGGTAATCTGTTTGATCTCCTCCATGCGGTGGGAAATATAGATGATGCCCACGCCCTCGGCGCGCAGCTTGCGCACCTGCTCGAACAGCGCCTGCGTTTCCGCGCCGCCAAGCGCCGCCGTCGGCTCATCGAGGATCAGAAGTTTGGCGTCCAGCGCCAGCGCCTTGGCGATTTCGATCAGTTGCTGGTTGGCGGTCGAAAGACCGGCCACCTTGCGGGTTGCGGGAATGTGGAGATTGAGGCGCGCCAATTGCTGCTGGGCTCTGCGCACCATCTCGGCGCGGTCGACAACGCCGTTCTTCATCAGCCAGCGGCCGATGAAGACATTTTCAGCGATGGAAAGCTCCGGCAGAAGCTTCAGCTCCTGATGGATGAGCACGATTCCCTTGTCGATCGCCTCGCGCGGCGATGCAGGCGCGTAAGGCTGTCCAAGCCAAGTCATTTTACCTTCGGACGGCTCACGCGAACCGGCGATGATACCTGACAGCGTGGATTTGCCCGCGCCGTTTTCACCCAGCAACGCCACCACTTCGCCCGGATAGACATCGAGATCGACGGCTTTCAGGACCTCAAGCGGACCATAACGTTTGCTGATGCCACGGAGCGAAAGAACAGGCTCGCGCATGACGGGACCTCCCAGGACACATTAAGCAGCGGGAATGCCCAAGCCTTGCGTCCGAAACAACCTAAAGACAAACCAATGAATGCCCCGCGCATCCCATGGGTCGCGCGGGGCAGCAGGATCAGGGATGGTTGGCGATGAAGCCTTCGACATTTTCCTTTGTCGTCAGCGTCGCATCGGAGAGCTGCACGGCCGGAACCTTCTCGCCGCCGACGATCTTCACGGCCATCTCGACAGCCATGCGGCCCATCTTCTGGGTCTGCTGTGTCGCGGTCACGTCGAAGACGCCGTTCTTCAGCGCCTCAAGGGCTGCCGTATCACCATCGAAGCCGCCGACGACGATCTTCTGCGAGGGATTGGCGACCTTGATTGCCTGTGCAGCGCCGAGCGCCAGACCGTCGGCCTGTGCAAAGACGATGGAAACATCCGGATTGGCCTGCAGCATGTTCTGCATGATCTGGAAGCCTTCATCCTGGCTCCACATGTTGGACCACTGTTCGGCGACGATCTTCACGCCGGAATTGGCGTTTACCGATTCCATGCAGCCCTTGGTGCGGTCCACTTCCGGTGTCGTGCCCTTCTGGCCATGGATGATGACCATCTTGCCCGAACCACCGGCCTGCTTGATGATGTAATCGCAAACCGACTTGGCGGAAGCGACGGAATCGGTGGCGAGGAAGGTATCGCCCGGCGCGCCATCGGCATTGCGGTCGATGTTGATAACGGGAACGCCGGCGGCCTTGGCAAGCTTTACCGGAACGGTCGCGGCGGCGGCACCGGCCGGAATATAGATCAGCGCATCGATATTCTGGGTCAGCAGATCCTGGATCTGGTTGACCTGCGTCGGGCCATCGCCCTTGGCGTCAACGGTGACGACGGCAATGCCCCGCGTCTTGGCTTCGGCTTCAACGGCCTGCTTGATCTGGTTGAAGAAGTTCGCCTGCAGATTGGCGACGGCAAGGCCGATCTTCTTGACTTCGGCGGCATTGGCCTGGCCGAGCGACATGGCGAGAAGGGCGGCGGATGTCAGCAGAATGCGTGGAAATTTCATGATTATTCCTCCATTTGTTGATTGTTGACCTTCGGGCAGATCGAACCTCCTCCCCTCCGGCCGTTTTTCACGCCTCCCATGCCGGGAGGGTCGTTTATTGCGCGGACGGCTCTTCGCCATCCGAGGCAAATTCAGCTTCTGCGGCGACGCAAGGTTTCAGCACCCACGGCCAGCACGATGACCACACCGATGATGACCTGCTGCAAAAAGGGAGAAACGTTGAGCAGATTGAGGCCATTGCGCAGCACGCCGATGATCAGCACGCCGATAAGTGTTCCGCCAATGCCGCCCGCACCGCCTGAAAGCGAGGTTCCGCCGATGACGACGGCCGCAATCGTGTCCAGCTCGTAACCGAAGCCGCTGGAGGGCTGCACCGAGTCGAGACGTGCCGCAAGAACGATGCCGGCAAGACCGGCCAGAACCGCACAGGCGACATAAACGCAGATGGTGACCAGCGGCACGTTGATGCCGGCAAGACGCGCCACTTCCGGGTTGCCGCCAACGGCATAGACCGTGCGGCCTTCGGAGCGGAAACGCAGGAAAATCCAGGTAACAAGCACAACGACCAGCATCAGCAGCACGGTTGCGGTCAACACGCCGAAATGGCGCTCAATCGCCAGCATCATGAACCAGTCAGGAAAACCGACTATCTGCTGTCCATCGGTGATCATATTGGCGAGACCGCGCGCCACCGACATCATCGCCAGTGTGGCAATGAAAGCAGGCACCCGAAAGGCCGTCACCAGAATACCGACCACGAGGCCGCAGGCGGCAGAGGCGACAAGCGCCAGCACGATGGCCATGCCCATCGGCATGCCCGCGACATTGGCCGTCCAGCCCATGATCATCATCGACAGCGCCAAAACCGAGCCGACAGACAGATCGATGCCGCCGAGCAGGATCACGAAGGTCATGCCGACGGCCATGATACCGAGCACGGTGATCTGGTCGAGAATGTTGAGCCCGTTTCTGAGTGACAAGAAGTTTTCGCTGGCGAAAGTCAAGAAGACACACAGCAGCAGCAGGCCCAAAAGCGGTCCGGTCGCACCACTCAGCCAGGCAAGCGGGCTCCTGGTGTGCGTGACCCCCTCATTGCGTTCAAGCGCGGACATGGCTCCTCCCGATGACTGTCTTGCATTTTTTAAACCGATTAGAATAATTATTCATCATCGGCGAAACATGCATAAGCCAGTTGAGAGAAGCTTGTCAATAGGACTTTCACGGCAATGCCGACACCGCCTGACGACAAACAATCCGCAATTCCATCTTGACAGAAACGCCACGTCTGCAATTATATAAATAGATGCATAAATATTCACACGCATGTTTTGAAGAGGATTCCATGCAGTCCCAGGAGCTAGAGCGCATTGCGCGCCAGATTCGCCTTCGCGACGTACAGGCTGTTTTCGAAGCGGGTGCGGGCCATGTCGGCGGCGAAATGTCGGCTATCGACATCATGACGGCCCTTTATTTCCGCGTCCTGCGCATCTGGCCGGATGATCCGAAAAACCCTGCCCGCGACCGTTTCGTGCTTTCCAAGGGCCATACGGCCTGCGCGCTTTATGTGACGCTCGCCAAGCGCGGCTTCATCCCGGAAGAGGAAATCTCGACTTTCCTGCAGCCGAATTCGCGCCTCAACGGCCATCCGAACTGTAACAAGGTTCCGGGTGTGGAAACCAATACCGGCCCGCTCGGCCATGGATTGCCGGTTGCCGTCGGCATGGCCAAGGCGGCCAAGCTTTCCGGTGCGGACTATCATACCTATGTCATGACCGGCGACGGCGAGATGCAGGAAGGCTCCAACTGGGAAGCCATCATGTCCGCCGCACAATTCGACCTCAACAATCTGACGCTGATCGTCGATCACAACCGCTTCCAGCAGGGTGCGGCGCTTTCGGAAACCAATGATGTCGCGCCGCTTCGCCCGAAGCTGGAGGCTTTCGGCTGGGAAGTCAGCGAAATCAACGGCAACGCCATGGCGGAAGTGGTTCCGGCGCTGGAGCATCGCGGCGACCGCCCGCATTGCATCGTCGCCCACACCAATAAGGGCCACGGCATTTCCTTCATGCAGGACCGCGTCGACTGGCACCATAAGGTTCCGAGCAGGGAACAATATGAAATCGCCGTCAAAGAACTTTCGGAGACATTGTAATGAACGCGCCCGTAACCGCCGCCAAGCTTTATGACTGCCGCGACGCCTTCGCTGAAACGCTGGAGGCGCTGGCCGCCGGCAATGACAAGGTCGTCGCCGTCTGCAACGATTCGGTCGGCTCCTCGAAACTCGGCGGCTTCAAGTCGAAATTCCCCGAGCGCCTCGTCAATGTCGGGATCGCCGAACAGAATATGGTCGGCGTCGGCGCGGGCCTTGCCAATGGTGGCCAGTTGCCCTTCGTCTGCGGCGCATCCTGCTTCCTCACCGGCCGCGCGCTGGAGCAGATCAAGGCCGACCTCGCTTACTCCAACGCCAATGTGAAGCTGATCGGCATATCCTCGGGCATGGCCTATGGCGAACTCGGTCCGACACACCATTCCATCGAGGATTTCGCCTGGACCCGCGTTCTGCCGAACCTGCCGGTCATCGCCCCCTGCGACCGCATCGAGACGGCGGCAGCCGTCAAATGGGCCGCGGACTATGCCGGCCCCTGCTTCCTGCGCCTGTCGCGCGTCGGCGTGCCTGATCTGCTGCCGGAAGGCCATGTCTTCGAACTCGGCCGCGCCAATCTGCTGCGCGAGGGCTCCGATGTGACGCTGATCGCCAACGGCACGCTGACGCACCGCATCGTCAAGGCCGCCGACATTCTGGCAAGCCGTGGCGTCAGGGCGCGCGTGCTGAACATGGCGACCGTACGCCCCATCGATGAGGCGGCCATCGTCGCTGCTGCGAAGGAAACCGGCGCGATCCTGACGGCTGAGGAACATTCGATCTTCGGCGGCCTCGGCTCGGCCATTGCCGAAGTCGTGGTCGAACAGGCCCCCGTGCCGATGAAGCGCCTCGGCGTCCCCGGCGTCTTCGCCCATACAGGTTCGGCCGAGTGGCTGCTCGATGAATTCGGCATGGCGCCTGCCGTCATTGCGGATGCGGCCGAAGCGCTGATCAAGAGAAAATAAGGTCTCCTCCCGGAGTCGTCGCGTGTCTTCGGATGCGCGGCGACACCCTTTCTGCAATATCGTCGTTTAACCGCCGCAAGGCCGAAACGAAAAACTGCCGATGAAAGACTCACCTGATGCGCGCCATTCTGTCCATCGATCAGGGCACCACCAATTCCAAGGCCATTCTCGTCTCGGAAAGCGGAGAGTTGCTGGCGCGCGGCTCATCACCGGTCGGCATCGCCTATCCGCAGCCCGGCTGGGTGGAACAGGAGCCGCAGCGCATCTGGGCCTCGGTCTGCGAAGCGGTCTCCGCCTGCCTTGCCGCCGCGCCTTCTGACGTCGATGTCGCGGCCATCGCCATCTCCAACCAGCGCGAATCCGTGACCATCTGGGATGGCGAGACCGGCGAGCCGCTCGGCCCGGTGCTCAGCTGGCAATGCCGCCGCACGGCGCAGGATTGCGCCGAACTGATCGAGAAGGGCCATTCCGAGCGCGTCATGGCGCTGACCGGCCTGCCGATCGACCCGATGTTTCCGGGCGCAAAAATGCGCTGGCTGCTGGAGCGCGCGCCGAAGGGCCGCAAGCTCCGCCTCGGCACCATCGATAGCTGGCTCATCCATTGCTTCACGGGCGGTAAAGTCCATGCCTGCGACGCCTCCAACGCCGCCCGCAGCCAGGTGCTCGATCTCAACCGGCAGGTCTGGAGTGATGAGCTTTGCGACCTCTTCGGCATCGATATCAACACCCTGCCCGATCTGCGCGACAGCAGCGGCGATTTCGGCACCACATCAGGCGTTCCCGGTATCAAGGACGGCACGCCGATCCTCGCCGCCATCGGCGACAGCCACGCGGCCCTCTTCGGCCATGGCGCCTTCAATCCGGGTGATGGCAAGGTAACCTTCGGCACCGGCTCCTCGGTCATGACAACCCTGCCGCATTTCATCGCGCCCCAACGCGGCATCACCACCACCGTCGCATGGCGGCTCGGCGGCAAACCGACCTTCGCCTTCGAGGGCAATATTCTCGTTTCCGCCGCCTCCCTGCCCTGGATGACGGAGATTCTCGGCCTGCCGGATGTCGCCGCCCTCGTCGAGCTGGCCGCCACCGCCGAGCCAAACGGCCCCGGCTTCGTGCCGGCCTTCGTCGGTCTCGGCGCACCCTATTGGGATACGAATGCGCGTGCGCTTTTCTCCCAGATCAATTTCAGCACCACCCGTGCCCAGATGGCCCGCGCTGTCACCGATTCCATCGCCTTTCAGGTCCATGACGTCTTTGCCGCCATGCGCGCGCAGTCGCCTGCCGGTTTCGGGCGGCTGTTCGTGGATGGCGGGCCGAGCCAGAATCGTTTCCTCATGCAATGCGTCGCCGACATGCTGGAACACCCCGTCATCCAGCGCGATGCACCGGAAGCCTCCGCGCTGGGTGCTGCCTATCTCGCCGGCCTCGCCCTCGGTGTCTGGAGCGATCTTGATGCCATCGCGGCGTTGAACAGCAACGGCAACACCATCGCGACGTCCGCGAGCGAAAACAGCCAGCGGCTCGGCATCTGGCGCGACGCGATTGCCCGCTCGACCTTGCCTGTAACCTCGGGTAATGGTGAATAAAAATTCACCCTGGAGGGCTTATGGGCAGGCTAAACGAACTTCGAATGATATCCCGCGTGGCGCAGATGTACTTCAGCGAACACAAAAGGCAGGCGGAAATTGCGCAGCATCTCAACCTGTCGCAGGCCACCGTCTCGCGCATGTTGAAGCGCGCCGAAGCGGAAGGCATCGTCCGCACCAGCATCATTCCGCCGCCCGGCACCTATAGCGATCTGGAAGCGCAGCTGCGCGAACGTTTCGACCTGCCGGAGGCCATCGTTGTCGATTGCAGCGAGGATCGCGACGGCGCAATCATGGCCCGCATCGGCGAGGCAGCGGCGCATTTTCTCGAGGTGACGCTGTCGCAGAACGAGATCATCGGCGTTTCCAGCTGGAGCCAGACGATCTTCAAGATGGTGGAAAACATCCACCCGCTTAAAGGTGCCAAGGCGCGTTATATCGTCCAGACGCTGGGCGGCATGGGCGACCCATCGGTACAGACGCATGCGACCCAGATCACCACGCGTCTGGCGCGGCTGACAGAAGCTGAGCCCAAGCTGCTGCCGGTGCCGGGCGTCGCCACCTCCCGCGAAGCAAAGCTCTTGATGCTCGCCGATCCCTTCGTGCGCGAAACCATCGATCTTTTCGGGTCGATCACGCTCGCTATCGTCGGCGTCGGCGCGGTTGAGCCATCGGAGCTTCTCGCCCGGTCCGGCAACATCTTTTCCGCCAAGGAACTGGCCGATCTCGCGCAGGCGGGTGCGGTGGGCGACATATCGCTCCGATTCTTCGACAAGGACGGCAAGCCGGTGAAGACGCCGCTCGACGACCGGGTCATCGGCCTGCCGCTGGAAAACCTCTCCAATGTCGACCGCGTCATTGCGCTTGCCGGCGGCTCGAAAAAGACCGAGGCGATTGCCGGGGCACTCAGAACCGGTGTGATCGACGTGCTCGTCACCGATAAATTCACCGCCGAACGACTGGTCGGCAAGGAAACATAGCCAAAATCCCTTAAAGGAGGAGACATGAGGCGCTTTGAAGGTCAATCCGTATTCGTGACCGGAGGCAATAAGGGCATCGGATACGGCATAGCCCGCCGTTTTGCCGAGGAAGGCGCAAAAGTCGCCATCGCCTCTGTCGACAGGGACACACAGGACACCGCCAGAAAACTGGCGGACGAAACTGGCGCCGTCACCCATGGCGTCATCCTCGATGTGCGCGACGCGGCAGCGGTGCGCGAGGCCTATGGCGCCGCCGAAGAAGCGATCGGCCCGCTTTCCATCTCCGTCCAGAACGCCGGCGTCATCACCATTTCGAAGATCGAGGAACTGACGCAGGAACAGTGGGATTTCAATCTCGACGTCAATACCAAGGGCGCGTTCCTCTGCTGCCAGGAGGCAATCCGCCGCTTCCGCGAAAGCGGCACCAAAGGCCGCCTCATCAACACCGCCTCCGGCCAGGCGCGTCAGGGCTTCATCTACACCCCGCATTACGCCGCCTCGAAATTCGGCGTTATCGGCCTGACCCAAAGCCTTGCCAAGGAACTCGCGCCGGAAGGCATTACCGTCAACGCCATTTGCCCCGGCATCATCCACACCGAAATGTGGGACTATAACGACCGCGTCTGGGGCCAGATGCTGGGCGATTACAAGCCGGGCGAACTGATGGCCGAATGGGTGCGCAACATTCCCATGCGCCGCGCCGGAACGCCCGCCGAAGTGGCGGCGCTGGTGGCGTTTCTGGCGTCCGAGGATGCGGCCTATATCACCGGCCAGACGATCAATGTCGATGGTGGGTTGATCATGTCTTGAGGGGCCTTGCGACCTCTCTCTTCCGTCATCCTCGGGCTTGACCCGAGGATCCATCCCCGTGCAACCATGGATCCTCGGGTCAAGCCCGAGGATGACGGCACTGTAGAGAAGTCTTCAGTGACAGGCAGTAATCCGCAATGTCAGTTGCGCAGCCTATACCCCGTCTTGAACATCCAGCTCACGACACCCAGGCACAGCGCCAGAAACAGCGTGATCATCGCGAGGCTGATGACCGGATTGACGTCGGCGATCTCATAGAAACTCCAGCGGAAACCGCTGATGAGATAAAGCACCGGATTGAAGTGGCTGACCGTCTGCCAGAAGGGCGGCAGCATGTCGATGGAATAGAAGCTGCCGCCGAGGAAGGTCAGC
>QFOL01000565.1 GCA_003241215.1 Agrobacterium fabrum
AGAGAGCAATCAATCGGAACCAACGCTCATCGGAGAGAGCAGATCATGCAAGCAGACTACGTCATCGTCGGTTCGGGTTCCGCAGGCTCCGCCATCGCCTATCGCCTGTCGGAAGACGGTCGTTATTCTGTCATCGTCATCGAGGCAGGCGGTTCGGATTTCGGACCCTTCATCCAGATGCCGGCCGCACTCGCATGGCCGATGAGCATGAAGCGCTATAATTGGGGTTATCTCTCCGAGCCCGAGCCGAACCTCGACAACCGCAGGATTACCGCGCCGCGCGGAAAAGTCATCGGCGGCTCGTCCTCCATCAACGGCCTCGTTTACGTGCGCGGCCATGCGGAGGATTTCAACCGTTGGGAAGAGCTTGGCGCGCATGGCTGGGCCTATGCGGATGTGCTGCCTTACTTCAAGCGCATGGAACACAGCCATGGCGGCGAGGAGGGTTGGCGTGGCACGGACGGACCGCTGCATGTGCAGCGCGGTCCGGTCAACAATCCGCTGTTCCACGCCTTCATTCAGGCCGGCGCGCAGGCCGGTTTCGAACTGACCGACGATTATAACGGCTCCAAGCAGGAGGGTTTCGGCCTGATGGAGCAGACCATCCACAATGGTCGCCGCTGGTCCGCCGCCAATGCCTATCTGAAACCGGCGCTGAAGCGCGGCAATGTCACGCTCGTCAACGGCTTCGCCCGCAAGATCGTCATCGAGAACGGCCGCGCGGTTGGTGTCGAGATCGAGCGCAAGGGCGTGGTGGAAACCATCACGGCCAATCGCGAGGTCATCGTCTCGGCCTCCTCCTTCAATTCGCCGAAACTGCTGATGCTCTCAGGCATCGGCCCCGCCGCGCACCTGAAAGACATGGGCATCGAGGTGAAGGTGGATCGTCCGGGCGTGGGCGCAAATCTTCAGGACCATATGGAGTTTTATTTCCAGCAGGTCTCCACCAAGCCGGTCTCGCTCTATTCCTGGCTGCCATGGTTCTGGCAGGGCGTGGCAGGTGCGCAATGGCTGCTGTCGAAAGGCGGGCTTGGCGCTTCCAACCAGTTTGAGGCCTGCGCCTTCCTGCGCTCTGCACCCGGTCTGAAACAGCCCGACATCCAGTATCATTTCCTGCCGGTCGCCATTTCCTATGATGGCAAGGCTGCGGCGAAAAGCCATGGTTTTCAGGTTCATGTGGGCTACAACCTCTCGAAATCGCGCGGGAATGTTACCTTGCGTTCCGCAGATCCACATGACGACCCGGTCATCCGCTTCAACTATATGAGTCACCCGGAAGACTGGGAGAAGTTCCGCCATTGCGTGCGCCTGACGCGCGACATCTTCAGCCAGAAAGCCTTTGACGATTTTCGCGGGCCGGAAATCCAGCCCGGCGAAAGCGTGGAGACGGATGAGGAGATCGATGCCTTTTTGCGGGAGCATCTGGAAAGCGCCTATCACCCCTGCGGCACCTGCCGCATGGGCGACAGGGACGACCCGATGGCCGTCGT
>QFOL01000566.1 GCA_003241215.1 Agrobacterium fabrum
CCAGGGCCACTTTTATGTCGACCCCTTCACCGGCAAGCTGACCAAGTCCAAGTCGGCTTACGAACATCCGCAGCCGCATGCCTGCTTCATCCAGTCCGTCGAGGACGACCTCGTTAATGAAGGCGGCATCATGGATCTCTGGGTGCGTGAAGCGCGCCTGTTCAAATACGGCTCCGGCACCGGCTCCAACTTCTCTTATCTGCGCGGCGAAGGTGAAAAGCTTTCCGGCGGCGGCCGTTCCTCCGGCCTGATGAGCTTCCTCAAGATCGGCGACCGCGCAGCCGGCGCCATCAAATCAGGCGGCACGACCCGTCGTGCAGCGAAGATGGTCGTTGTCGATGCCGACCATCCTGACATCGAAGCCTATATCGACTGGAAGGTGAACGAGGAGCAGAAGGTTGCCGCTCTCGTGACCGGCTCCAAGATCGTCGCCAAGCACCTGAAGGCGATCATGAAAGCCTGCGTCAATTGCGAGGCCGACAATGGCGATTGCTTCGACCCGGCCAAGAACCCTGCCCTGAAGCGCGAAATTCGCGCTGCCAAGAAGGACATGGTGCCGGAAAACTACGTCAAGCGCGTCATCCAGTTCGCCGAACAGGGTTACAAGGACATTCAGTTCAAGACCTATGACACGGATTGGGATTCGGAAGCCTATCTGACGGTTTCGGGCCAGAACTCCAACAACTCCGTCTCGCTGAAGGACGACTTCCTGCGCGCTGTCGAAAATGACGGCGACTGGAACCTCACCGCCCGTAAGGACGGCAAGGTCATGAAGACGCTGAAGGCCCGCGACCTCTGGGAAAAGATTTCCCACGCCGCCTGGGCGTCGGCAGACCCCGGCCTGCACTTCAACACCACCATGAACGACTGGCACACTTCGCCGGCCGCCGGTCCCATCCGCGCCTCCAATCCGTGCTCGGAATACATGTTCCTCGATGACACGGCCTGCAACCTCGCATCGCTGAACCTTCTGCAGTTCAAGGATCAGGCGACGAAGCGCATCGATATCGCCGATTACGAACATGCCGTTCGCCTGTGGACCGTCGTGCTCGAAGTCTCGGTCATGATGGCGCAGTTCCCGTCGCGCCAGATTGCCGAACTTTCCTATGAATACCGCACGCTCGGCCTCGGTTACGCCAATATCGGCGGCCTGCTGATGTCCTCGGGCATCCCCTATGACAGCGCCGAAGGCCGCGCCATTGCCGGTGCGCTCACCGCCATCATGACCGGTGTATCCTATGCCACCTCGGCCGAAATGGCCGGCGAGCTTGGCCCCTTCCCGGGCTTTGCGCCGAACCGCGACAACATGCTGCGCGTCATCCGCAACCACCGCCGCGCCGCCCATGGCCAGTCGGAAGGTTATGAAGGCCTGTCGGTCAACCCGGTCGCGCTCATCCATGGCGATTGCCCGGATCAGGACCTGATTGCCCATGCCGTCGCCGCCTGGGACAAGGCGCTGACGCTCGGCGAACAGCACGGCTACCGCAACG
>QFOL01000567.1 GCA_003241215.1 Agrobacterium fabrum
GGCTTTTCCGTCTGTTTCCGGGTGAAAGGAGATAGTTTTACGCAACTATCCAAAAAGCGGGTTGATCCATAGCAGGTGAGGCAGGCAAGTCAATAAATCCACGGGCGTTTGCGGTTCTCTCCGGGAGAAAAAATCGTTTAGAAAATCAGGTGTCGCGGCAAAATACGTGCAATATAAGTCTGTGCCTGTTCGTTCATCCACAGAGCAAAACGCTTCAATGCACTGGTTTGATTGACGGGATGATAAATCGGGTAATAACCTCGTGAGTGTTGGGAAGGCCTGAAACCGGACGATTCGGCCGGTGGCGTGCGAGTTGGAAAAAACGATGTCGGCTGAGAAGACCGTACAATCTGCGCTGACGGAGCTTAATGCTGCCATCACAAATCTCGAAAATGCCATCGATATGCGTATCGAGCGGCAAAGGGAGACGGGTGAGATCGACAATGAGGTCAAGCGGGTCCATGTCGACCGCGCAAGGCTCGCCCAGGAGCTGGATCAGGCCGAATTTCGCGCCAATCGTCTTGAAGAAGTCAACCGCGAGGTTTCCCGCCGGCTGGTAACGGCCATGGAGACGATCCGCGCGGTGCTGGATCGATAGGGAGCGGTTTCATGGCGCAAGTCACTGTTATGATCGACGGCAAGGCCTATCGCATGGCATGCGAGGCGGGACAGGAAGACCACCTGACCGATCTCGCCACCCGTTTCGACCGGTATGTTGGGCACCTCAAGAGCCAGTTCGGCGAAATCGGCGATCTGAGGCTCACCGTCATGGCCGGCATCATGGTGATGGACGAGCTTTCCGAACTCAACCGCAAGATCGAGAAGCTGGAAGGGGAAGTCGCGGCCCTTTCCCGCAACCGCGACGGCATGGCCGAGCACAGGGCGAAATCGGACGAGATGGTGGCGCTTGCCATCGGCGATCTCGCCGATCGGCTGAACGGCATCACCGAAAAACTGCTGGCGCGGCCGAAGCCAGCGGCGCATTGACGGCGCGCAGAGTTCTGAGGCGGCAAAATTTCGCGCCGCACCCTCTGGCGGTTTTCTCCGATCCGTCCTATATCTTCTATGCGTTCTGCGCTTCCCGACAGGAACCACAATCCCTGGGGCCATACTCGATCCAAAGGGAGCTGTCCCTGGCCAGTCCCGTGGGACTGGACACACGGTGCCCACCTACTTTTGTAGGCGCCCAGGATCGTAAATCTCCATCGGTCGCCGTGGATCGCGCTTGAAGTTTCCGGTCAAACCCGGTTCTTCCCTGATTGTTTTATCGTCGACAGTTATTTTTCACTACTGCCGGGCACGGCTTTTTTGTATCGCTCTCATTGCAATGGCGAAACAATTGCCTATTATTCGGATTGGTATGTCTGTCATGCCCTTTGCATAAAGGGCGCTGCGGCCAAAACCGCGACGTGCCGTTCAACAGCCCAAAGAGCTAAACTTGTTTACTGAAATTATGATCGTGGTCCTGCTCACCGTATTGAACG
>QFOL01000128.1 GCA_003241215.1 Agrobacterium fabrum
CTTGAAAACGCGGTCTGCGGCCTTGGTGAAGCTGCCCGTATCGACGATGGCGATGAAGGTGTGCAGCTGGTCTATGTCGAGAGGTGCGGACATGGATGGCCATCCATCAGAATGATTGATGTCTTACATTAGAAACATTCGTTGGACTGATCAATAGTCTTGCGGCATTTTGGCACCCAGCAAATCAATCTAAACCCCGGGCCGACGCGACGTCAGGCCCTCAACCCAAGGCAGCTTCTCGCGCGTGGTGCGCCGGGAGCGGTGCCGCATCGTGCCGTTACGAAAGGATTAGTGTCATGCGCACGGCAGAACGGAGAATGGAACTGGAACTCGCAACCCGGCAGAACGATACGTTCCGTCAGGCCGCTATTCTCTTGGCTTTCCGCGTCAAAACGTTCGTGCAGCGCATCTATAATCGTATCGTGGCCAATGGCCTTACGCAGCTCGATGACCGCCTTCTGGCCGATATCGGACTGGCGCGGTCGGATGTGAGGGACGCCCTCAATACCGGCCTGCTCGAGGATCCGACGGCTCATTTGACCCGCGCTGCGCGCAAGCGGGCAGTAACCCGGTTCAAGACCCTTTGAAATTCCCATTTCCGGCAGACCTCCAGCTGTCGGAAATGTTTTCCAGCCGCAAGGTTTTCCCCGCAGGGTGATTTGCCAATAGCCCTGCCTTTGCCCGGTGTCAGGCCCCTCGGCCGCGCCGGGCTTTTTTATGGCCCGGCTTCAGCTCATCGGCGCAGTTCGGCGGCAAGGCCTCAATATTGATATTCCTCGAACACCGGCAGCACGGAACCGCCCCAGCGGCCGTTATAGAGTGCGAGCAGGTCTTCGGCGAGCGTGGTCTTCTTGGCCAGAACCTCGTCCAGCGATGACAGGAACACGGTCTCATCCTGGCCTTCGCCGTTCAGGCGCTTGCGATTTTTCAGGCCGGTGCGGGAAATGCCGAGCACCTCGCGGGCGATACCGAGAAGCGGCCTGCCGGCGATCTCGGCGGAGAGACCCTTGGCCGGCACGGCGTCACGAAGGGCGATGACCTCATCGAAGCTCCAGTCGGCAGTCAGCGCATCGGCAGCGGTCAGCGCCTCGTCATCATAGAGAAGGCCGACCCAGAAAGCGGGAAGGGCGCAGATGCGCCGCCACGGGCCGCCATCCGCGCCGCGCATTTCCAGGAAGCGCTTCAGGCGCACATCCGGGAACAGCGTGGAGAGATGGTTCGTCCAGTCACCCATCGTCGGCTGCCAGTCGGCGATTTCGCCCTTCAGCGCACCGTTCATGAATTGCCGGAAGGTGACATGGGTGCAATCGTGATATTTGCCGTCGCGCACGATGAAATACATCGGCACGTCGAGCGCCCATTCGACATAGTCCTTGAAGCCGAAGTCTTCCTTGAAAGTGAAGGGCAGGACGCCCGCGCGGCGATTGTCCGTATCGCGCCAGATATCGCCACGCCAGGAGAGCAACCCGTTCGGCTTGCCTTCGGTGAAGGGTGACGAGGCGAACAGCGCCGTCGCCAGCGATTGCAACTTCATGGAAACGCGCATCTTCCGGCGCATATCCGCTTCGGAGGAGAAGTCGAGGTTCACCTGAATGGTGCAGGTGCGGTACATCATGTCGAGACCCTTGGTCCCGACCTTCGGCATATAACGCGTCATGATCGCGTAGCGCGATTTCGGCATGCGCGGCGTCTCGTCATAGCTCCACAGCGGGCTGCCGCCGATGCCGAGGAAACGGATGCCCATCGGCTCGGCCACCTCGCGCAGCGTCGCCAGATGCTGGTTGGATTCCTTGCAGGTCTGGTGCAGGTTTTCGAGCGGCGCGCCCGATAGTTCGAACTGGCCGCCCGGCTCGATGGAAATGGCGCCCATGCCATGCTGCTCGCCAAGGCCGATGATGTTTTCGCCGTCCATGATCGGCTCCCAGCCGAGCTTTTCCTGCATGCCCTTCAAAAGCGCGGAAATGCTGGCTTCGCCGAAATAGGGAACCGGCCGGTTGTCCTCCCGGAAGAAGGCGAATTTTTCATGTTCGGTGCCGATGCGGAAATCGGCTTCAACCTTGCAACCGCCCGCCAGATAATCGGTAAGCTCCGTGACGGAGGAGAGGGGTGTCTGGTCGGTCGTGTCGCGTGCCATGGCTTACCTTGTATGACGTCTCTGTTACGGCGAGGCATATGATTGGCAGATAGGGCCGGATCGCACCCGGTGGCAAATGAATTTCTTTTAAAGATGCATGAAGCGCAATGGTCCCGTTCAGTTCCAGTCGCCGATTGCCGCCTGAATGACCGCGAGTGCTGCGACGGCCGCCGTATCGGCCCTCAGGATACGCGGCCCGAGCGGAATGGGCGTGACGAAGGCAAGGCTGCGCAGCAACTCCCTTTCGTCTTCGGAAAACCCGCCTTCCGGCCCGACCAGCAGGGCGATCTTGCGTTCCTTGACGGATTGCAGGATGGGCAGCGGATTCTGGCCCGCATCGCCCTCGTCGCAATAGATGATGCGGCGGTCGCCGGGCCAGGTTTCCAGCAAGTCCTGCAGTTTCACCGGTTCGGCCACCTCGGGAAGAGACAGTATGCCGCACTGCTCGGCGGCCTCGATGGCATTGGCGCGCAGTTTTTCGGTGTTGTGGATCTTGCCCTGGACATGCTGCGTCATCACCGGCTGTAGCAGGCCGGCGCCCATTTCCACCGCCTTCTGCACCAGATAATCCATCCGCCCGACTTTCAGCGGCGCGAAAAGATAATGCAGATCCGGCGCTTCCGGCTGGGGTCTTGTCTGCTCAAGGGGAATGAGCACGACCTTCTTGCGGCTCGGGAAGGAGAGCCTCGCCTTCCATTCGCCATCGCGTCCGTTGAACAGCAGTATTTCCGCGCCGTCGGTCATCCGCAGCACATTGGCGAGATAGTTGAACTGTTCGGTCGTCGTTTCCTGCGCAACGCCGCCTGCGAGGTCGGCGTCAATAAACAGGCGTTGCATCCGGAAATTAGCGCGCATGGGATTTTTCAGTTTCACAGGAAAAGGAAAGACAAGAGCCAATAGAGCAGCGCCGCAAGCGTTGCGCTGGCTGGAACGGTGACCAGCCAGGCGGCGATGATCGTCATGAAGTGGGAGCGGCGGACAAGATAACGGCGGCGTATCTCGGAAGGATTGTCGACATATCTTTCGGACCGGCGGGGTCTGCCGTCACCGGCCTGAACAAGCTCCTGCCGCCGGCGTGACGCCTGTGTGTACCATTCGCGGAAGAAGCCGACGCCGAAGACAGCGCCGATCGCCGTATGGGTGGTGCTGACCGGCAGGCCGAAGCGCGAGGCCACGAGAACGGTGAGCGCCGTGGCGACGGAAACGCAGAAGGCGCGCATCGGATTGAGCTTGGTGATCTGCTCGCCAACCAGGCGGATGAGACGCGGGCCATAAAGGAGAATTCCGCAGGACAGCCCGAAAGCGCCGACAAGCATCACCCATAGCGGCGCGCGGGCGGAGGTGCCCACCGCCTCGTCATGCAGGGCTCGCACGATGGCCACGACAGGGCCGATGGCGTTTGAAACGTCGTTCGCCCCGTGAGCGAAGGACATCAGTCCGGCGGCGAGAACGAGCGGCCACTGGAAAAGCGTCCGAAGCGACTGATTGCGGTTCTCAAGCCCTTCCGATTGTTTGCGGATGATCGGCACGCAGAGCCGCCAGGCGACAAGGCCGGTCACAAGCCCTGTGACACTGGCATGGCCGAGCGACACATGCATGAGCTGCTGCAGTCCGACCCAGATGAGATAGGCCATGAAAACGCCGGCCATCAGGCCGATAAGCACCGGCACCCACAGCCGCGCGGCTTCGATCTTGTCCTCGCGGTAGATGATGAATTCCTTGATGAAGGCAAGGATGGCGATGGCGAAGGCGGCGCTGATGAAGGGCGCCAGCACCCAGGCGAAGGCGATGCTGCCGAGCGACAGCCAGTCGACCGCCTTCGCCCCATAGGCGGCCATTCCGGCGCCGGCGACCCCGCCGACCACCGTATGGGTGGTGGAGATCGGCGCCTTCGTCCAGGTCGAGATGTTGACGAGCAGGCCGGCGGCAAGAAGCGCCGACAGCATTGCCCATGAAAACGCGGTCCGGTCGGGAATGGTCTCGATGTTGATGATGCCGCTGGAAATGGTCTCGACGACATTGCCGCCGGTAATCAGCGCGCCGGCAATTTCGCTGATGGCGGCGACGATGAGGGCGACGGCCAGCGGCATGGCCTTGGCGCCGACGGCGGGGCCGACATTGTTCGTGACGTCGTTCGCGCCGATATTGATGGCCATATAGGCGCCGATGGCGACGGCGGCGATGATGATGGCGGAGCCCGCCGTGCCGGTAACGAAGATATCGGCGAAGATGGCGGCCAGAACAACGAAGATGAACCCCGCGCCAAGGCCGGCAAGCTGCTGCGTGACATGCAACGTCGCCTCTTCGACACGGGTGAACTTGTCGAGATCCTTGTCGAGCGTCGGCTTCATGTTAGATGGCGGCTTCGTTGCCATTCACACCTCGTTTGCCAGCATTCCCTTTCGTCCGGCAGCGTCGCAGGTTGAAGGCAATTTACAGAAAGACTGTTACATCCCGCACGTCTCTCCAAAGAAAAAGACGATAAGAGCCATGTTGGAGAACCAAACCCCACATTGCCACTTTTCGGGCGGTTGCGCTATTTCGAATGCGCCATCCGCTTGTCGAAAGCGAGCATGAGCGCTTTCAGATCCGGCTCGTTGACCCGTCTTCCGGCTTCCTGCGGGCTGACCCACTCCAGCCGCCTCGATTCCTTTTCGGGAAAGCTGTCCTGCATTTCCGAAACCTCGAGCAGATGCACCTGAACCTTGCATGGCACATTGATGCCGCTGTTCAGCTTTTTTTCGTATTCATAATAACCGAAGGGAGCCTTCTCCACCGTGCCTTTGACGCCGGCTTCCTCATAGGCTTCCTGTTCGGCCACCGCATGGGCCTTCTTGTTGGCCATCGGCCAGCCCTTGGGAATGACCCACCGGCCCGTATCCCGGCTGGTCAGCAGCAATACTTCCGGCTCCGGATTTTTTTTGGACAATCGATAGCACAGCGCCGCATATTGCTGTCGCGGCGGTCTGCGCAACATCAAGCCAACATCTGTCGCCAATCGATTCAAAATCTTCAATCCGTATAGGTCCTTCTTTGCCGGGTAGTGATAATTGCTAATATAGATATGCTTTATGCTCCGCCAATCCCCCTTCACCCATAACCCACTACTGTCTTCACGCCGGTGAAGCCTTTGGGCAAAAGGGATGTGGTAAATTCGCGAACAGAACTTCGGCCGGGTGGTTCCCCGGCCGGACAGCCGATGCGGTAATACTCTATTTACCTGCTTTCAAGCCATTCGGAATGCAAGACCGCTATGAATTATAGCCGGGGCTGCTTCAGCCTGGGTTTACGCCCCAGTGCCGGAGGCCTTCGATCACCCCATCCGCTTCCCTCGCCGCAGCGTGAAAAAAGCGCATATCCCGATGCGCCAGCGACATCAGCTCCGGCAAGGCATTGCCCACGATCACGCCGCGAATATTCTTTAATTCGAACATCGCCCGATCATTACCAGTATCGCCCGCGACCGCCGATTCGTCGAGGCCGATGTGCAATTGTCCACATAACCATGCAAGTGCCGCGCCCTTGTCGGCGGCTTTCGGCAATATGTCGAGGTCTCGACCGCTGGAATAGACGATGCGGGCGTCAAGATCGGCCGCCGCAAGCGCCGCTTCGATCTTGCGAAGCGCCGCGTCATCGGCGCCATGCAGGAACCAGCTCGATTTGAGGCCGTGCTGATAGCGCTCCTCCTGCATCGTCACACCGGGAACGCCGGTCATCACGTCGGCGATCTTTTGCGGGTCGAAACCGGTGCCAAGGGAACTCGCATAGGCGCGTTCCAGTTCGCCGCGCTCTTTTGCGTGCAGCATGGTGCCGACCCCGCCGATGATGTAGTCGGGCTGCGGCAGCGGCGCCTCTTCGAGAAGCGCAAGCTGGTCGTCGATCAGCCTGCCGCTGTTGAAAACGAGGAGGGGACGCTGTGCGTCCGGCAGGGATTGCCAGAAATCGCGGAACCGGCGCGTGGCGTCGTTATCGCCGACGACGGTTCCGTCGAGATCGGTGGAGAAAAGACGAAGCGGTCTCAATCGCCGTCGTTCCATGGTTCGGCCCAGTCGGCTTCTTCCAGAACCGGCATCATCGTCCTGCCTTCCACAAGGGCGAGAAGCTGCTGGGCAATGCCGGTCCAGGTGAACAGGCTGCGCGCCTTGTGCGCGCCCATGCGCGAAAGCCGCCCGTAAAGCCGCTCATGCTTGAACGGCTTCATCATGGTGATGCCAAGGTCTTCCTTGTCGAAAGGATCGGCAAACAGCGCATGGCGGCCATAGCTGATGGCCCGGAACAGCCCGCCATGGGTGGTGACGACGGTGGGCGTGCCGCTCGCCATCGCCTCGATTGCCGTCATGCCGAAGGGTTCATAGCGGCTTGAGAGCACGAAGAGATCGGCGGCGCGATAGATGTCCGGCAGGTCCTCATCTGTAACGTAACCGGAAAAGGCCACCTTGTCTTCGAGACCGAGCGCTTTCACCCGCTCCTTCAACTGGTTGAGGATCGTGGTTTCCTGCTCGTCCATATTCTCGCCGCCGACCGCCAGATGCAGCCGGGCTTCCGGTTCGCGCTCGGCAAGAACGGAGAAACCGTCGATCAGCAGGTCATAACCCTTGTTGGTGGCAAGGCGTCCGAGCGCCAGCACCGTCTTGCCCTCGAAGCCGAAACGCTGCCGGATCATCTGCCGCGTCGCATCGGAAACCGGGAAGAAGCGGTTGTCGTCATAACCCGGCGGGATCATGTGGATATGCTTGCGCTTCAGACCGTAATCCTCGATCAGAACGTCGAGCTGTACCGGCGTCGTGGCGATCACCATGTCGCAGCTGCGATAGATGATCAGCTCGTGCTGGATACGTTCCCGGAAATTGAATTCCAGTTCGAACGTATCGGCCTTTTCCGGATAATCGGTCTCCATCTGCCGCTTTTTCCAGATGCCGAGCGAATGCGGCGTGTGCAGATGCGGGATTTTCAGCGCTTCGGACAGCCGCTGCCCTGCGACGCCCGCATCCCAATAATGGCTGTTGATGAAAGAATAATTCAGGTCGTTTTTCTTGATGAAACGCAACGCATTTTCGCACCATTCCATCAGGTGCCGGTGCAGATATTCCTTGGGAATGAAATCCCGTCCGCCGCAGGGAATGCGCACCACGCGGACGCGCTCATCGACCTCATCGAATTCCGGCTGGTCTTCGAAGCGGCGGGTATAAAGATCGACAGTATAACCGAGCTGGCCGAGTTTGCGTGCAAGCTCAAGCACATAAACCACCTGTCCACCGGTGTCCGCAGCACCCAGCGGCGGGTGCGCGGCGACATAGCCATGCGTCGATATGAGAGCTATCCGCGGATAGCGTTCAGTTTCGCTCGTGGTCGTCATGGGTCCCATCTTGGTAAATTTTTCCAATTAACCCGATAAAAAGACCAAAGAGCACAAAAGGTTCCATCAAAACCTGAATAAAAGAGATGCCGCATTTCGCCGGATGGCGTTTTCAGGGGCTTCGCTGTTGCTGCCTCAGGCGCGAAATCCGGTCCCATTCCCGCGCCTGATGCGCCTTGGATGTCGTCTCCACGATGAAGTCGATATGGGCCTCCGCCGCCGCCCTTGCCGCGGCCGCATTGCCGGTGGCAATCGCATCATGAATGGCGATATGCTGTCGCAGCACCTCGTCATGGGCGCCGGTAACGGTGAAGATGAGGTGGCGATTGTAGAAGATATCGTCGCTCAGAAGCCGGTAGCAGGAGCGCAACGTGTGCATCAGCACGATATTATGCGCTGCCTCGCCGATGGCGTTGTGAAATTCCACATCGCCCGCAAGCTCTTCTTCGAAACGGCCCGCCTCATGCGCTTCCCGCATTCTGTCCACGATGGCGGCAAGGTTGCGCCTGTCCGGTTCCGTCGCCCGCTCTGCGGCAAGTTCGGCGGTCATGCCTTCGATATAACGGCGATATTCGAGGAAATCCCGCGTCGCCCGGCTGTGGCGGGTGATCAGCGCGCTCAGGGGATCGGAAAAGACCGGGCCGACAATATCAGCGACATAGGTGCCGCCACCATGCCGGCTCACGAGAAGGCCGCGGGTTTCAAGCTCCTTCAGCGCTTCCCGCAGGATCGGCCGTGAGACATCGAGGCGTTGCGCCAGTTCGCGCTCGCCGGGCAGCCTGTCGCCATCGCGCAATATGCCGTCGAGGATCAGTTCCTCGAAACGCAAGATCACCTCCTGCGATGTGCGGCTGTGCTCGATGCGCGCAAAAAGGGTTTCGTCCATCGCCGAAGTCTCCGTCGAAATCCCGCCGCGTATTTCGATTTGGGGGCAAATTATCAGCGAAACATCGTACTGGTCAAATATTCTATCCAGTTCCACGCCTTGTCAGCGCCATGCCTGCGGCAACACGGCATCTGACTTTTCGAATTGGCTTTTGTTAAAGCAGCAGCAGGACAGGGTGACGGTGACGGATTTTTCCGCCAGGTGGATCAAAACAATGACAGGGGCTTCGTTTGCGGTGTTTTCATCGCGATCGATGTTTTAGAAATCCGGGATAAGAAGCGGGGACGAAATCGCAATGGCCAAGGGTAGATTTGCTTTCGCAAGCGCGCCGGAACGGTCGCTGGCACTCGGGGAGGTGCATGCGCGGCCGACGGTGCTTCTCGCGCCGTCGCGCATCATCGTCCAGCTCGCCTTCATGATGGATGGCGGCTCTGCCGTGCATCACTCGGTCATCGCGGAAATGTCGCGCAGCCGCGGCGTTGCGCCGCCGGAGCGTGATGCCCGCCACCACGCCATGCCCTGGGGGCAGGGCACCTTGCGCTGGGAGCGGCATACCGAATTCTCGACCTGGTTCTGGGATGGCCCCGCGCCGGAAAAATTCGGCGGCGAGATTGCCGGCGATCCCTTCGGTGACGGCTTTTCGCCGCCCGGCTCGCTGATCTCGGGCGTGCGGCTGGAAATCCGCCCGGAAAATGGCGTGGTATCTCAGGCGGAGACGATCTTCGAGCCGACCAGCCTCTGTCACAGCGACGTGCGCGACGGGCAGGCGGCGATCCTCACCGATTTCCGGCAGGATCGCGACGGGCTGACGCAGATCCTGGTGATCGACCGGGGCTTGAGCGATTACAGCCGCGGCGCGCTGGTGCAGCGGCTGCTCGATATCGAAACCTATCGCACCCTTGCCATGCTCGGCCTGCCAATGGCGCAGACGCTCTCGCCGGAAATCCGCCGTATCGAAGATGGCCTGACCGGCATCACCCAGCGCATGAAAAACGGTGCGCGTGACGAGGCCGATGCGCTGCTGGCGGAAATGACCCGGCTTGCGGCCGAACTGGAAGCCAATGCCGCGCTCAGCCTCTATCGTTTCGGCGCCAGCCGCGCCTATGACGGCATCGTGCGTGAACGCATCCGGGCGCTTGCGGAAACCCCGGTGCAGGGCCACGAGACCATGGGCAGCTTTCTGGAACGGCGCATGGCGCCGGCCATGCGCACCTGCCAGTCGGTGGAGGAGCGGCAGGCCAACCTGTCGCGCAAGCTCTATCGCGCCACGGCGCTCGTCCGAAGCTGGATCGATGTGGAACTGGAACGGCAGAATACGGTGTTGCTCAACACCATGAACAAGCGCGCCGCCATGCAGCTTCGCCTGCAACAGACGGTGGAGGGTCTCTCGGTCGCCGCCATCTCCTATTATGTCGTCGGTCTGATCGGTTATCTCACCAAGGCGATCAGCCATGATGTGCTGCCGCTCGACCCTGCCGTGGTCACCGGCATCTCCGTTCCCTTCGCGGTTCTCGGCGTCTGGTGGGTGGTGCGCCGCATCCGCCGCTCCCATGCCGAGGGCGGGCACTGAGGGGTAAGTTTCCCTCATCCCTGTGACAAGCACAGGGATGAGGGAGGATAGGCGGTGCCGACGCGACGCCTGCCTCAATCCTGCTCCCAATAGGGTGAAGGCCCATAGAGCCCGGCCAGATAATCGATGAACAGCCGCACTTTCGCAGGCAGGAACTGCCGGCTCGGATAAACCGCCGAGAGCGTCACGTTTCGCGATCCCTCATAACCCGGCAGAACCTGCAGCAGCTTGCCGCTGCGCAAT
>QFOL01000129.1 GCA_003241215.1 Agrobacterium fabrum
TTGCGGAAATTTCCGCGGCGCGGATATCCATCAGCCAACCTCTTTCAGTGCAAGCTTAAGGGTGGAAAGTTTGGTGCGAAGAGACGTATCGATCTGGCGAGAACCGACCTTGACGATCAGGCCGCCGAGGATCGACGGGTCGACGGTAACGGAAATCGTCACATCCTTGCCGGTAACGCTCTTCAGCGCCGCTTTCAGTTCAGTTTCCTGCGCCTCGTCGAGCGCATGTGCCGAGGTGACCTCGGCGGTGATTTCGCCGCGGTGGGCGGCGGCAATGGTGCGGTAGGCGCGGATCATGCCGGGAACGGCAAAGAGACGGCGGTTATTCGCAACAACCTTGAGGAAATTGAGAGCGAGACCGGAAATACCGGCCTTTTCGCAGATCGCGGTGATTGCCTTGAACTGATCCTCGGCGGAAAACACCGGGCTCGCAACCAGACGCTTCAAATCGTCGCTTTCGTCGAGAAGTGCGCCAAACTTGTCCAGTTCGGCCTGAACCGCTTCGACCGTACCCGCTTCCAAAGCAAGCTCGAAAAGCGACGACGCATACCTTTCTTGAAATCGTTTCAATTTCCCCGAAAAAGACCGGAATTCCCCCCTGCCTTTTCCCAATTTCGCGGTCCGTCTAGCATAGGACGCCGGGACTCGCAACACGCGTAATAGCGGAAAGCGCCGTTTGGGCAAGGGGGAATGCGTTTAAATTTTCCGTTTTCGCTCAGGATGCGGCGCATGTGCGGCACAAAAGCCAAAAAGCCCGCCTCAGATCAGCCCGAAGACGTAGCTCAGAGCGAGTGCGGACAGCAGAAAGTGCACAACCAGAAGTATGAAATTCCGCATGGTTGCGCCACCATCTGACAGTATGGAGAGAATGCCGCCGAACACGCTGAGACCGAAAGCCGCACCGAAGGCGAGATAGACCATGGGCTGCGCGAGAAGAAGGGCGGCAGCGCCGAGACCGAGATAGAACCCGGCAAGCGACGAACGCACGAGCGCATAACCATCCCTGCGCTCACCGGCGGGCTGCAGACCGAAGGCGCGCAGCGTAGTCCCCGGCGCAAACATGAAAAACAGGCCCATCACGGCCGACACCACCGCCGCACCGAAGGCCAGCTGCTCGCCGAACTCGGCGGGAAAATAAAACTCCATCTCGTTCCCCAAATCATTTTGATTGCCTGCTGCGTTATGACACGGTCATGACAGCGGGAAAACGCCCCTCCGGCAAAGTTCAAAGGAAACTTTGCGGATCTATATCGAGCTGAACATGCACGCTGCCGCGCTCTTTGGGGCCATTGGCCAGCAATATGCGAAGGAAAGACTGCATGTCGGAGTTGCGCCGCCCGTGCACCAGAAGGCGGAAGCGGTGGCGACCGCGGATGAGCGCAAGCGGCGCCTCCGCCGGACCGAGCAGCATGATGCCGGTAACCTGCGGGGCGGCGGCCCTCAAGCCGCGCGCATGGGTTTCCGCTTCCCCGCGCGTATCGGCGGAAACGATGATCGAGGCAAGCCGTCCGAAGGGCGGCAGAACGGCCTTTTCCCGCTCCACGATCTCCCTTTCGTAAAAGGCCGAGGCATCGCCTGAAACGATGGCCTGCATGACGGGATGCTGCGGCTGATAGGTCTGCAGCAGGCCATGGCTCTTCAACCCCGTGCGCCCGGCGCGCCCCGTCACCTGCGAGAGCAGCTGGAAGGTTCGCTCCGCCGCGCGCGGATCGCCATTGGCAAGGCCGAGATCGGCATCGACGATGCCGACGAGCGTCATCAGCGGAAAATTATGTCCCTTGGCGACGAGCTGCGTACCGATGACGATATCGGCCTCGCCCTTGACGATCGCCTCCAGCTCCAGCCGCAACCGCTTGACGCCCATGAGATCGGAGGAGAGCACGATGGTACGGGCCTCGGGGAAATGTTTCTCCACCTCCTCGGCGATGCGCTCCACACCCGGCCCGCAGGCCACCAGATGATCGAAGGTGCCGCATTCCGGGCAATGGTCGGGTGTCGGCTCGTTGTGGCCGCATTGGTGGCACTGCAATTGATTGCGGAACCGGTGCTCCACCAGCCAGCTGGAACATTGCGGGCACTGGAAACGATGGCCGCAAACCCGGCAGAGCGTCAGCGGCGCATAACCGCGACGATTGAGGAAGAGCAGCGCCTGCTCGCCCTTCTCGATGGTCTTGCCGATACCGCGCAGCAGAACCGGGGAAAGAAACCCTCCCCGTTCAGGCGGATGGCGGCGCATATCGACAAGATGCAGATCGGGCATCGCCGCATCGCCGAAGCGGGTGTGCAGGTGAATTGTGTTGTAACGCCCCGAACTGCCGTTAACCTGGCTTTCCACCGACGGCGTGGCCGACACCAGCACGACAGGGAATTCCGCGATCCGCGCTCTGACGACCGCCATGTCGCGGGCATTGTAATAAACGCGGTCTTCCTGCTTGTAGGCTGGATCGTGCTCCTCATCGACGATGATCAGACCGAGATTGTCGAAGGGCAGAAAAAGCGCCGAGCGCGCACCGGCCACCACCTTCACTTCACCCGTCACCGCCTGCCGCCAGACCTTTTCGCGCATGCGCGGCGACAGGTCCGAATGCCATTCCGCCGGTTTCGCACCGAAACGATCCTGAAAACGCTCAAGGAAGGCCGCCGTCAGCGCAATTTCGGGCAGCAGGATGAGGACCTGTTTGCCCTGCCGGAGCGTCTCGGCCACCGCCTCGAAATAGACCTCGGTTTTGCCAGAACCTGTGACGCCGTCGATCAGCGAAACATGAAACCCGCCCTTGCGCACATCCTCGAGTATTTCCGAAGCGGCCTGTTTCTGCGGGCCTTCCAGACGCGGCTCGACATAATCAGGATCGGGCTCGGCCACGACGGGCGGAGCGGGCAGAAACACCGTCTCGAACACGCCCTGCTTGACGAGACCATCGATGACGCTGGTCGAAACGCCGGCGGCGTGGGCAAGCCCGCTCTTCGTCCAGCCGTGCCCTTCGGCTGCCAGTTCCATCACCCGCTCGCGGGCGGGGGTAAGGCGCTCCGGCCGGCCTTCGGTCAGCCGCAGCCCCTCGATCATCGGCTCGGGATCGAAGGCCGCGGGCGCTCTGAGCGCCATGCGGGCCACCAGGCCGGGCGGAGACAGCGTGTAGGCGGCGACCCAATCCACGAAGCGGCGCATCTCCGCCTTCAGCGGCGGGCACTCGAAGCTCCTGGTAATGGGCCGCAATTTCTTCGGATCGACGCCCTTCTCGCCCGCATCGTCCCACACCACGCCGAAGACCTGCCGGGGGCCGAGCGGCACCTGCACGACGGAACCCGTCTCCACCACCATGTCTTCCGGTACGGAGTAGCTATAAGGTCCGGGGGCGGGCATGGGCACGAGAACGGGCACCGTGCGCGTGGGCGACGGCGGATCGAAAAGAGCCCCAAACAGATCGGACGAATCTTTTGCCATGATGTGGCGACCATGCCCCGGCGACAGGAAAAAGGAAACCGCCCGCATGTAGTGGGCGCGCCTCGCAAAGTCCACCTCTTAACCAAATGCTGACCATAAGCGCATAGTTTCGAGACATGGAATGGAGCGCCCCGTGACCGAAATCCTGACATTTGCCCAAGCCGATCTTCTCGCCGAGCGCCAGTCCTGGCTCGCCGCCCTCGCCGGCGAACGCCGGCTGTCGGACAATACCGTCGAGGCCTATGAGCGCGACACCCGCCAGTTTCTGACATTCCTGACCGGTTACATCGGCAAACCGGCCTCCATAACCGACATTGCCGATCTGCGTCCGGTCGATCTTCGCGCCTTTCTGGCCAACCGGCGCAAGGAAGGCGCCGGCGCACGTTCGCTGGGCCGGCATCTGGCGGGCCTGCGCTCTTTGCTGCACCACCTGCAGAAAAAGGGCCTCGTCAACGCGGCGGGCGCTACCGCCATGCGCGCGCCAAAACAGCCGAAATCCCTGCCGAAACCGCTGACCGACCGGCAGGCGCTGAAAATCACCACGGCCGAGGCGCAGTTGAATGAAGAACCGTGGATCGCCGCCCGCAATGCTGCGGTCCTCTCGCTGCTTTATGGCTGCGGCCTTCGCATTTCGGAGGCGCTCGGCCTCACACCCGCCGATTTCCCGCCCGGAGCCCGCAGCCTGCGCATTACCGGCAAGGGCAACAAGACGCGGATCGTGCCGCTGCTGGCGGTGGTGACGGAAGCCGTCGATACCTACAGCAAGCTCTGCCCCTACGCCCTGTCGGCGGACGAACCCATGTTCCTCGGCGCACGCGGTGGAAAATTGCAGCCCGCCATCATCCAGCGGGAAATGCAGAAACTGCGCGGCGCTTTTGGCCTGCCGGAAAACGCCACGCCGCATGCGCTGCGCCATTCCTTCGCCACCCATCTTCTGGCCGGCGGCGGCGACCTGCGCACCATTCAGGAATTGCTCGGCCACGCCAGCCTGTCCACCACACAGGTCTATACCGGTGTGGACACTGCAAGATTGCTGGAAATCTACGACAACGCCCATCCGCGCGCATGAAGCAGGAATTGGTTAACTATAATCATTAACCAGACATCCAAGCCGCCGTTCTATAAGCGAACGACAACCGGATTGGACCGATGCACCGCCTGATAAAGCCACAAAACCTCACCGTCACCCTGATGGGCAAGACCGGCGACGCCCTGCTCTGGCTGCTTGCCGCCCTGCATGTCACCGCCGTCGCAATCCTGTTCATGACCTTGCTTTCGCTGGGACAAGCGGAAGCCGCGCAGCAGCAGATCACCTGCACCGGCAGCGACATTCTCGTCGAAATGCGCAAGACCGATCCGCAGGCCTTCGCAAAGATCGAGCAGGAAGCGGCCGCGATCCCGAACGGCAAGGGCAATTTCTGGCGCATCGAAAAGGCGGGAACGCCCACCTCCTATCTTCTCGGCACCATGCATGTCACCGATCCACGTGTTCTGGAAATGCCTGCCGCAGCCAGCCCCGCCTTCGAAAAAGCCGCGACGGTGATCGTGGAATCGGACGAAATCGTCGATGACAAGAAGGTCGCGGCCTCGCTGCTGAGCAAGCCCGAACTCACCATGTTTCTTGATGGAAAATCGATCACCGACATCCTGTCGCCGAAAAATGTCGCGCGTCTGGACAAGGGCCTCAAGGAGCGCGGCATTCCGCTGAACGCCATTTCGCGCATGAAGCCGTGGATGCTTTCGAGCTTCGTCGCCCTTCCCGCCTGTGAATTCGCCCGCAAGGCTACCGGCCTCTCCTTTCTGGACAAGAAGCTGGCCGAAGATGCCATCGCGGACGGGAAACACCTTGTCGGGCTGGAGACCATGGTGGAACAGCTGACGGCCATGTCCGAGCTGCCAATGGAATTTCATCTTCAGGCGCTGATCGAAACACTCGAACTAGGCGACCGCATGGATGACATCATGACAACCATGACCGATCTTTACGTCGCCGGCGATATCGGCATGACCATGCCCATGCTGAAAAGCCTGGACCCCAAGAAGGCTGCGGCTGAAAGCGAACAGGGCTACGCCGCCTTCGAACAGCGCATCATCACCGACCGCAACCACGTCATGGCGGAACGGGCGGCCCCCGAACTTGCCAAGGGAAATGTCTTCATGGCCGTCGGCGCTCTGCATCTGCCGGGCGAGGAAGGCCTTGTCGAATTGCTGCGCGCGGAAGGTTTCACCCTCACGCGGGTCGATTGACCCGCTCACTCCCAATGCTGACGGGCCGGACATTAGCGCAGAACGGCCGCATCGTCGCCGGCACGATGCGGCGGTGAAACGGTCCGACGACAAGAAGATAAAGCCGCCCAAACAGGTTCTTACGCCTGACGATGGTGGTGACACTCACCAGCTGGCGGTTTTCCTTCTCTTCGAGATCGACGACGATCCGGAAATCGAGATGGCGGTCGTCGAAGCCGAGCACAGTCCGCTGTGGCGTGGAGGACAGGACGGGAAAACCACCCGCCGACGTCCCAGCCACCATTTCGACCGTTCTTAAACCGAAAAGCGCCACCACGCGGTTTCGAAGCGCCATAAGGCTGCGGATCCACGCCGGAGGATGATCGAGAAGGAGCTTGCTCACATCGAGTGAGGACGGCTCCGGCGTCACCATCTCTCCCTGATAGCGATCCCGCCAGTCGGCGCCCGGCAATATGTCTTCGATATCCTGCATTCCCGAACCCCGGCCGCACGATGCGGCAAGGGTCACCTTCCTCTTTTTCCGAGAAACCGGGAACGCGACAAACCGCCGCTTAGCCGTGCGTCATACGCTTCAGGACATTGGTGCGCCAGTAGAACTGGTGAACCAGAACGGCGACGACGTGACCGGCGATCAGCACCCACATCAGCGCCTTGAAGGGTCCGGAATGCAACTGCCCGGCCGGCTGGGCACCGAAGTAATAAGCAGCAATACCGGACAGGGGCAGGACGAGGAACAGGGTATAAAAGGTGAAATGCGCCACCTTCGCCGCAATCTGAAACGGCCGCGGTTCTTCGGCGGGATGCGGCGGCACGCCCTGGAAGAAGCGTAGACAGAGGCGCAGCACCGCAAGCAACAGAATGGTGAAGCCGACATAGGCGTGAATATTGGCCGAAGATACCTGTTCCGGCGTCAGTGTTTCGCCCCGCCGCATCAGCCGGTAGGCATGTTCCATCCCATCGGGAAACAACAGGTTGAAGAAGATCAGAAGCGCCATCGCCCAATGAATGATGCGCTGCGGAACGGTGAAGGAAACTTGATTTGGAAACGCCATTTTATTGCCTTTTATCAAAAGGTTAGACAGGCTGTGGCGCGAGTATGGAAAACCCCGGCCTGCATGGCAAGCCGGGGTTTGGCAGATGACTGAAATTTAATGTTGGAGCAGAGGGCTCCAACACCGATCACATGTGGATCGGCTTGAAGAAGGTCGCCAGCGCCGCTTCCTTCACGGCTTCCGACATGGTCGGATGCGCATGGCAGGTACGGCCCAGATCTTCCGAGGAACCGCCGAATTCCATCAGTACGGTGATTTCGTGGATCATTTCGCCAGCGCCGAAGCCGACGATGTGACCACCAAGAACCCGGTCGGTTTCCTTGTCGGCAAGAATCTTCACGAAACCATCCGTCACCTGCATGGCGCGGGCGCGGCCATTGGCGGTGAAGGGGAACTTGCCGACCTTGTAGGCGATGCCTGCGGCCTTCAGTTCTTCCTCGGTCTTGCCGACGGAAGCGATTTCCGGCTGCGTATAGACCACGGCCGGAATGACGTCATAGTTTACGTGGCCGCGCTGGCCGGCAAGGATTTCCGCGAGAGCAACGCCCTCGTCTTCCGCCTTGTGCGCCAGCATCGGACCCTTCACCACGTCACCGATCGCATAGATGCCATCGACATTGGTCTTGTAGTGACCGTCGATTTCGACGCGGCCGCGGCTGTCCAGCACAACGCCCGCTTCCGCAAGGCCGAGACCTTCGGTGTAGGGCTTGCGGCCGGTGGAGATCAGCACGACGTTTGCTTCCAGCGTTTCAGCAGCGCCGCCCTTGACCGGCTCGAACACAACCTTTGCGCCGGCAGCGGTCTTTTCAACAGCCGTCACCTTGGCGCCGAGCTTGAAATCGAGACCCTGCTTGGCGAGCAGACGCTGCGCCTGCTTGGAAACTTCGCCATCCATGCCACCGAGAATATTGTCGAGATATTCAACGACAGTGACCTTGGCGCCGAGACGCGACCAGACCGAACCGAGCTCGAGGCCGATGACGCCGCCGCCGACAACGATCAGCTTTTCCGGAACCTTGGAAAGAGCGATCGCACCGGTGGAGGAAACGATGACGCTTTCATCGATATCGACCTGAACGCCCGGAATGCCGGCAATATCAGAACCGGTGGCGATGACGATGTTCTTGGCTTCGATTTCCTGAACTTCACCCTTGTCGTTGGTGACGGAAACCTTGCCCGCGGAAACCACCTTGCCGGTGCCCTGGAAGGCATCGATCTTGTTCTTCTTGAACAGGAAGGCCACGCCGTCGACATTGGCCTTCACCACGCCGTCCTTGTGGCCCATCATCTTTTCAAGGTTCAGCTTCGGTGCAGCGACTTCGATACCGAGCGTGTCGACGCCATGGGCGACATGGGCGAAGGTTTCGGAGGCATGCAGCAACGCCTTGGAGGGGATGCAGCCGACATTGAGGCAGGTGCCGCCATAGGTCGCACGCTTTTCGATGACGGCGACCTTCAGGCCGAGCTGTGCCGCCTTGACCGCGCAAACATAACCGCCGGGACCTGTGCCGATTACAACTACATCATATGCCATGTTCGTTTTCCTGATTGATATCGGGCAAGATGCCGGATCATTGCCCTGCTTGCGTTTGACCTGAAATTCAGGCCGCTTTTTCCGTTGCTAGTTTTATACCGAGTGCGATGAAGACCACACCGCTGGTGCGGTCGATCCATTGGCTGGCGCGCTGAAACGCGGCGCGCATGCGTGGCGTCGTCATGAACAGGCTGACGCCGACGAACCACAGGATAAGGCAGCTTGCCATGACAAGCCCGTATCCGAATTTGATGGCGACCGGCGTATGCGCATGGACCACCGTCGAAAAGATCGACAGGAAGAAAAATACCGGCTTGGGATTGAGCGCATTGGCGGCAAAGCCAAGCGTGAAGGCCTTAAGCGCCGTCTGGCCGCTTTTTGCCTGAACGCCTTCACCTTCAGCAGCAGGCAATTCGGCCTTGCCGGCGCGCAGCGCCTTGATGCCGATATAGATCAGGTAGGCGACGCCGAGCCATTTGACGATGTTGAAGAGGTAGATCGACTGGGAAATGATGAGGCCAAGTCCGAGGATCGTATAGGTGACGTGGAACATCAGCGACGTTCCAACACCGAAGCTGGTGATGATGGCCTGCCGACGCCCATGCACCATGGCCTGGCGCATGACCATGGCGAGATCGGCGCCGGGAGAGACGATCGCAAAGGAGAAGATCGCCATCAGGGATGCAAGTTCGATGAGATATTGATGCATAGGCTCAACCTCAGATCAGCGCGACAAGCATGAGAACCAGACCGGCAAGCGACACGACCCATGCAACCGACCGCACATAGGCAATGCCTGCCAGATAAAGCGGAATATAGACGATGCGCGCCGCGATCCATATCCAGCCGCCCGTCAGCCCCCAACCGGAGGCGTCGCCGGCAATCGCAAGGGCGAGAACCAGGCCGACAAAAGCGAGATAGGTCTCACGAAAATTATCCGAGGCGCGTTGCGCGCGCCCGCCGAAGACACCCGTGAGGTCCTGCCGTGTATCGCGCGCGCCCGCATTCCAGGCAAGGCCGAGTTCCCGCGTGGCGGACATGGCCTGAAGGCAGACATGCAGGAGAAGAAGAATGACACTGAGCGCCAGCAGGAACACGAAAGGTCCATGCCCGCCGGCCAGGTTTTCCATCCCTCTTCTCCCCTGTTTCAGTCTTAGAGATCGAGAACCAGACGTTCCGGATCTTCCAGGCTTTCCTTGACGCGAACGAGGAAGGTAACGGCTTCCTTGCCGTCAACGATACGGTGATCGTAGGAGAGCGCAAGATACATCATCGGACGGATGACGACCTGACCGCCGATGGCGACCGGGCGCTCCTGGATCTTGTGCATGCCGAGGATGCCCGACTGCGGTGCATTGAGGATCGGCGAGGACATCAGCGAACCGTAGACACCGCCATTGGTGATGGTGAAGGTGCCGCCCTGCATGTCGGCCATGCCGAGCGAACCGTCACGGGCTGCCTTGGCGAGGCGACCCAGTTCCTTTTCGACGCCGGCGATGGAGAGCTGGTCAGCATCGCGGATAACCGGAACAACGAGACCCTTGTCGGTGCCAACAGCCATGCCGACGTGACAATAGTTCTTGTAGATGATGTCCGTGCCGTCGATTTCAGCGTTGACAGCAGGCAGTTCCTTCAGCGCGTGAGTCACGGCCTTGGTGAAGAAGCCCATGAAGCCGAGCTTGACGCCGTGCTTCTTCTCGAACACGTCCTTGTAACGGTTGCGCAGGTCCATGACGGCGCTCATGTCCACCTCATTATAGGTGGTGAGCATGGCGGCGGTGTTCTGTGCATCCTTCAGGCGACGGGCGATCGTCTGGCGCAGGCGGGTCATCTTCACGCGCTCTTCGCGAACCTGATCCTGCTCGGCAGAAACCGGACGGGGAGCAGCAGCAACCGGAGCCGGAGCGGCGGCGGGTGCCGAAACGCCCTTGGCGACAGCGGCGAGAACGTCACCCTTCAGAACCTGACCGCGCTTGCCCGAACCGTCGACCTGATCGGCGGACAGGTTGTTTTCAGCAAGCAGCTTGCCGGCGGCAGGTGCAGGCGGCATGGAGCCGGTTGCCGGAGCGGCAACGGCGGCAGGCGCCGGTGCGGCAGCCGCAGCAGGCTTTGCCGGTTCTGCGGCAGGTGCAGAGGTTGCAGCGCCGGCAGCACCTTCGGCGATCTGGCCGAGAAGCGCGTCGAGACCGACGGTCTCGCCGTTCTGCGCAACGATTTCGGTGAGAACGCCGGAGGCAGGCGCCGGGACTTCGACGGTAACCTTGTCGGTTTCCAGTTCAACGAGCGGTTCGTCGGCCTTGACGGTATCGCCGACCTTCTTGAACCAAGTGCCGACGGTCGCTTCGCTGACGGATTCGCCGAGGGTTGGTACGCGGATTTCAGTGGCCATGATCTAGTTCCGTTATTCAGGTGTCTTTTTTGCGGGGTCTTTTTTGCGGGGCGATGCGGGAGAGTTCTCACTCTCCCAGCGCGTCTTCCAGGAACGCAGCAAGCTGCGCCAGATGCTTGGACATCAGGCCGGTCGCCGGAGAGGCGGCAGCCGGACGGCCCGTGTAACGGACCTTCTGGTACTTGGCGTCGATATGCGCCAGGACCCATTCCAGGTAAGGGTCGATAAACGACCACGCACCCATGTTCTTCGGCTCTTCCTGGCACCAGACCATCTCCGCATTGCGGAAACGCGACAGTTCGTTGATGAGCGCCTTGGCCGGGAACGGATAGAGCTGTTCGATACGCAGCAGATAGATATCGTCGATGCCGCGCTTCTCACGTTCTTCCAGCAGATCATAATAGACCTTGCCCGTGCACATGACGACACGGCGGATGCATCGTCCCACAGGAGACGGTGGAAGGAGGACTCGCCCGCAAGCTCGGCCAGCGAAGAGGTGGCGCGCTTGTGACGCAGTAGCGACTTCGGCGTCATCAGGATCAGCGGCTTGCGGAAGTCGCGCTTCACCTGGCGGCGCAGGATGTGGAAGTAGTTGGCCGGCGTCGTGCAGTTGGCAACCTGCATGTTGTCTTCGGCGCACATCTGCAGCCAGCGCTCCAGACGGGCGGACGAGTGTTCCGGGCCCTGACCTTCGTAACCATGCGGCAGAAGGCAGACGAGACCGGACATGCGCAGCCACTTGCGTTCACCCGACGAGATGAACTGGTCGAACACCACCTGCGCGCCGTTGGCGAAGTCGCCGAACTGGGCTTCCCAAAGGGTCAGCGCGTTCGGGCGGGCCAGCGAGTAGCCGTATTCGAAGCCGAGAACGGCTTCTTCCGAAAGCATCGAGTTGATGACTTCGTAACGGGCCTGCGTCGGCGAAAGGTTGGCGAGCGGGATGTAACGCTCTTCGGTCTCCTGATCGTAGAGGACCGAGTGGCGCTGCGAGAAGGTGCCGCGTTCGCAATCCTGACCGGAAAGACGAATCTTGTGGCCGTCGGCAACGAGCGAACCAAACGCAAGCGCTTCCGCCATTGCCCAGTCGATGCCTTCGCCCGTCTCGACCATCTGCGAGCGGTTTTCCATGAAGCGCTGGATCGTGCGGTGGGCGCTGAAGCCTTCCGGAATGGTCGACAGCTTCTTGCCGATCTCCTTCAGCTGCTTCATCGGCACGCCGGTCTTGCCGCGACGCTGCTCATCGGCATTGTCGGCGGCGCGCAGACCCGACCACTGACCGTCCAGCCAGTCGGCCTTGTTCGGCTTGTAGGACTGGCCAGCCTCGAATTCCTGCTCGAGATGAGCGCGCCAGTCGGCCTTCATCTTCTCGAATTCGCCTTCGTTCATCAGGCCTTCCGCGATCAGGCGGTCGGCATAGATGCGCGCGACTGTCTTGTGGCCACGGATGACCTTGTACATCTTCGGCTGCGTGAACGCCGGCTCATCGCCTTCGTTATGGCCGAAGCGGCGGTAGCAGAACATGTCGATGACGACAGGCTTGTGGAACTTCATACGGTATTCGGTCGCAACCTTGGCCGCATAGGTAACCGCTTCCGGATCGTCGCCGTTAACGTGGAAGATCGGCGCTTCGATCATCTTGGCGACGTCGGACGGATAGGGCGACGAGCGCGAGAAGGCCGGGTTCGTCGTGAAGCCGATCTGGTTGTTGATGATGAAGTGCATGGTGCCGGCAACGCGGTGGCCGCGCAGGCCGGAAAGACCGAGAATTTCGGCAACCACGCCCTGACCCGCAAAAGCGGCATCGCCGTGCAGCAGCAGCGGCAGCACCTTGGCGCGCTCGGACAGCGGAATGATATCGCCGTCCCACTGCTTGGCCAGCTGGTCCTGCTTGGCGCGCGCCTTGCCCATGACGACAGGGTTGACGATTTCAAGGTGCGACGGGTTGGCCGTCAGCGACAGGTGAACCTTGTTGCCGTCGAATTCGCGGTCGGAGGACGCACCGAGATGGTACTTCACGTCGCCCGAACCCTCGACATCGTCAGGCTTGAACGAACCGCCCTTGAACTCGTGGAACACGGCGCGATGCGGCTTGCCCATGACGTTGGTCAGAACGTTCAGGCGGCCACGGTGGGCCATGCCGAGAACGACTTCTTCCAGACCTTCCTGGCCGCCGCGCTTGATGATCTGCTCCAGCGCCGGGATCAGCGATTCACCGCCATCGAGGCCGAAACGCTTGGTGCCCTTGAAGCGCACGTCGAGGAACTGCTCGTAACCTTCGGCTTCGACCAGCTTCGACAGAATGGCCTTCTTGCCTTCCGCCGTGAAGGCGACGCCCTTGTCAGGGCCTTCGATGCGCTCCTGGATCCAGCCTTTTTCTTCCGGGCTGGACATGTGCATGAATTCGACGCCGATGGTGGAGCAGTAGGTGCGCTCCAGAATATCGATCATCTCACGCACGGTCGCATATTCGAGGCCGAGAACGTTATCGATGAAAATCTTGCGGTCGTAGTCGCTTTCCTCGAAGCCGTAGGACTTCGGCGACAGCTCATTGTAATCTTCAACCGCGACGGCGATGCCGAGCGGATCGAGCTTGGCATGCAGGTGGCCGCGCATGCGATAGGCGCGGATCATCATGATGGCGCGAACGCTGTCACGGGTCGCCTGCAGCACTTCGGCTTCGCTGACCGGCTTGCCAGTGTCGGCGCTCTTGGCTTCAGCCTTGGCCTGAACCTTCTTCTCGATGGCCTTTTCGACCGTGGCCCAGTTACCGTCCAGCGCGGAAACCAGTTCGCCATTCGCCGGGATCGGCCAGTTGGCGCGCTTCCAGGAGGCGCCCTTGGCCGCCTTCTTCACGTCTTCCGGATTATCGGACAACGCCTTGAAGAAGCTCTGCCACTCCGGCGACACGGAAGAGGGATCCTCTTCGTACCGGGCATAGAGCTGCTCGATATAGGCTGCATTCGCGCCGTCCAGAAACGACGTGATCTGAAACTGCTCGTTCGCTTCTTGCCTTGCC
>QFOL01000568.1 GCA_003241215.1 Agrobacterium fabrum
AACCATAATGACGGAAAAGCGCCGGTTGATACCGGCGCTTTTTTTCTGACGACCCAGAAGCGGTTTTCGCAGGTCCGAAGGCAATGAACGATCCGTCCAAACGGTTGGGCAATCGAGATGATGCGCCGGTCAGCCGGCGCACCGTCTTACTGCTTGTTGACCACAGCCTTTTCGGGGTTCGGCGGGAAAGACGGATCCGTCTTGGTGCCGCGCAACAGATCCAGCGCATAGTTGAGCTGGATGTCGTCCTTGGCTTCCGGCGGCACGTAAGCGGAAGAACCCGAACCTTCGTCGGTCTCGCTCTGTCCCTTGATGTGGCCGGAAAGGCCGGATTCACCTTCGGTAGTCACCTTGCCCTGCAGTTCGGGCGGCAATGGCTGCTCCACCTTGATGTCGGGCTCGATACCCGTGCCCTGGATCGATTTGCCCGACGGCGTGTAATAAAGCGCAGTCGTCAGGCGCAGCGCCCCCGCCTCGCCGAGCGGAATGATCGTCTGGACCGAACCCTTGCCGAAGGAGCGAGTGCCGACCACGGTCGCACGGCGCAGATCCTGCAGCGCACCGGCAACGATTTCCGAAGCCGAAGCCGAACCGCCGTTAACGAGCACGATTACCGGCTTGCCATCCGTCAGATCGCCAGCCGTCGCGTTGAAGCGGCGGGTCTCATCGGGGTTGCGGCCACGGGTCGAAACGACCTCACCACGCTCGAGGAAGGCATCGGAAACATTGATCGCCTGATCGAGCAGACCGCCCGGGTTGAGGCGCAGGTCGAGGACATAGCCCTTCAGCTTGTCGGCCGGCACGTCAGCCTTGATCTTCTTGATCGCCTTTTCGAGATCGTCATAGGTCTTCTCGGTAAAGGAGATGACGCGCAGGTAACCGACATTGTCACCTTCGACACGGGACTTGACGGCCCGCACCGCAATGACATCGCGCATGACGGTGAATTCGAGCGGCTTGTCGGCGCCCTGACGGATGATCGTCAGCTTGATCGGCGTCTTCACCGCGCCGCGCATCTTTTCGACCGCCTGTTCCAGCTTCAGGCCGCGAACCGGCGTACCGTCAATTTCCGAAATGAAGTCGCCGGCGAGAATGCCTGCGCGCGAAGCCGGCGTGTCGTCGATCGGCGTGATGACCTTGACGAGCTCGTTCTCCATGGTCACTTCGATGCCGAGACCGCCGAATTCACCCTTGGTCTGGGTGCGCATGTCGTTGGCATCCTTGGCATTCATGAAGCTCGAATGCGGATCGAGAGAGCTGAGCATGCCATTGATGGCGTTCTCAACCAGCTTCTCGTCATCCGGCGGCGTCACATATTGTGCGCGCACGCGCTCGAACACGTCGCCAAAGATCGACAGTTCCTTGTAGGTCGAAGGCCCGGCCGCCTGTGCCGGCATGCTCGCCGAATAAATCACGCTCATCGCCGTGGCGCCCATAAGCCCACCGATAAGGAGAAGCGAAACCAATGTAGAGCGTTGGCCTGTCGGTTTCCAGCGCCAATGCTGCTGCACTCGCTACTCTTTTTGCCCCCATGGAGGCGATCGGCTCCCCTGAGAACACGAACATGCCCTGCCGGGTTCTTACATTATCCATGCCCGTCATGACCACATGATACCCATCGCCGGTATTGAGGATGATCATGCGACCGTAGCTGCGAAAATCGCCGGCAAACACCACGAAACCGTCCGCAGGCGCCGTCACGATGGCCTCCGGGCCGCTCGCGACGACAACTCCCTTGGAAAAATGGCCCGTACCATCCGCATCGCCGAAG
>QFOL01000130.1 GCA_003241215.1 Agrobacterium fabrum
CGTCATCGTTGACCATAGCGGCATCTACAAGGCAGATGTGGGCCTGAAGAACGGCCGCATTCACGCCATCGGCAAGGCGGGCAACCCCGATACGCAGCCGGGCGTGACGATCATCGTCGGCCCCTCGACGGAAGCGATTGCCGGCGAAGGCAAGATCCTGACCGCCGGCGGCATGGATGCGCATATTCATTACATCTGCCCGCAGCAGATCGAAGAAGCCCTGATGAGCGGCGTGACCTGCATGCTGGGCGGCGGCTCCGGCCCGGCGCATGGCACGCTTGCCACCACCTGCACCGGCGCATGGCATATCGAGCGCATGATCGAAAGCTTCGATGCTTTTCCGATGAATCTGGCGCTTGCCGGCAAGGGCAACGCCTCGCTGCCCGCTCCTCTGGAAGAGATGATCCTTGCCGGTGCCTCCTCGCTGAAGCTGCATGAGGACTGGGGCACGACGCCGGCCGCCATCGACAATTGCCTGACGGTGGCCGACGAATATGACGTGCAGGTGATGATCCACACCGATACGCTGAATGAAAGCGGTTTCGTGGAGGACACCGTCGCCGCCATCCGTGGCCGCACCATCCATGCTTTCCACACCGAAGGCGCGGGCGGCGGGCACGCGCCCGATATCATCAAGGTTTGCGGCAACCCCAACGTCATCCCGTCTTCCACCAACCCGACGCGGCCCTATACCGTCAATACGCTCGCCGAACATCTCGACATGCTGATGGTGTGCCACCATCTCTCGCCGTCCATTCCTGAAGATATCGCCTTTGCCGAAAGCCGCATCCGCAAGGAAACCATCGCGGCGGAGGATATTCTTCACGATATCGGCGCGTTTTCGATCATCTCTTCCGACAGCCAGGCCATGGGCCGTGTCGGCGAAGTGGCGATCCGCACCTGGCAGACGGCCGACAAGATGAAGCGCCAGCGCGGTCGTCTCAAGGAAGAGACCGGCGAAAACGACAATTTCCGTGTCCGCCGTTACATCGCCAAATATACCATCAACCCGGCCATCGCCCAGGGCGTCAGCCATGAGATCGGCTCCATCGAAGTCGGCAAGCGCGCCGATCTTGTCTTGTGGAACCCGGCCTTTTTTGGCGTGAAGCCGGAGATGGTGCTGCTCGGCGGCTCTATTGCCGCCGCCCCGATGGGCGATCCGAACGCCTCCATTCCCACGCCGCAGCCGATGCATTACCGGCCGATGTTCGCCGCTTATGGCAAGCTGCGCACCAATTCCTCTGTCACCTTCGTTTCGCAGGCGTCGCTCGATGCCGGCCTTGCCCAGCGCCTCGGCGTCGCCAAGAAGCTGCTGCCGGTGAAGAATGTCCGCGGCGGCATCTCCAAGGCGTCGATGATCCATAATTCGCTGACGCCGCATATCGAGGTCGATCCGGAAACCTACGAAGTGCGGGCGGATGGCGAGCTTTTGACCTGCGAACCCGCAACGGTGCTGCCGATGGCGCAGCGTTATTTCCTGTTCTAACGGCATTTCGTGTTCAGAACCGTCTTGAAATCCATCGGCGTCGGCCTGCTGCTGATTGTCCTGCTTCTCGTGCTCGGCACCGTCGTGCCGCGCCCGTTTTTCGCTGGCGATGCCAGCCGCGTCAGGGATCGCGAAATCCTGCTATTGTCCAACCCGATCCATACCGACATCGCCCTGCCGGTCGATGACGATCTGCGGCGGGTGTTTTCCGAATTGCAGGAGGGCGGCATTGCCGTCAATCATCCGGCAGCGGCCTATCTGGTGTTCGGTTGGGGCGGCCGGTCGTTTTATACCGAGACGCCCACCTGGGCCGATCTGAAACCCATGCCGGTCCTGCGCTCGCTGACGCTCGACCGGTCGGTGATGCATGTGGATGTGACGGGGGATTTTCCCGCCGATCTCGCCGGGGTGAAACGCCTTCGCATTTCCGAAGCGGGTTATCGGCGCCTCGTAACCGCCATTCGCGCAAGTTTTCTGCGGGACGATGGCAGGGACGGGGGCAAGGTGCGGCTGATATCAGGCGTTTCCTATGGCCTGACGGATGCGTTTTTCGAGGCGAAGGGCTGGTTCAACGCCCTTGCCGGTTGCAACACATGGTCGGCCGCGATGCTTCGGGAAGCCGGTATTCGCACCGGCTGGTGGACACCCTTGCCGCCGCTTCTGCGCTGGTCGGCGGCGCTGCATAACTGATCGTCGCAAGCCGCGGTTTTCCTCCGGAGAATCCGATTTTTATGCTGCACCGCAGCGCGTCTTGCGTTATGGACACGGCAAAAGAATTCCGCGCGGATCGATCCCAAGCGATCCTCGCAAAACGCCAGAACAGGAGACAAGACATGCTCGGCAAAAAAGTGCCCGCCGTAACCTTCCGCACGCGCGTTCGCGATGAGGCCGTTGGCGGCCCCAACCCGTTCCGCTGGCAGGACATGACCTCCGACGATTATTTCAAGGGCAAGAAGGTCGTTCTGTTTTCGCTGCCCGGCGCCTTCACGCCGACATGCTCGACCTACCAGCTTCCCGATTTCGAAAAGCTGGCGGGCGAGTTCCGCGCGCTCGGCGTCGATGACATCTATTGCCTGTCGGTCAATGACGCCTTCGTCATGAATGCCTGGGCAAAGGGCCAGAACCTTGAAAACGTCAAGGTCATTCCTGACGGTTCGGGTGAGTTCACCCGCAAGATGGGCATGCTGGTCGCCAAGGACAATCTCGGTTTCGGCATGCGCTCCTGGCGTTACGCCGCCGTCATCAACGACGGTCTGGTGGAGCAGTGGTTCGAGGAAGAGGGTTATCAGGACAATTGCGAATCCGACCCCTATGGCGTTTCCGCGCCGCAGAACATTCTGGAAAACCTGAAGGCACGCGCTGCGGCCTGATTTTGGTTTTACGAAGGCCCGGCACCGATGCCGTATCTTCGGGTGCCGACAGGAGGCGAAAACCTCTCCTCCGTCATCCTCGCCCTTTCCTCCGTCATCCTCGCCCTTGAGGCGAGGATCCATAGGCGTCTGACGGGTGGATCCTCGGGTCAAGCCCGAGGATGACGTCGAAAGTGGAGAAAGGTTTGCACCTGGCCCGGCTGTGATGCCGGGCTTTGTCATTGTTGTGGCCATGTGCCCTGAAATCGCGCCTTGAAATCACCCCGCCTATCCGGCAAAAATCAGACCGCCAAGACTGTTTCTGAAACGGATCATCCCATGCTGCGCGTCACCTCCTATCATCCGGCCGGAACTCCTGCCGACGAAGCTTCCGGTTATGTCACCCTGGCGCATGACCAGCGGCATCTGCGCCGCAAGCTGCTGCATCTGCAAAATGACGAGATGGTGATGCTGGACCTGAAGGAAGCCGTGCTGTTTGCCCATGGCGATCTTCTGGTGGTGGAGAACGGCGACTTGGTCGAGGTCCGGGCGGCGGATGAAAAGCTGTTCGAAATCAAGGCGAAGGACCGCCTTCACCTGATCGAGCTCGCCTGGCATCTCGGCAACCGGCATCTTTCCGCGCAGATCGAGGAAGAGCGTATTCTCATTCTGCGCGACCATGTCATTCGCGCCATGCTGGAAGGTCTGGGCGCCACCGTGCGTGAGGTGGAAGAGCCATTCCAGCCGGCGCGCGGCGCTTACCACGCCCATGGCGGCCATTCCCATGGTCATGACCACGGGCATCACCATCACGATCACGGCTGAGCCGTGAGTGAAGATCGCGGCGTTGCCGCGTTGTTGCGGCTCATGGCCTGGATGTCGCCTGCCTTTCCTGTCGGTGGTTTTTCCTATTCCGGTGGGCTCGAAAAGGCGGTGGAGGATCGGCGCGTCGGCGATGCGGCGGCCCTGCGCGACTGGCTCGAAACGCTGCTGCGCTACGGCAGCCTGTGGAACGATGCGGTGTTTCTGGCGCATGCCTGGCGTAGCGCCGGGGATGCCGCCGTGTTGAGCGAAACGGCCGATCTGGCGCGGGCGCTGGCCGGCTCGGCGGAGCGATACCGCGAGACGGTGCTTCTGGGCGATGCTTTCGTTGCCGCCGCCGGCGCATGGTCGCATGTGGTTCTGGCCCTGCTGCCGAAAGACGTTCCCTATCCCGTCGCCGTCGGGGCGGTCGCTTCCGCTCACGCCGTGCCGCTCAGGGAAACGATCGCCGCCTTTTTGCATGCCGGCGTCTCGCAGATCGTTTCAGCGGGCATCCGCCTCGGGGTTACGGGACAGAAGGATGGCGTTACCATTCTGGCCGCAAGCGAGGCGATCATCGCGGAGATGGCCGCGCGGGCGATGCAATCCACGCTCGACGATCTCGGCAGCGCGACGATCATCGCCGATACGGCAACCATGCGCCATGAAACGCAGGGCACCCGGCTTTTCCGGTCTTGAAGGAGGTACCGTGGCAATCGATGGAGCGAGCGGCTGCCACAAGTTTCTTCTCCCCGCCGGGGAGAAGGTCGCGGCAGCGGGATGAGGGGGCAAGCGTAGTAAGATTCGGCAACGTCGCCCCCTCATCCGACCCTTCGGGCCACCTTCTCCCCGGCGGGGAGAAGGAACAAGCGGCACGATCCTTGCACATCTTGAAGCGAAAAGCGGAGGAGATATGGTGAGACAGAACCAAAGCATAGTGAAGGAAACACAGTCGTGAAATCGGGCATGAAATCGGGTAATGGGCCGCTGCGCGTCGGCATTGGCGGGCCGGTCGGTTCGGGCAAGACGGCGCTGACGGAGAAGCTCTGCAAGGCGATGAGCGCGGATTATTCCGTCGCGGTCGTCACCAACGATATCTACACCAAGGAAGATGCGGAGGCGCTGGTGCGCATGCAGGCGCTGCCGTCCGAGCGTATCGTCGGGGTCGAGACGGGTGGTTGCCCACACACCGCCATTCGTGAGGATGCGACGATCAATCTGCAGGCGATTGCCGGGCTCAATGCGCGCTTTCCCGATCTCGATGTGGTCTTCATCGAATCCGGCGGCGACAATCTCGCCGCGACCTTTTCGCCCGATCTGGCCGATATCACCATCTATGTCATCTCTGTCTGCCAGGGCGAGGAAATTCCGCGCAAGGGCGGGCCGGGCATTACCCGCTCGGACCTGCTGGTCATCAACAAGAAGGACCTCGCACCCTATGTCGGTGCTGACCTCACCGTCATGGACAGCGATGCGACCCGCATGCGCAACGCCATGCCTTTCGTGTTCACCGATATGAAACGCGGCGACGGCGTGGATCGCATCGTCGGTTTCCTGAAAGAGCAGGGGGGTCTCTGAAATATGGCAATGTCCCGCCGTTTCGGCGCTTACGAGGTTTCCCGTTTTATCGACGGCGTCTACAAGGCGCCGGTCGGCCATCTCATCCACCGGCAGGGCGCCGAAGCGCTGGCTGCGGCCCTTGCGGGCCATCAGGGCGAAACGGTGGATATGGACGTCAACTGCTTTGCGCTGTCCGGGCCTGACGGCATCTGGCTGATCGATGCCGGTTGCGGCACGGCCTGGGGTGAGGCCTATGGCCATGCCCGCGCGGCGATGATTGCCGCCGGCATTCTGCCGGCCGATGTGACGCGTGTCATCCTTACCCATATTCATGGCGACCATGCGCTGGGGCTTATCGATGGTGAGCGGCCTTATTTTCCCAATGCCGACATATGGGTTCCCGAGGCCGATCTCGGCTTTTTCAGCAGCGCGGAGGCGCGCAAGAGCCTGCCGCCAGCCCGGCAGGGCGGTTTCGATCTTGCCGCGCGGCTGCTCGATATTTGCGGCCCGATGCTGCGGCCGATCCCCATGGGTGTGGTTGCCGAGGATATCGAGGCAATCGCCATGCCTGGCCACACGCCGGGACATACCGGTTACCTGATCGGCAATGGCGATGAGCGGCTGTTATTGTGGGGCGATGTGCTGCATGTCAGCGAGTTGCAGGTGAGGGACCCCGGTGTCGGTTTTGTCTACGATATCGATGCCGCGCTTGGTTACCAAACACGCCTCAAGGCGCTGGCCGAGGCCACCGATCGCGGCTGGCTGGTGTCGGGCGGTCATCTGGGTGGATTTTTCCGTGTCGAGCGGCAGGGCGACAGCTTCCGCTTCGTGTCGCAGCCGGACTGATTCCGATTTCGGACATGCAGATGGGCGGAATGCGCTAAGGCATCCCGCCCTTCGTCCTCTCCCGGTATTTTCAGATCTTCTTCAATGCGGCGACGTCATTGACCTGTACGATGCGGCCGCGCACGGTGACGCCGGCCTTTTTCAGTGCTGAAAAGGCGCGCGATAGCGCTTCCGGCGCAAGGCCGAGCTTGCCGGCGAGCAGGCTTTTCTGGAACGGCAGCCGCAGCGAAAAGGATGTCGCGTCGCGCGGGCCCTGGTTGATGAGATAGTGGGCGACACGTTGCGGCGCCGTCTGCAGCCGGTCGTTGGCGATGCAGTCCATGGTGGTCAGCAGGCTGTTGGACAGGCAGCGCATGACGGCCTTGGCGATGGCCGGCTCCTGATCGATCAGGCCGCGAATTCTCGCAAGCTCGAACCGCGCCACGGTGCAGCTTTCCGCCGCCTGCGCGCTGTAGCGATAGGTATCGCTGCCGAAAATCAGGCATTCGTTGAACGTATCGCCGGGGCCGCTGACGCGCACATCCGCCTCGCGCCCGTGCCGGTCGAGCCGGTAAAGCCTGATATAACCCGACAGGACACAGTAGAAATGCTGCGCCGCTTCGCCTTCCTTGAAGAGCACGTGGCGGGCGTTCACATTGGCGATGGTCGCCGCCTCCATCAGCTTCAGCGCCGCCGCATCATCCGCTATCCCGATCAGGGGGGCACGCAGCAGAATGTTCCTGTCCCTGTTGCTCAGCTTCACGGTCTTGTTCACGTCCATCCGGCTCCCGCTCAAACCTTTTGCCGGGCTGTCTGAAGCAATATGAAACCGGGGATGTTCCTTTTCCCTCGCGCCTATCTGCACAGAACTCATCGCATTATCCCTCGACCGGCAATTCCCGATGCGAGGGAGATTAGCAGTTCACCTGGAAAGCGAATTGATTTCGATCAAATGGGTTCTGGTGTTGTTAGGTCGGGGGAGAGATGCGGCGGGGCGGCAGTTGTGCCTCAGCTTCAATCGTGGAAAATTTCCACTTGCTCGACGTCATCCTCGGGCTTGACCCGAGGATCTATCCCTCGACCGTAAACTGGCAGCGTCATGGATCCTCGGGTCAAGCCCGAGGATGACGGAAGAGAGATTTTGCCACAAAAAGAAACGCCGGGCGCAAGGCCCGGCGTCTCAATCGTTATTCTGCAAGCTTCACTCCGCAGCAAGCGGCGGCAGCCGCAATATGTTGCTGCCCTTGTCCGCGGCCTTGTCGCCGGTGCCCTTTTCCATGCTGGCGACGCGTGCCTCCAGCGAGGAGAGCGCCAGGCTGTTTTCGCGGGCGATCTCCGAGAGTTTTTCGTTGGAGAGGGCCTCTTCCTCCTCTTCCTTCTTGCCGACGAAGCGGCCGAAAAGGTGGGCGAGAAGGCGCGACAGGTCGTCCATGATCAGGAAGAAGGCCGGCACCACGATGAGCGACAGCACCGTCGAGACGATGATGCCGCCGATCACCGCAATCGCCATCGGTGCGCGGAACGAACCGCCTTCGCCGACGCCGAGCGCCGAGGGCAACATGCCCGCCGACATGGCGATGGAGGTCATGATGATCGGGCGGGCGCGCTTGCGGCCGGCCTCGACCATGGCATGCACCCGTTCCATGCCGTGACGGCGCATTTCGATGGCGAAATCCACCAGCAGGATGGCGTTCTTCGTCACGATGCCCATCAGCATCAGGATGCCGATGAGAACGGGCATGGACAGCGCGTTCTGCGTGATGATGAGCGCGACGGCCACGCCGCCGATGGCAAGCGGCAGCGAGAACAGGATGGTGAAGGGCTGGATGACATCCTTGAACAGCAGGATGAGCACCACCAGCACCAGCATCAGGCCAAGCAGCATGGCGTTGACGAAGCCCTGCTGCATTTCGCCCTGCACCTTGGCGTCGCCGCTTTCGGCAAGGCGAACGCTTGCCGGCAGATCGGTTTCCGCCACGATGCGCTTGAACTCGGCCGTCGATGTATCGAGCGCCGTGCCGAAGGGCACGTCGGAGCCGATGGAGACGACGCGGTTGCGGTCGTTGCGCTTGATCGAGCTTGGACCTTCGGAATAGTCGATATCGGCAACGCTATAGAGCGGCACCAGCGACCCGGAGGCGGTCTTGATCTTCAGCGCGCGGATGGTGGCGAGATCGCGGCGGGTATCGAGCGATGCCTGCACGCGGATCGGAATCTGCCGGTCATCCAGCGAGATCTTCGTCAGCTGCGCATCGATATCGCCGATGGTGGCGACACGCACGGTCTGCGAAATCTGCTGCGGCGTGATGCCGAGGCGGGCGATCTCATCCTTGCGCGGGCGGATCTGCAGCTCGGGGCGGGGAAGTGCGCCTTCCGAGCTGACATTGGCGAGGATGGGCGAGGCGCGCAGGCGGCTTTCAAGCACACCGACGGCGTCGTTCAGATCCTTCTCGTTCGTCGAGAGGAAGTTGAAGGAGAGCTCGCGTTCCGCACGGTCGTTCAGCTTGATGATGCGGACATCCGGAATGCCGCGCACCTGCGCGAAAATATCCCGTTCCACATCCCATTGTGGACGTAAGCGGCCCTTTTCCTCCACCTTCGGCAGATATTGGCCGATGAGCGGAATGGAGCCGAGACCCTTGTTGACCAGCACCTTCAGCAGCGAATGGTCGATATGCTCGAGGATGACGTTGACGGTGGCGCGGCGAAGCTCCAGATCGCCCTTGGGCGAAGCGCCGCCGAGGATGAAGACGCTTTCCACGCCGTTGATGTCACGGATGGCGTGGTAAATCTGCGTCGTTGTCCGGTCGGTTTCATCGAGCGTCGCATTGGGCGGCAGTTCCACCGAAAGCGTCACGCGCGAGGCGTCGTCCGGCGGCAGGAAGCTGCCCGGAACGCCGGCAAGCAGAATGACGGAAGCGACGAGGAAACCGATCGCGCCGAGCAGCGTCAGATAGCGCGCCCACCACTTGCGGGTGGTGGCGGTTACCATGCGCGTATAGGCCTTCATCAACCGGCTGTCATTGTCGTGGTGATCGTCCATCGCGTCTTCGGCGCGCATCAGATAGGCCGCCATCAACGGTGTGATGAGACGGGCCACGGCGAGCGAGAAGAACACCGAGAAGGCGACGGTGAGACCGAACTGGATGAAGTACTGACCGGGAATGCCGGGCATGAACGAGACAGGCACGAAGACCGCGATGATGGTGAAGCTGGTGGCGATGACGGCAAGGCCGATCTCGTCCGCCGCTTCGAGCGCCGCCCGATAGGGGGTCTTGCCCATCTTGATATGGCGGGCGATGTTCTCGATTTCCACGATGGCGTCGTCGACGAGAATACCCGTGGCGAGCGTCAGGGCGAGGAAGCTGACGAGGTTGAGCGAGAAGCCCATGATGTCCATGATCCAGAAGGTCGGGATCGCGGAAAGCGGCAGGGCCACGGCGGCAATCAGGGTTGCGCGCCAGTTGCGCAGGAAGAGCAGGACGACGATGACGGCGAGGATCGCGCCTTCGATCAGCGTATCGAGCGCCGCCTTGTAGTTGCCATAGGTGAAATAGACGGCGTCATCGACCATTTCGATCGAGACGTCCGGATGATTCTTGCGCACCTCATCGAGGCTTGCCGCCACGGTTTCGGCGACCGAGACCTCGCTCGCGCCCTTGGAGCGGAATACCGCGAAGGTGACGGCGGGGTTGCCGTTGAAGCGCGAGAAGGATTTCTGCTCCTCATAGGTATCCGAGACCGTGCCGAGCTCTGAAAGCTTGACGAAACGGCCATTGGAAAGCGCAATCGTGGTGTTGGCGAGCTGGCTCACATCGCGCGTATCGCCGAGCGTGCGGATGGTCTGTTCGTTACCGCCGACCTGGCCGCGGCCGGAGCCGAGATCGATGTTGGTGCCGCGCAGCTGGCTGTTCACCTCGGTGGCGGTGATGCCATAGGCGTCGAGCTTTTCCGGGCTCAGCGACACGCGCACCTCGCGGTCGGCGCCGCCGTAACGGTCGACTTTGCCGATGCCGGACTGGCCCTGGAGCGAACGCTTGATCGTGTCATCCACGAACCAGGACAGTTCCTCCAGCGTCATGTTGGGCGAAGAGACGGCAAAG
>QFOL01000569.1 GCA_003241215.1 Agrobacterium fabrum
TTGCATCAGGCCCCGTCCCGTGCGAATGGCGACGCCAAAGGAACCAGCGGAGACGAGAGCCATGAGCCAGTCGGGCAAGAACGGTCTTACCTATAGTGATGCGGGTGTGGATATCGACGCCGGCAACCTGATGGTCGAAAAGATCAAACCGGCGGTGCGTTCGACGCGGCGTCCCGGCGCGGACGGCGAAATCGGCGGCTTCGGCGGCCTGTTCGACCTGAAAGCCGCGGGCTTCACCGATCCGGTTCTGGTGGCCGCCAATGACGGCGTCGGCACCAAGCTGAAGATCGCCATCGATGCTGACTATCACGACACCGTCGGCATCGATCTCGTCGCCATGTGTGTCAACGATCTCGTCGTTCAGGGCGCAGAACCGCTGTTCTTCCTCGATTATTTCGCCACCGGCAAGCTCGACCCCGACCAGGGTGCGGCCATCGTTTCCGGCATCGCCGCCGGCTGCCGCGAATCCGGCTGTGCGCTGATCGGCGGTGAAACCGCTGAAATGCCGGGCATGTATTCCGATGGCGATTACGATCTCGCGGGCTTTGCCGTGGGTGCAGCCGAACGCGGCCAGCTTCTGCCCGCCGGCGACATTGCCGAAGGCGACGTCATTCTCGGCCTCTCCTCTTCAGGCGTTCATTCCAACGGCTTTTCGCTGGTGCGCAAGATCGTATCGGTCTCCGGTCTCGGCTGGGATGCTCCCGCTCCCTTCGCCGATGGCAAGAAGCTCGGCGAAGCGCTGCTGACGCCGACCCGCATCTATGTGAAGCCGCTTTTGAAGGCGATCCGCGAGACCGGCGCGCTGAAGGCGCTGGCGCATATTACCGGCGGCGGTTTCCCGGAGAATATTCCGCGCGTTCTGCCAAAGCATCTCGCCGCCGAAATCGATCTCGACGCGATCAAGGTTCCCGCTGTCTTCTCGTGGCTGGCGAAAACCGGCGGCGTCGAAGCCAAGGAAATGCTGCGCACCTTCAATTGCGGCATCGGCATGATCGTGGTGGTTTCGGCTGAAAATGCGCGTGAGGTCACCGAGGTTCTGACCGCCGAAGGCGAGACCGTCTTCCCGCTCGGCCGCATGGTCGCCCGCGAAGAAGGCGCGCATGGCACCACCTACAAGGGCGCTCTCGGCCTATGATGAGCGCCGCCTTCCCGTCCGGCCGCAAACGCGTCGTCGTTTTCATTTCCGGCAGCGGCTCCAACATGGTGTCGCTGGCCAAGGCCTGTCAGGCGGCGGATTTTCCGGCGGAAATCGTCTGCGTCATCTCGGACAAGGCGTCTGCGGGCGGGCTGGAAAAGGCACGGGGCATGGGCATTCCCACGCTGGTCTTCGAGCGCAAGACCTATGTCAGCAAGGCCGAGCATGAGGGCGCCATTCTGGCCGCGCTTGGTGAAATCGCACCCGATATCATCTGTCTCGCCGGTTACATGCGGCTGATATCGGGGGATTTCATTGCCCCCTATG
>QFOL01000131.1 GCA_003241215.1 Agrobacterium fabrum
GACGAGGCGGTTCGTGCAGCCGGAAGAAGTGGCGGAGATGGCGGTTTATCTTGCGGGAGACATGGCGCGCTCCATCACCGGCACCACCGTTTCCATCGATGGCGGCTGGACCGCGAAATAAATTTCGCGTCGCCGCCGGCAAGCGCCACGAATGCCCGCAGCGCGCTCGATGCGGCGGATCGTGACGGTTCCGGCCTATCCCGTTTGCCGGCCCGGTGCGGTTAAGCTCGTTCTTTCGCCATCTGGAACAAAACCCTGACCCCGGGGATTAAATCCCAGAGGGTTACAGGGAGTGAAAGACATGGCCAGAGAAAATACCAGCTATCTCGACGGTCGGTATGCTGCGAAAAGTGAAACAGCCACGCGCGCGCGGCAAGGGTCTCGCGGACATCCGGTCCTTGTGATCCTGATTGTCAGCCTGGTTCTTGCATTGGTGGTTTGGGGCGTCGTCGAATATTCCGTTTTCGAGCCGGACGAGAACCTGCCGCAGAACCCGCAGACCGAGACTGCACCGCCGCCGCCATCGGCATCGGAGAGCTTCGATAATAACCCCGCCAATGGTCGCGCCGCACCGCCGTCATCGACCGAGAGCAATCCCACGCCGCAGGATTCGACCGGGGCGCCACGAAATCCATAACCATCATGGCGTGAAATTCTCATGATGATAATTTGTATGGAACCAGATCGCACCCGATTTCATTTCACACAAAGTGACAGGAATCGGGGGTTTCATTCATGGCAGTCACCGTCACTGCGGTTATTCTCACGCTGATCGGCCTTGCGCTGTTCGGTTTCGGCTCTCAGCTCGTCATGCTGGGCGGGAGCTTTTATTACGTGCTTTCCGGACTGGCCTTCCTGTTGACGGCCATTCTGCTGTTCAGGCGCAATCGCGCAGCCCTTCACGTCTATGCTCTTTTCATTGTCGCGACGCTTGCCTGGGCAATCTGGGAGGTCGGCTTCGACTGGTGGCAGCTCGGCCCGCGCGGCGGCGTCATCATTCTCATCGGCCTCTGGCTTCTGGCGCCATGGGTCAGAAAACCGCTCGGTTTTGCAAGCCCGACCGGAATGAGCTACGGCCCGAATGCCTGGCCGCTGGCGCTGTGCGTTCTCGCCTCCATCGTGGTCGCCGGATATTCCATGACGCAGGACCCGCACGATCAGGCAGGCTCCCTGCCTGTGGAGACGGCGTCCGCCGCACCGGTCTATGGCGGCAACGTGCCGGATGGCGAGTGGCATCAATATGGCCGCACGCCCTATGGCCAGCGTTATTCGCCGCTGACCCAGGTCAATGTCGACAATGTGTCGCAGCTGAAAGAAGCCTGGCGTTATCAGACCGGCGACGTGAAACTGCCTGACGATGTGGGCGAAACCACCTATCAGGTCACGCCGCTCAAGGTCGGCAATACGCTTTATATCTGCACGCCGCACAATTGGGCGACTGCCATCGATGCCGCCAGCGGCAAGGAAAAATGGAAATACGACCCCAATGTCGGTCTCAATCCGGACCGCCAGCACCAGACCTGCCGCGGCGTCTCCTATTACGCCGAACCGAATGCCGCACAGGGTACGGCCTGCGCCGAGCGCGTCTATCTGCCGACTTCGGATGCAAGGCTGATTGCACTCGATGCGGCCACCGGTCAGGTCTGCACCTCCTTTGCCGATCAGGGTGTGCTGCATCTTGAGCAGGGCATGAAATACAATCCTGCCGGTTATTATTATTCGACCTCGCCGCCGGTCATCGCGGCGGGCAAGATCATCATTGGCGGCGCAGTGAACGACAATTATTCGACGCAGGAACAATCCGGCGTCATCCGCGCTTTCGATGTAAACAGCGGCGCCTTGATCTGGAACTGGGATTCGGGCAATCCGCAAAGGACCGAGCCGATCGCCGCGGGCGAGACCTATACGACCAACTCGCCGAACAGCTGGTCGGTGCTGAGCTATGACGAAGGCCTCGGCCTCGTTTACGTCCCGCTCGGCAATCAGGTGCCGGATCAGCTCGGCATGGGCCGCAGCGAGAATGTGGAGAAATATTCCTCCTCCATCGTGGCGCTCGATATCAATACGGGCAAGGACCGCTGGGTGCGGCAGACGGTTCATCACGATCTCTGGGACATGGACGTTCCGGCCCAGCCGGTGCTGCTCGACATTACCAAGGATGGGCAGAGCGTTCCGGCCCTCGTCGGTCCCACCAAGCAGGGCGATATCTACGTGCTGGACCGGCGCACCGGCGAGCCGCTTCTGCCGATCACGGAAGAACCGGCTCCGGGCGGTGCGATCCCCGAGGACTTTACCTCGCCGACACAGCCGACCACGGCGCTATCGTTCAAGCCGGAGCCGCTGCAGGAAAAGGACATGTGGGGCGTCTCCATGTTCGATCAGCTCGCCTGCCGCATCCGTTTCCACCAGCTGAACTACGAAGGTCGCTATACGCCGCCCTCGCTGACCGGTTCCATCATCTATCCCGGCAATTTCGGTACGTTCAACTGGGGCAGCGTTGCGGTCGATCCTGAACGTCAGGTGATGTTCGGCATGCCGACCTATCTCGCCTTCACCTCGAAGCTCGTTCCGCGCGATCAGATCCCGCCGAAGGGCCAGGACGAGAAAGGCAGCGAACAGGGCCTCAACCGCAATGACGGCGCACCCTACGGTGTGTTCATGGGTCCGTTCCTCGGTCCGCTGAAGATTCCCTGCCAGGCGCCGCCATGGGGTTATGTGGCGGGTGCGGACCTGCGCACCGGCGACATCGCCTACAAGCACAAGAACGGCACGGTCCATGACATGACGCCGTTGCCGCTGCCCTTCAAGCTGGGCGTGCCGGGTATTGGCGGGCCGATGATCACCAAGGGCGGCGTCGCCTTCCTTGGTGCGGCCGTCGACAATTACCTGCGCGCTTATGACCTCACTACGGGCAGACAGCTCTGGGAAGCGCGTCTTCCGGCCGGCGGCCAGGCGACGCCCATGACCTATTCGCTCGATGACGGCAAGCAATATGTGGTGATGGTTGCGGGCGGTCACGGTTCGGTCGGAACCAAGCCGGGCGATTATGTGATCGCTTATACGCTGCCGTAGACCGTATCGGCCTTCACTAATAAAAAACCGGAATGGGTGACCATTCCGGTTTTTGCTTGTGGGGCTGAAGCGGATCATGCCGCCTTTTTCTGGGCAGCGGCATTGATCGACGTCTTGGCGAGCGAGGTGAGCGCGTCGTCGGTCCTGCTTTCTTCCTTAAGCGTGGCGTCCAGCAGGGAAACGACGTTGCCGTGTCCGAGCTTTTCCGCCCATGCCTTCAGGGTGCCGTAACGGGCGATCTCATAATGCTCGACCGCCTGGGCCGACGAGATAAGGCCGGCGTCGAGGGCGGCCGTGCCCTTGAAATCGTCGATGATTTCCTCACCCTCTGCGATAATGCCCTGGATCGCCTCGCAGGTCTTGCCATGCGCCCGCTTGCCGATCATCTCGAACACCTCCTGAAGGCGTTCGATGGGGCCCTGCGTTTCTTCCTTGTGCTTTTCGAAGGCCTGTTTCAGCTTCGGATCGGTTGCCGCCCGCGCCATTTTAGGCAGGGCTTTGAGGATCTGCCGTTCGGCATAGTAGATATCCTTCAACGTGTCGTAAAACAGGTCGTCGAGTTTCTTCTCAGCCATTGTCCTTCTCCCATGATGTGAAATGTCCGACGTGCGCGCATGCGCACGGGGGAAAAACCCTCCGCCGCTCCCATGGTTCCGGCTCGATTGCGCGCAATATTTATATTGCGGCCATCGCCGCCGGCGTGCGGACAGGGAACAAATAGGCACGTCCCGCGGTTTTACATCCGGTGCAGGGGAGGCGGCATGACAGGCGGACGGAATGGCGGCGAAAACCACGGTGACGGAGACAACAGAAGCTTCTGGTCGATCGACTTCGGCAATTCTCCGGTCATCGGCACGGCCATTCATGACGGCCATCTCATCCGCCCGGATATAGCCGGCCTGATGGCTCTTTCTTCTGAGCAGCGGCTGAGGGAGGAGGACCCCTTCACCGGCGAGATGATCGCCGGACTGACGAACCGCATCGTCGTCCATCATTCGCGTTTCGAAATCGATCTGAACCGCGCCGCCGATCAGGCGATTTATCTGAAACCCGAGCAGTCCTGGGGGCTCGATGTCTGGAAACGGGAGCCGGAGGGGGCGTCTATCCGCCAATCGCTCGATTTTCATGCCGATTATTACGCGATGCTTGAGACCGTGCTTTCAACCGCGGAGCGGCGGCACGGCGCATTTGTGGTGCTGGATGTGCACAGCTACAATCATCGCCGCCAGGGTGCCACCGAACCGCCGACGGCGCAGGCGGAAGCGCCCGATATCAATATCGGTACGTTTTCCATGGATCGCAGCCGCTGGAGCGATGTGGTGAGCGCGGTCGGCCATCATTTCGCCTCCGCGACCATCGGCGGACGCCGCCTCGACGTGCGCGAGAATGTGGCCTTTCAGGGCAAGGGTGAGCAGACCCGTTTTATTCACGAGCGTTTTGCCGAAAACGGCTGCGCTATCGCGGTCGAATTCAAGAAATTCTTCATGGATGAATGGACGGGAGAGCCGGATATGCGGGCGATTGCGGATATCAGGGAGATGATGGCCGCAGCTCAGCCGGTTATCGAAGAGTGCCTGAGGTCGCGGCGATGACCGTTTCTTCCGCCCGTAGTGCGCCTTCTCCCATTGCCGGTCTGGTCGATGACGTCGTGTCCTGCCTGGAGGCCGGCAAGGCCGTCCGCCGCGACGTCGGAAAGGACGGGCGGCTGCATATCGACCGGCCGCTGCCGTTCCTCTGCCTGCACCTGACGGGCGGCACGAAAGATCTCGCCGCCCGCGATATCGCCGCCGCCCATGCCTCCTATCTCATCGCGTCGACCATTCAGGATGCCGCGCCGTTCATCGAGGCGGTCGGCACGGCCATGCGGCAGCGTTTCGGGGCCTTTATCGTTCTCGATATTGGCGAGCTTGAACACGACATCCTGCTCGCCGACGATTCCCCTTTCCTGCCGCATTACGAGGTTTCGGTTTCGGCGACGTCAGAACCGGAGACGCAGAAAGCACGCCGTGTCTTCATCAAGGCGGTCTGCGACGCTGAAGTGCGTTTTCGCACGCCGCGCATCACCCGGCCGGAACCGGAGGCCGACCCGATCTTCCGGTTTCAGAATGCCGGGCTGGATTTCCCCTGCATCAGCGTGCGTTTTGCGCCGATCTATCGTCAGCCGGAATCCGGAGCGAATTATCCTGGTCTGCGCGAAACGATGATCGCCGATCTTTTCGATGCCGGTTTGCAGGCTTTCTCGTCATTTGCTTCCGGCATGGATGCACTCAAGGTCACCAGCCACAGGGCGCTCGGCCGCAAGGCCTTTGTCGATGCGGTCAAACGCGCCGACCGGTCGATCGACGACATCGTCTCCTCCTTCGATTTTCTGCTCTCCGTCACGCCCATCAATGCCCGGCGTGCCTTCGAGGAGTTTCGCGATGGCGGCTTCCAGTTCGCGCCGCGCCTGCTGTACCGGCCGCTGGGAGTGGATGTGGAGGAGCAGAAGCGCAAGCTCTATTCCGTCGTCTTCGATCATCTGGAAGACCCCGTGCTCTATCATCTCTACCGGGAGAAACAGCGGGAGATCGATCTGCAGCTGACGATGCTGGCAAGCCTGCACCATCGCACCTTCACCGATTTTTCCCGCGCGCTTTATGGCGCCGTCGAACCCGCTCTTTTGACGCTGGCGCTCCGTGTGCTTGAGGATTGCCCGCGGGGGCAAGAAAGCGGCGACATCGCCATGGTGGATTGTTACGCGGTCGCCAGGAAGTCACGCGAAATGGTCGAGACCTATCTGGCTGAGGAGCCGGAGTTCAAGGCACGCGTCGAAATCCGTGACGACCTGCCGCCGGGCCTGATGGTGACGGGCGAGAAACTTCTGATTTCCCGCCACACCGTCATGGAACAGCGCCGTGTCGAGGCGCTGCTGTCGCATGAGATCGGCGTGCATCTTCTCACCTATTTCAACGGCTCGTTTCAGGGGCTGCGCCTCTTCCGCACCGGCCTTTCCGGTTATGAGGGCGTGCAGGAGGGGCTGGCGGTGCTGGCGGAACATCTGGCCGGCGGCATGACGCGCGAGCGCCTGCGGCTGATCGCCGGCCGCGTTATCGGCTGCGCCGCCATGCTGGATGGTGCGACTTTCGTTGAGACTTTCCGCATCATGACCCGCAGGCACGGTTTCGACGAGGCAGCCGCCTTCAACATGGTGCTGCGCATCTATCGTGGCGGCGGTCTTTCCAAGGATGCGATCTATCTGCGCGGGCTGGCGGAGGTGCTGGACCATCTGCGCAGGGGCGGGGCGCTCGATCCGTTCTGGATGGGCAAGATCGCCGCCGCGCATTTTCCTGTCATGCAGGAGCTTGCCCTGCGCGGCCTGCTTCGCCCGCCCGGTGTCCGGCCCGCATTCCTGCTGCCGGCCAAGGCCAATGAGCGGCTGGAAAAAATACGGGCGGGATTATCCATTGCCGAACTGGCGACATTATAGGAGGGGCTTCATGCGTATCGCATTTTTCGTCAATTCCATCGAAACCGAGGGACCGAACTACGCGACCGGCCTGCTTGCCATGGCGGCGCTCAATCGCGGCCACGAGGTGGTCTATCTGACGCCCGGCGATTTCACCTTGCGCTCGGACGACAGTTTGACCATCCATGCCACCGTGCTGCCGAAGGCGAAATACAAGAAATCGGATGCGTTTCATGCTGCCCTGCAGGACAAGGCGCTGGAACGGCGGACCATGGATGTCGAGGAAATCGATGCGCTGATGCTGCGCAACGACCCCTCGCTCGACCAGACGACGCGGCCATGGGCGGTGCATGCCGGCATCCTGTTCGGGCGGCTTGCCGAGCAGCGGGGCGTCGTGGTTCTGAACGATCCCGAAGGTCTGGCGCTGGCGCAGAACAAGCTCTATTTCCAGAGCTTTCCCGAAATCGTCCGCCCGACCACGATCATTTCGCGCAATGTCGAGGAAATCCGCGCCTTTGCCGACGCGCACCCGAAGGGTGTCATCGTCAAGCCGCTGCAGGGCTCCGGCGGCAAGAACGTTTTCAAGATCGGCTCCAGCAAGGAGACCAATCTCAACCAGATTTTCGAGGCGGTGAGCCTCGAAGGTTATCTGATCGCGCAGGCCTATCTGCCGGCCGCCAAGGATGGCGATATCCGCTTCTTCATGATGAATGGCCGCCCGTTGATGCGGGATGGCAAATATGCCGCCCTTCGCCGTGTGCCGGCCAAGGGCGATCTGCGCTCCAACATCCATGCCAAAGGCACGGCGGAGGCGGCGACGGTGACCGATGAAATCGTGGCGCTCGCCGAAATGGTGCGGCCGAAGCTGGTGGAGGACGGCATGTTCCTCGTCGGGCTCGATATTGTCGGGGACAAGATACTGGAAGTGAACGTATTTTCGCCGGGCGGCCTTTCCAATATCCGCGATCTCACGGAGATGGATTTCAGCGACACGATCATCGAGGCCGTCGAAACCAAGATCACCATGCAGAGCGCTTCCGGCGGCACCATCTCCAACCGCCTGCTGGCGACGCTGTGAGGCTATTCCCGTAATTCGGCCGGGTGCATCTCGCGATACCAGGCGACGAGGGCCTTGATGCCCTCTTCGACCGGAGTTTGCGGCACGTAACCGGTCAATGCCTTCAGAAGATCGGGCGAGGCGAAGGTGCGGGGAACATCGCCCTGCTGCATCGGCAGCATGTTGCGGATCGCGGGTTTGCCGACCGCCTTTTCGACCGTCTCGACGAAATGCATCAGCTCCACCGGCTGGCCGCCGCCGATATTGACCAGGCGGAAGGGCGCGTGATGGGAAAGCGTGTCGGTGATACCTTCCTGCGTGACGCGGTTTTCCTCCGATGGGATGACCGTGCTTAGCCGGACGATGCCTTCGACCAGATCGTCGATATAGGTGAAGTCGCGGCTCATATTGCCTTGCCCGTAAATATCGATCGGCCGGCCGTTGGAAACGGCGTCGACGAATTTGATCGGCGCCATGTCCGGCCGTCCCCATGGGCCATAGACCGTGAAGAAACGGAAGGCGGTGGTGGGCAGCTTGTGCAGATGGGCATAGCTATGCGCCATCAGCTCCATCGATTTTTTGGTGGCGGCGTAAAGCGTCATCGGCTCGTCGGCCTTGTCGCTTTCCGCGAAGGGTATTTTCTCGTTGGCGCCGTAGATGGAGGAGGTCGATGCCAGCATCAGGTGCTTGACCTGCAAGCTTCTAGCGAGCTCCAGCATGTTGAACGAGCCGATGAGATTGGAATCGACATAGGCGCGCGGATTTTCAAGGCTGTAACGGACGCCCGCCTGTGCGGCGAGGTGGATGATGATCTCAGGCTCGGCAGCCTCCGCCGCGCGCTTCAGCGCATCCGTATCTTCCAGCATGCCGATTTCTGCCCGGAAGCCATTGGAGCGGGAAAGGATGGCGTGGCGTTTTTCCTTGAGGCTGACATCGTAATATTTCGTCATGCCGTCGAAACCGGTCACGAAATGGCCGGCGTCCAACAGTCGCTTGGCAACATAAAAGCCGATGAAGCCTGCCGTGCCGGTAACCAGATAACGCATGATGATTATATCCCGAATCCGTTGGTGCGTTTGCGGTCTGACCGAAGCGCAGAAAACCTTTTAATGAAATGGCGAAAACAAAACCTCTATGCGCCCTTGTCGGAACCGCCTTCATGCGGACGGCCGACCGCAGCATAGATGAAACCATGCGCGGCGACCTCATCCGTGCGGTAGATATTGCGCAGATCCACAAGCACCGGGCTCTTCATGATCGCCTTCAGGCGCGGCAGGTCGAGCGCGCGGAACTGGTTCCATTCCGTCACGATCACCACGGCGTCGGCATCTTCCGCCGCCTCGTAAGGGCCGGCCGCGTATACGATGTCTTCCATCAGGTGCCGGGCATTCGCCATGCCTTCCGGGTCGTAACCGACCACTTTCGCACCGCCGTCCTGCAGGGTCTGGATGATGGCGATTGCCGGGCTGTCGCGCATGTCGTCCGTGTTCGGCTTGAAGGTGAGGCCGAGCACGGCGATCTTCTTGCCGCGCACATCGCCGCCCACCGCATTGATGACCTTGCGGCCCATGGCGCGCTTGCGGTTGTCGTTGATTGCGATGGTGGTCTCGATCAGCCGCACGGGCGCGTCGTAGTCCTGCGCGGTCTTGGCGAGCGCCAGCGTGTCCTTCGGGAAACAGGAGCCGCCATAACCGGGGCCGGCATGCAGGAATTTCGAGCCGATGCGGCCATCGAGACCGATACCGCGCGAGACATCCTGCACATTGGCGCCGACCTTTTCGCAGAGGTCAGCCATCTCGTTGATGAAGGTGATCTTCATCGCCAGAAAGGCGTTGGCGGCATATTTGATCAGCTCGGACGCACGTCTGGTTGTGAAGAGCAGCGGCGACTGGTTGAGATAGAGCGGGCGGTAAACCTCGGTCATGACGGGGCGGGCGCGCTCGTCCGAAAGGCCGACGACGATGCGGTCCGGCCGCTTGAAATCCTCGATGGCCGCACCTTCGCGCAGGAATTCCGGATTGGAGACAACCGCAAAATCGGCCGAGGGGTTTTCCTCGTGGATGATACGCTCCACCTCGTCGCCGGTGCCGACGGGAACGGTGGATTTGGTGACGATGACCGTGAAGCCGTCAAGCGCATAGGCGATCTCTTTCGCCGCCGCATAGACATAACCGAGATCCGCATGGCCATCGCCGCGCCGCGACGGCGTGCCGACCGCAATGAAGACGACATCGGCATTGGCGACGGCTGCGGAAAGATCGGTGGTGAAGCTCAACCGCCCGGCCTTGGCATTGTTGGCGACGATGGTCTCCAGACCCGGTTCGAAGATCGGAATATGGCCGTTTTTCAGGGCCTCGATCTTCTCCGGCATCTTGTCGACGCAGACCACGTCATGGCCGAAATCCGCAAAACACGCGCCGGACACAAGGCCGACATAACCCGAACCGATCATCACAATCCGCATTCTTTTTCCTTTCGGTTAGCGAGGCCATGGTAACGCAGCA
>QFOL01000132.1 GCA_003241215.1 Agrobacterium fabrum
TACATGCATATGTCGGAGAGCGACCGCGGCACGGCGGGGTTCGGCAATGTCGCATGGGACGAAGTGTTTTCCGCGCTCGCCGCCATCGATTTCAAGGGGGTGCTGACGCTCGAGAGTTTTGCGGCCATGCCCGCGGACATGGCGGGTGCGATTTCGACCTGGCGGCCCGTCGCCGCCAGCGCCGAGGAGGTGCTGGACAAGGGACTGGCCTTCCTGCGCGACAAGGCAAACCAGTACCGGATTTTCTGATCGCCGGCCCGATTAAGGCCGGTTGCCCCATCATTCATCGAGGCGAAGAGTACCTTGAGTAAAATTGACGACAATGCCCGTGAAATTGCGGCCCTCGCCCTCAAACGTTCCGCCGGCGCGAATGGCCGGCGCGTGATGATCGCCATTGCCGGCGCGCCGGGATCGGGAAAATCCGCCATCGCCGAACGTGTGGTGGATGTTCTGAACGCTGGTGAAGGCGTATCCGCCGCGCTTTTTCCGATGGACGGCTTTCATTATGACGATGCCGTGCTTGAGGAGATGAAGCGCCGTCCGTTCAAGGGCGCCATCGATACCTTTGACGCCCACGGATTGCGGCACATGCTTGGGCGTCTGAAGGCCAATGAGGATGATATCGTCGCCGTCCCCGTCTTTGACCGCGCGATCGAGATCGCCCGCGCCGGCGGCCGCCTTATCCCGCAATCCGTCGATATCATTGTCTGTGAGGGCAATTATCTGCTTGCCGGCCAGTCGCCCTGGGATCGCCTCAAACCGATATTCGACCTGACCGTCTTCGTCGATGTCGGCGAGGACGACCTGCGCAACCGCCTCAGGGAGCGCTGGCGCAGCTTTGGCCTCGCCGAAGACGAGATCAACCGCAAGGTTGAGGAGAACGACCTTCCGAATGGCCGGTTCATCATTTCCACGAGCACGCAACCGGACCTTCGCATCGGAAATCCGGGAAGCAAATCCTCCTCCTGACATCGGCTGAACGCGCGCCTCCAATCAAGAACCAGCGAAACAGAAAAGTGAAAGAGACCCCCATGAAACACGGCATCTATTATTCTTACTGGGAACATGAGTGGAGCGCCAAGTTCGGTCCCTATGTCGAGAAGGTCGCGAAGCTCGGTTTCGACGTCATCGAGGTCGCCGCACACCACATCAACGACTATAGCGACGCCGAACTTGCCGACATCAAGCGGAGCGCCAGGGATAACGGCATCATCCTCACCGCCGGCATCGGCCCGTCGAAAACGAAGAACCTCTCTTCGGAGGATGCTTCGGTGCGCGCGGCGGGCAAGGCGTTTTTTGAACGCACCCTTGCCAATGTCGCCAAGCTCGACATCCGCACCATCGGCGGCGCACTGCATTCCTACTGGCCGATCGACTATTCCCAACCCGTCGACAAGGCGGGCGATTACGCCCGCGGTGTCGAGGGTATCAACGGCATTGCGGATTTCGCCAATGATCTCGGCATCAACCTGTGCATCGAAGTCCTCAACCGCTTTGAAAACCACGTGCTCAATACCGCGGCCGAAGGCGTTGCCTTCGTCAGGGATGTCGGCAAGAACAATGTGAAGGTCATGCTGGATACCTTCCACATGAATATCGAGGAAGACAGTTTTGGTGAAGCCATCCGCACGGCCGGCCCGTTGCTCGGGCATTTCCACACCGGCGAGAGCAATCGCCGCGTGCCGGGCAAGGGCAGGATGCCCTGGCACGAAATCGGCCTCGCGCTTCGCGATATAGATTACACCGGCGCGGTCGTCATGGAACCCTTCGTCAAGACCGGCGGGACGATCGGCTCCGACATCAAGGTATGGCGTGACCTCAGCGACGGCGCCGACCTCGCGAAAATGGATGAGGATGCTCGCAATGCCCTGGCATTCTCCCGTTTCGTCCTCGGCGGCTGATGCCCTATCGACGCGTCGACCGGGCGGCGGTCATCCGTCGCCCGGTTTTTACACCGCTAAATGCGGCCGCAGATCGCGGATAGGTCCGCCGGCGTGCTTTTTCGCGCGACGCCTGCGCGATGGTGCTTGATCAGACGTCTTCCCTCCAGACAGTGTGAGGAGGAAAAGCAACGATCACTCGGGGCGCTGCAGCAGGGCGAGAGCGACCGTGGATGCCGCCAGGATCGCGGTCAGAGCCAGCGGAGCAATAGCCCCATAGGAATCAACGATATAGCCGCCCAAAACCGCCCCGATACTGATGGCCACCTGAAAAGAAACAACCATCAGACTGCCTGCCGCTTCCAGCGCGTCGGGTGCGCCGCGGGAAAGGTTGGTGGGCAGCACCACAGGCGCCATGCCGAAGGCAAGCCCCCAAAGGGCGACGAGAGCAAATGCGGCGCCGGTATGAACACCCCAGACAACGAGGGCGATCGTCGCAAATGCCATCAGGGCGGCGGTAACGATGAGTGCGAGGCGGATACTGGTGTCAGCCATCCGGCCCCCCAGTACATTGCCGATCACGGAAGCGACGCCAAAGCCGAGCAGGGCGAGAGCGATCGGCGTGGTCTCAAGCAGCGTCACCTGTTCGAGGAAGGGACGCACATAGACCGAACCGGCAAAATGCCCCGTCATCAGCAACAGTATCGCCAGCATGCCCAGCTGAACGCTGCGCCGCCGCGTCAGCCGGAAAACATCGGAAAGACTGTTGCTCGTACTTGCCGGCAGCGACGGCAGGCTGAGTATCTGCAGCAGCATGGCAATTATGGCAAGTCCAGCTGTCATAGACATGGCGATGCGCCATCCCAGCCAGTCGCTGATCAAGGCGCCCATCGAAGGAGCCGCAATGGTGGCGAGCGAAACGCCGAGGGTGACGATAGCCATGCCGCGCCCGGTCGAATTCGCGCCGACAAGCCGCGCCACAACCGCAACCGAAAGTGCCCAGAAGCCGCTGAGCGCAATACCCAGTCCGGCCCGGCCCACCAACAACAGCCAGAAATCGGCAGCAACTGATGCGAGAATGTTGGAGCCGATCGCCAGTGCGCTAAGACCGACAAGCACGGTCTTGCGGTTCAGTTTGCCGATGAGGACATTGCTCAGCAAAGCCGTCACGGCGCCCACGGAAGCTGTCGCCGTAACAACCTGCCCGGCCGTACCCTCGGTAATGCCGAGATCGCGCGCCATGGGCGTCAACAATCCCGCGAGCAGGAACTCGGCCGATACCAGCGCAAAGCTGGTGGCCGCCATCGAAAGAACCGCGAACCAGGTCGCAGCGGTCCATGCGGGTTGCTCGGCGGCCTCCAGGGCAATTGTTGACCCATCAAATTCTGATGTCGTGTCCGTCATGGTTTCTCTCCTTGAGTTGGAAGAGTTTTAGACGAATTTTTTCGGATGATATGTATCTAAAAATCCAAATTTCATGCCTATTTCTCCGAATTTTGTGCGCCGCACAACGTTGGGCACGTCCCTGCGCGATCGCTTCGGTCACGTCATAGCGGTGTTCGACCCTCAAGTGGATCGCGCTTCATGGCATCTGCCGTCAATCGCGAGATCTTTGAGTTCGTGGAGCCAGCTCTATCGGTTAAGCCACGCGTGCTTGAGGCCGCACCGTCTTCAATTTTTTGGTGTTCACGTCCTGTGCCGCTATTGGCCGGGAAACCGTTCGCTAGATCGTGTCGAACGATACCCATCTGTTGCGACCACTCTGTTTGGCGTTCAACAGTGCAGCATCGGCTCGTTCCAGCACGCTGCTGACAGTCCCGCCGGCGGGTGCAGTTGCTATACCGACAGAGACGGTAATAGGGTCGAGAAGACGACCGCGGTAGTTGACCGGCGCCTGCTCGACAGCACGCCGGAGTTTTTCCGCAACCTTCATTCCTGCTTCAATTCCCGCTCCAGGCATCAGCACGGTAAATTCCTCCCCGCCGAAACGGAAGAGATGACCCGCATCGCCAACGGCTTCGGAAAGAACCTGTGCCACGTATTGCATGACAGCGTCACCGGCATCGTGGCCAAAGCGGTCGTTGAAACGCTTGAAATAGTCGATGTCCAGCATCAGGCAGGCGAGCGGCTCATCCGGCTTTTCAAGATGCCTGTTCAGTGCTTCATCAAGAGACCGGCGGTTTGAAAGACCTGTCAGCGCATCCTGTTTGGCCATGCCCACCAACCGCTGCCGAAGCTGGAGATTTGCGACCGCAAGGCCAATATTCTCTGCGAGAAGTTCCAGATAAAGTCGCTCTGTTTCGAGCGTTTCGCTTCTTGTCAGGATTTCGAGATACAACAGGCCAACGGTCTCCCCCAGAGCAGTCAGCGGGATACAGAGGCCGGTGCCGGAGTTTTCCTGTAGATGATGGCAGACGACATCGTCGCCGTCCGGATTGCTGGTGTGGGGGCGCCCGCGGCGCAGTGCCCAACAATCATCAATTAGAAACTCCGCCGCGGAAAACGACGGGTCGGACCATTTACCGCCAGATTGAAGTAGCGAACTGTTTTCTTTGAAGACAAGCAGGCGTCCTGCGATGGCAGGAAAAATCTGCGGCATGAACTTCGATACCACGTCGGAAAGCTCGTTCTGATTCTGGCATGCCTGAATCCGATGCATCATCTGCAGGATCAGGTCCTTGATGCGCTGATTTTTACGATGCTCCGCATCAAGCCGTTCCCGCTCCAGCCCGTTGCTGCGGAAGATCCTTATAGCTTGGTTCATCTCTCCAATTTCATCGCGACGCCCTTCGTCGGGTACATCGATACTGTAATCCTGCCTGGCAAGGCGCATGACAATGTTGCTCATCCTGATCAGGGGGGCGGCCACTCGCCTGCTCAGGACAAAATAAAGCACGGCCAAAAACATCAGCGCCGTTAGCGCCAGCATGACCTTCGCGATCGATCCGTAGAAATCGCTTCGGCTCTTTGCCTGATCGACCATTGCCTGGGTGCGAGCCGCAACGGTTTCTCTCAGCGTTGAGACACTCTTCAGCAAGCCCTCATGCAGTTGGTAATATTCATTGCCGAACAGGAGCTGTTGCGCATCGCTCTGGCGGCCGGAGCGATAAAATCCGATGGCCTGACGCTCGATCTTATCCAGCGTGTCGGCGCTTCTGCGTATGTCCAGAAACAATTCCTGCTCCTGCTGCGAAGCACCGTGCTCAGAGAGTTTGTCCAGATTCGTTTCAAGCCGGTTTTCCTGGTCCTCGTCGACATAGAACTTTGCCAGATGCTGTTCATCGCCCCGCATGATGTAGAGGCGCGCCTCTTCTGTGCGCTCATTGGCGACAATTGCCAGCTCCTCGCCGAGATCATTCAGTTCAAGGTGAGTCTCTATTGCTGCACGCTCTTTAGAAGCGCTCCTGGCCGATAAAATGAATGTGGTCGCCGACACTGTCGTCAATATCAGTGTCACGGCATAAGCGAGGTTCGTGATGGTGCTAAGTCGCATGATGGCGCCAAATGCTTGCCGCGTGGTATGGCAACCGGGTGCGGCGGGTTCAGTTTCAGGTTCTGATCAGCCAGGCCATGCCGCCAAAGGAAAGGACAATCCACCTGATATTGTCGTTATGGTCGATCACGAGACGGGTAATGGCTGATCCCCTTGCTTATCTTTTAGTAGCGCCGCCTCAAATGTCCAACGCAGCGTGCGGATTAAATTACCAAATTTTTAGTTGTGTGCCACTTCGCGAATACCTGGACTATTGGGAGGCTGCATCCGATTTTGGATATGCGACAGGAACCGGCAGACCGCAACCTGCTTGATGCATGGTTATTGCCCGGACTATCGAAGAGTGATCTTGATACTATAGGCTGTGGATACCTGTGCGTTGAGGATATTATCTCAATATTTGCAGGATATATTGTGCGTGTTGTACCTTGCCTTTTGGGGAATGAATTGAATGAGGACGACTCTATTACTCTGTGCAGCCGCAATGACACTGACTGGCTGCCAGAGCCCGGCGCCACAATCTGTTTTGGATTCGCAGCGTCCTCCGTCCAGATCGATTAAACGCGAATATGTGGACGCCTTGCGCGGAACCATCAAACCCGGAGATTTCACGAAAGCCGAGATTTCGAGCGTAGTGCTGCTCGATCCTGAAAGGCAGATCTACGCTTATTGCACGCGGACGGCGGAACGTGCCAACCCGAATTGGTCCTATATCGGTGTAGCCCTATATCAGAACGTGAGTGTGGACGTCTCAAAGAATGACTACCGCTGCCGTGACAAGCGGTTGCGTTATTATGATTTTCCTGAGTTGCTGAAAATGAAGTCCTGATAGAGCCGGGCAGGCGGCGTCACCGCTTCTGACGTGTGCGGGTTTCGTAGGGAATCTAGAAAGCAGTGACTGTAAACCACTAACTTTCGCAGGTGCCTTCTGGCGTCAGGAATTGCAGTTGCCGCCAACGTTGAGAAGACCCAATTTCTCGGCTTCATCGATCTGCATTCGCATCGTACTCCGTCAAAACGAGTCCACGGCCTAGATCGGCAATTACTCTTCAAAGCCGCTCTGCGCATGCGAGATCGTCTTGCAGGTCCCGCTGTCCTTTTCGCCAACCATGCGCTTGTCTCGAACGACTGAACCTTTGGCGATGTCGATCTCCCATGCCACCGAGCCTTCATTCAGACTCGCTTTACCACCGACAAAGGTGCCTTTCTCCATTCTCTGACTTCCAGAAGCCGGGACATAAACTCCAAATGTCCCGGTGGCTTCGTCGAGAGCGAAATTGAACACCTGAGGGGTTCCCTTCGAAGTTGCGAGTTCACAGCTGAGATATGTCGGCGCGGCAAAGGCGGCAGAGCTCGAAAAAAGCAGGGCAGCAGCGGCAAATCCTGTTCCTGTAATGACGTTCAATTCCTGATCCTCATTTGTATTTTCTCGTTAGACTGGAAATATTTCAACCGGTCGGCAAAGTAAACGATATAGCGATTTGACCCCTGTGGCGCTTACGATCGACCAAGGGGCACGCGTTGCCGGCACGCTGTGATGAATATTGACAATATATGCTACGCTTTTCATAGTCGAGGAGACCGAAAGGAAAACGCCATGGCGTCAGGAAGCATTCACGTCAAAGTCAGCGGAGCATTGCAAGACCATATCCAGCAGCAGATTGGTGATGACGGTCTTTATGAGAATGCGAGCGAATATATTCGAGCGCTTATTCGGCGTGACCTGCAAACCCGCGACGAGGCATGGGGTGCCTTGCAAAAGGAACTGTCTCCTGCCATGCGCGCGGATGACAGCGAGTTTGTAGTTGTCTCTGCTGATGATGTAATCGGCCGAAACAAACGTCGTTAGTTATGGCAGCTTATCGCTTTTATGCGCCTGCCGACGCCGCACAGGATAAAATCTGGCGTGACACCGTGGATGCTTGGGGCGAGGCGCAGGCGGAGACCTATATACGTGGCCTGCACGCGCATTTGCAGCGCCTCTGCGACAACCACCTGCTTTGGCGGCGTCTTCCCCAAAGACTTGCCATTCCCGGTGACATCATGCGCGAGGCTTATTTCAGCCGGTACGAGCATCATTACCTGTTTTTCCGAAAGCTTGATAACGGCGACCTGGGTGTGATGAGTATCCTGCATGAGCGGATGGATATGGCCGTACGCTTGAGGGAAGATCTCACGGCGCTCGATGCCAGAGGCATTATCCAAACTGGCTAGAGCGGGTATTGCCGGCTAACGCCGTGATGACTGGCCCATCTCGGCTGAACTTAAGCCCCACATTTTCCGATCAGTCCGCTCAAAAAAGTCGTCTTTGCGGGAAACGTGCCAGCTGTCGCCGTAGACTTCGAGAAGCAGCAGAAAATCTATACCGAGGGTGTCTACGAAACTCGGGGCTATTCAATTCGGCCTATAATTGGCGGAGAAGGAGATGGACAATGCTGACTGACCTGCCAAATGCGCACATATCCAGTATCAACGATCTATTGCGGCAGCTTGGCTTCAATGGACTCGTGCTCGAGACAGAAGGCAATGACAGCGTTACATTTTTGGCACGGCGGTATTTCACTCTCTATCGAAAATCTATTGATAATCTCACTCGGAAGCTGGAGGTGCGCGCAAAGATTTACCTTTGTTTCATCCTCGACGCCGAGAAGGACCTCCAAGCCTGTGCCGTCAATCTTGGCGAAGATGAGTACTGCGTGGCAGTATGGCTTGCAGCACCAATGCGTACGATTGCCACCATCACTCATCTTATGAGCACATCGGCGATTGCTCAACACCTTGAGTACGCGCTCGACACCTATACCAACCGCGCTGAAGCGTCGGCGTCCGATACGTTTGCCGCGTATAGAGCGCTTGGCTTTGAAGCACCTGTTGAATTCAATGAGCCATTGAAAACATTTTGCTCACAAATTGCATATGGCGCTATTGAATGGTTGGTATACCATGAGCTAGGACATATCATTAATGGACATTTAGAGCTTGGCAAAGAGTTTAACGGTCTCACCTTTATTCTAGAAGATGACCCTTCGGAGGAACGCGATGAGAACCTCACAAGCCAAGCTCTTGAACTCGATGCCGACTGCTTTGCAACGTGGCTATTACTTCAAGTACGGTTACAAAGCCCGGTTGCTATAGAGGAAATCCTTCCAAGCGCCAGTGAAGCAGAAAAGGAACTCCTTCGGTTACGATGTTTTGTATTTGGAGTTTTTTCGATCGTTCGAGGTTTTGACGATCATCCGGTTGACGTGGATACGATGTTCAATTCTGATCATCCACCAGGCGTCATTAGGATGAACTACATGATCGATTTGATCGCCAACACAACAATTGAGAACAAATTTCCTTATAAAGCAGAGAAAATCGTCGAAGCTGCACTCGATACAGTTGTGGCTCTAGAGCAATCTATCTCACAAGCTACAGGCACGAAGGGTGGAGGCAGGAATGTCTTGACAGCCTTAGAGCTAGCTTGGGAACCGTTCAATGTGCCCGTCCTCTCGCGATGGGCAAAGCTTCACCCAATACTCGACAAGTTTAAGATGGGCATAGGGAAGCTAGCCGCGCCTCAATATCCCCCTGCATAGCTTGTGTAAGTACATCCAACACATTCTCGTGGACATCAAGGTCACGGGCTGCCTGGTCAACAGTGACCCCACGTTCCCTGATCAGTTTCACCGCTTCAAGCTTATACTCGCGGCGGAACATTCGTCTTTGCATTCATGCTCTCCAGTTTCAGGAGGAACACCTTAACTCGATGTCCATGAAACCGGCAGCAGGCCAGAGGAAGGATTTTTGCTTCCCCGTTCATCCCCACCCTGTTTGCCTGATTTATATTGCCCTTGTTCCGTTATGAACCGGGAGACATTCCGGTTTTGAAACGGAACCAGCGCCGGTTGTGAGAGAGGACGTCACTCTCATATTTCGGGGTCTGGCAGGGATTGGCCTCTGGCAATGACCAGAGGAGAGATAGAATTTGGTGTGTGGTGGGCCGTTCTATTTCTCCAAAATGCATTTGCCGATTGTCAGACTTTGACAGGCATAAACCGCTGATGCGGGGCACTGATAAGTGTCTTTATTTTCCCTAGGCGGCAATTTTCAGTGCCCCGTTGCAATGCCCATCGAGCTGAAAGGCTGATGGAAAAAGAGATGAAGTTCACAACACGGTCGCAGCTGCGTCGCGTGATAGGAAAGGTGTGTTCAAATGGGTCTCTATGAAATGTACGTCCTTGCTACTCGTGCAGATACTGCCCTGATGAGGAGAAGGCTGGCACGATCTCTTTATGCTAGGGCAAGGCTTCGAAATCGGAAGCTCAAGAAGCATTATTTACGCAACCAGAAGGAGAGTTTTGATTCGATGGTCGATAGGAGGAGGGCAGGCCAGTTGCGATCTGGGCGGCTTCCGTAAACATATATTTATATAATAACCAACGCAAAGCATATAAAATATATGTGCTGGTGGATTGTATATTTTTGACTGAAGGCGGATGAGAATCTGCGGGCAAAACTGATTTTACTGACCTGCAATTTGCGGATTGCGGGCCAACTACGCATAAATATATGAGTTTTATGTTGAATTTGCTGATCTGAATGGGAAATTGTTATGCGTGGAAACTATATGAGCCAGATGGATTTGATTGGAGTGGAGTTCAGATTTGAGTGGCGATCGATCATAATAACAATATCATGATATT
>QFOL01000133.1 GCA_003241215.1 Agrobacterium fabrum
TGCCGTTCGCTTCAACCTGTTACGGCGCGAGATCAAGGGCATATCGCAGAAGGTGCTGTCGCAGACGCTGAAGAAGCTGGAGCGTGACGGGCTGATTTCACGGCAGGCTTTTCCAACGGTTCCTGTCACCGTCGAATATTCACTGACGCCGCTGGGGCGCACGCTGACGGACACCGTGGCGGCGCTTGCCCATTGGGCGGAGGGCAATATGGACGCGGTGATGGCGGCACAGAGGGCTTATGATGAGAGGGTTTTATCCTGAGATAATTTGCTGCTGCAAGGTTTTCCGATTTCCACATTTTACATCTGGCTCGACATCTTTTTTAAAGAGCCGCGGTTTAAAATTACCTCTGATTTTGCGGGGGGCGAAAATGAAATCGCAGGGACGTGCCGTTATAGTTTTTGTTTTCATGGCCTTATTCACGATATATTTCGGCACCCGTCTGCATACAGGTTTTACTGAGCATGTGCCGCATGCGTTTAAAGCGATCGATACGGCGATCCAGATTGGCCTCGTTTCGTGGCTCGGCGGCGCCAACACCTTGGCGTTGCTGGCGTTTCTGACACTACTGCTCCCAATCCTCGTTTTGAGCCGGGATGCGCCAAAGGCTGCGTCGAACCCCATTCCTCCGCTGCAGCTTGATCAGACATCGCAGGCCGAGATTCCCCCGGAGGACAGGCGATTTGCGCTGGATATGTTGGAGGGTGTCGTCGCGCACGTCGTACGCGTCCGGGAAATGATGAAGGCCAATGAGCGACCAAAGCCGTTCGTCCGGCTGGTGCCTCAAGTGCCCATACAGCCCGGCACGCCACGTAGCTGGTTCGGCGGCAATCCGTCTCTGCCTGAGGGCACCGGATGGCCGACCTGCGACGGAAAGCCGGCAGCGTTTTTGGCGCAGATCGACTGTTCCTGCCTACCCCGGAAGTTGTGGGATGGCGCGGGGCCACGTTCGGGCTGGCTTTGTTTCTTTCTAGGTTTCGAAGACGGCCGAGCTGTCGCGAAGGTTTTACATACCTACTCTTCTAGCGCACCGACGAAGCCCCCCGCGCAGGTCGATGTTCCGTGGCTTTTTTCGGAAAATATGGGATGGTTGGTGGTGAGAAAGGATGTACCGAGGTGGCCTATTGAAGTGCACACGGTATCTTCGCGGGAACAAGACCCGGTAATTTATGCGAATGGCGATCACCCCATAACCCGCGCTTCATCGTCTTCAATACAGGCTTTGATCTGAACGAGCCGAGCTGGAAACCGTTCGATAGGAAAAGTACGCTTCTGCTGTTGGAAGCCGCCGAGGAAGCTGTACGCAGAAGGTTACGATGGAGCAGAGAAGCAATCGACTGCGCAACAGCGAATTTGCAGCGATCGTCCACAGCGGCGGAGGGCTATAGCGAACAAGAGGCTTCGCGACAAGTTGATGAAGACCGAATAGCGCTCGCTACACGCGAATTGTCGGCAGCCGAACTTCATCTTTCGCAGTTGGAGACATTGCGCACTCAGATATCGACGGGCGGCGAAGCAGAACCTTTCTCAGAAGGACAGATCGACAGGGCGATCGCCGCGCTGGAAGCTATCGAGAGGTCGGGTGACAATGAAGCGGACTCCCCGAAAGTGTTTCCTATCATCTGCCCGCCCGCGGCTATTGGTCATTGGTTGCAGAATTGGGCGGCGTCCACATTTCACTATGCGGCACACCTTTATGCGGAGAACTCTACAACCTTACCACTCGCGTGGCGGGCCAAGATCGAAGAACAGGCGACCTACGACGCCCAGCGTGAAATGGGTTTAATGAGCGAGTTTCCGGACGGCCATGTGCATAGGTTTGTGGACAAGGACGTAACACTGCTGGAATTGCCTACCAGCCATCTCATTAATTGGAAGTGGGGCGATATGTATCATCTCGTCCTAACGATTCCGAAACAGGATATCGCCCGAAACGATTTCAGCCAAGTGAAAGTGCATATTTCCAATTAAGGCTACCGCGAAATGCGCGTCGACAGAATAATCGATGACAGCGTGCGCTCCACGCCGTCGAGCGCGCCAATTCGGTCGATCAGCCGGTCGAGATCGAGGATCGAAGGGGCGGCGAGGATGGCGATCAGGTCAAATGTGCCGCTGACCGAATGCAGCGTCGTCACTTCCTTGATGGCGGCAAGCGCCGCGGTCACCGCCGGCAGAGCCTTGGGCCCGATGGTGATAAGCACATGCGCGCGCACCAACGCGGAAAGATAGCTTTCCGAAAGCCTGAGGCCATAACCCGCGATCACGCCGTCCGCCTCCAGACGCTCGATGCGGGCCTGCACCGTGGTGCGCGAAAGGCCGAGCCTGCGAGCCAGTTCCGCCACCGGCATGCGGGCGTTTTCGGAAAGCAGCGCCAGCAGCGCCCGGTCCTTCTCAGTGATCGTCATAGTGATCAATCCTGTCGTCTTATTGTTCAATAATAACGAGCGATCTGCACATAGTGAAGCTCCGAATCGCAGTTAAACCGCAATATGATTGTGCCTACGAATTTTTCTGCGGGGAACAAAAATATGAAAAACATCATCGTCATAGGCGCGGGCAATATCGGTTCGGCCATCGCCTGGATGCTGGCCGCAACGGGCGATTATCGCATCACGGTTGCCGATCGCTCGGCCGACCAGCTGGCCAATGTGCCAGCACATGAGCGGGTCGACACCGAGATCGTCGACATCACCGACCGTCCGGCGCTCGAAGCACTGCTGAAGGGCAAATTCGCCGTGCTGTCCGCCGCCCCCTTCCACCTGACGGCGGGCATTGCCGAAGCGGCCGTTGCCGTCGGCACCCATTATCTCGATCTGACCGAAGACGTGGAATCCACCCGCAAGGTCAAGGCCCTGGCGGAAACGGCGGAGACAGCGCTCATCCCGCAATGCGGCCTCGCGCCCGGCTTCATCTCCATCGTCGCCGCCGATCTTGCCGGCAAGTTCGACAAGCTTGACAGCGTGCGTATGCGCGTCGGCGCTCTGCCGCAATACCCGTCCAATGCGCTCAACTACAACCTCACCTGGAGCACGGATGGGCTGATTAACGAATATATCGAGCCCTGCGAAGCGATCGTCGAAGGCCGCCTCACCGCCGTTCCGGCGCTTGAGGAGCGTGAAGAATTCTCGCTCGACGGCGTCACCACGCTGGAAGGCAAGGTGCGGACGATGAATTACCGCACCATCCGTTATCCCGGCCATGTGGCGATCATGAAGGCGCTGTTGAACGACCTCAACCTGCGCAATCGCCGCGATGTGCTGAAGGACCTGTTCGAAAACGCCCTGCCCGGTACCATGCAGGATGTGGTCATCGTCTTCGTCACCGTCTGCGGCACCCGCAACGGCCGTTTCCTGCAGGAAACCTATGCCAACAAGGTCTATGCCGGCCCGGTTTCCGGCCGGATGATGAGCGCCATCCAGATCACCACCGCCGCAGGCATCTGCACGGTTCTCGATCTGCTTGCCGAAGGCGCCCTGCCGCAGAAGGGCTTCGTGCGACAGGAGGAAGTGGCGCTGCCGAAGTTCCTCGAAAACCGGTTCGGACACTATTATGGTTCGCATGAGCCGCTGGCGCGGGTTGGGTGATTTAAAGGCACAGCATCGCCGCCGGTTTCTTCTCCCCGCCGGGGAGAAGGTGGCCCGAAGGGTCGGATGAGGGGGCAACGCCAGCGATGGATCGCACCCTTGCCCCCTCATCCCGCTGCCGCGACCTTCTCCCCCTCGGGGAGAAGGCGAAACAGGCACCCGCTCGCTCCAGCGCTGCGGATCAGCGCTACGCTACGTCCCGCAAAAGGTCCTGAACACCCGCTCATGGCTCATCGGCGGCTGCATATAGACGAAATTATCCGGCCGCTCCTCAAAAGGCGTGGCGATTGCCCTCAGCATGGCGTGGAAGGGCTCGAAATCACCCTCTTCCACCGCTGCCTCGATCAGTTCCTCGATACGGTGGTTGCGCGGGATGATGGCGGGATTGACGGAGAGCATCGTCGCTGATCGTTCGGAATCGGAAATCCCCTCGCGACCGGCTCTTTCCCGCCAGCGCGCCAGAAATTCGTCTGCCCCCGCAATATCGATAAACATGCCGCGAAACGGTTCTGCATCGCCATTGGCCGCATGGGAAAGACGCCGGAAGGTCAGCGTATAATCGGCTTCCGATGCCTGCATCAGCGCCAGCAGCGCCTGCACCAGATCGATGTCGCCCTCTTCCTCCAGCGTCAGGCCAAGCTTTTCGCGCATGCCGGCAAGCCAGCGTTTGGGAAAGGCGGCGGCGAAATCGGCGAGAACGGCATTGGCGAGTTCGGCGGCTTTCTCCACCTGCGGATCAAGCAGCGGCAGCAGGCATTCCGCCAGCCTTGCAATGTTCCATTGCGCGATGCCCGGCTGGTTGTTGAAGGCATAACGGCCCTGCGCATCGATGGAGGAAAAGACCTTGTTGGGGTGATATTCGTCGAGGAAAGCGCAGGGGCCGAAATCAATGGTTTCGCCTGACACCGCCATATTGTCGGTATTCATCACGCCATGAATGAAACCCACCATCATCCAGCGGGCGATGAGGTCGCATTGCCGTTGCGCTATGCCTTGCAGCAGGGCGAGATAGGGATTGTCTGCCTCTTTCGCCTCGGGATAATGACGGTCGATCACATAGTCCGCGAGGTTTTTGATCCCTTCCTCATCCTCGCGCGCGGCGAAGAACTGGAACGTGCCGACCCGGATATGGCTTGCCGCCACGCGGGTGAAAACACCGCCCGGCAGGCCGACTTCGCGCTGCACCCTTTCGCCGGAGAGGACAGCCGCCAGTGCCCGCGTGGCGGGAATGCCGAGTGCAAACATCGCCTCCGACACGATATATTCGCGTAGCACCGGGCCAAGGGCCGCGCGCCCGTCGCCCCGGCGCGAAAACGGCGTCGGGCCGGAACCTTTCAGCTGGATATCGCGGCGCTTGCCGTTCCTGTCGATCACTTCACCCAGCAGAATGGCGCGGCCATCACCCAGCTGCGGCACGAAACCGCCGAACTGGTGGCCGGCATAGGCCATGGCCAGCGGCTCTGCCCCCTGCGGCACGACATTGCCGGAAAAGATCGCCGCCAGCCTTTCATCGTCAAGGCCTGCCACATCGAGAAGGAGTTCATCGGCCAGCCCACGGTTGAAGGCGATGAGCCGCGGCGCCTTCACCGGCGTCGGCAGCACGGCGGCGCTGAAGCGTTCCGGCAGGCGGGCATAGGAATTGTCGAATTTCATCACGGATAAACTCCCTGCTTTGCCCCTATATGGGGCCGGAAGGCGGCGGATGCGAGCGATAAATGCCCAACCTCCTCCTTCGCCTCATTCAATTTTGCGCAATGAACTTTCCCGCGCCATCATCGTTCCTATGCTTGACCCGCAGAATGCCGAAGGAAAGGAAAAGCAATGACCGTCGTTGAAGCCGTAGCCGAGCCGGAAAGCGCCATCCGCACCATTCATACCGATCTGCCCGTCAACGCCACCTTCCATGTCTGGCTGAAGGCGAAGAAAGATGCCGAGCCGGGCGCCGTCTCCTTTTCCAATCAGAATGGAAAATTCGCTGAGGTTTCAAGCGTCAACACGGAAGAGTTCGGTTTTCGAATCTATCAGGTTTTCGGCGGCGGCCATGTGGAGCTGAGTTACGACACGGTCACAACAGCCGTTTCCGTCATCTACTGGTTTACCGCTTCGGATGTGCTGGAAACCGGCATCACCGTCGTCCATACCAAGCCTGATAATGCCGCACCCGAACTTCCCGGCAGCTATCATTTCCGCCCACCCTTCGGCTGGATGAACGACCCCAACGGTTTTGGCCGCTTCGAGGGGCGGCCGCATCTGTTCTATCAGCATTATTCGCACGGGCTGCGCTGGAACACCATGCATTGGGGCCATGCCGTCTCGTCGGATTATCTGCGCTGGCGGCACCTGCCGATCTTCCTTTTCCCTTCCGAAGATCTGACGACACGGCCCGACAAGCGCGGCGGCGCCTATTCCGGTTCCACCATTCCGCTGGTGGAAGGAACGGGCATCCGCGTCTTCTTCACCGAGCAGGTGCAGGACCGCATTCCCGAACAGCAGATACAGCTCACCGCCACCTCCTCCGATCTCATCATGGCCGGACAGGCCGAGGTCATTCTCGGCCACCGCCCAGACGGACAGGGACTGACGCCGGATTTCCGCGACCCTTACGTCTTTCGCGGCCCCGACGGCCTGTGGAAAATGGTGCTCGGCAGCCAGAGCGACGGCGGCGGTGTGATCCTGCTTTACGAGACGCTGGACCCCACCGCCGCATCGGGCTGGACCTATGTGGGCAAGCTGTGGGTGGAAACGCGTTATAAAACCACGGCCATCGAATGCCCCTGCCTGCTGCCGCTCGATGGACCCGCCAATGCCCGCTCCACCCGCTGGGTGCTGGTCTATGGGCTGATGCATTCGGAGGACCCGGAAACCGGCCGCAAGAACCTCACCATGGCCGATGTCGGCTGGTTCGACGGCAAGGTCTTCACCAAGGAATCCGGGCAGGAGCTGGATTTCGGCACCGACAATTACGCCTTCCAGGCCTTTCTGGATGGCGACAGCATCATCGGCATCGGCTGGCTGGCCAATTGGGCGGATGCCAATCCGGAGATCGATTTCCCCACTTCCATGACGCTGCCGCGCCGGATTCACTATGCAAACGGCGATCTCCTGACCCCGCCCATCGGTGCGGCGGAAAGCCTGCGCAGCCATATTCTCGACCGCACGCGGCTGGCCGCCGGCGAACGTGTTACCTTCATCAACGGGGCGGTGGAAATATTGTTCGAGCTTGCCTCGCCCGGCGCGCCCTTCGAACTGGTGCTCGATCATCCGGCGGTCAGGCTGGGCGTCGTTTCCGATGAAACGGGCCTGTGGATCCGCCACGAGGACGGGCGGGGAGGTCCTTCGCCACATTATATCGCCAGGGGGGCAAAAGCCTCGCGCATCCGCATCTTTCTGGATTACGGCTCCATCGAAATCTTCGCCAATCGCGGCCGATATGTGGGCACCAAGCGCCTAGAAGGTTTCGAACCGGTGCGCTCGGCGCTGCTGAAGGCCGCCCCCGGCGCGGTGGTGCACGCCACCAGCTGGGCGCTGAAACCGTGAGGAACCTTTTGGCGGATCGGGCGGTTGATAGATCGAAACCGCCCATTCCGCCGAAAGGAGAAACCGCATGACCAAAATCCGCGACACCAGCGATCCGATCCTGTTTCCGACCGAGGCCAATGAAAACAAGGCCGAGAAAAAACGCGCCGGCAAGGGCATCATCGTCATTATCGGCGCAATCGCGATCATGTCCTTCGTCGTTTATCTGGCGGCGATCACCATCGCCGCCACCCAGTCCTGACGGCGGCTGTGAGCCGCCGTTCCACATTTTCGAACGGAAAACCGGGTTCCAATTTTACTGGAAATGCCCTAGCGCCTTTCGCCCCGCAAGCCGGTGGCGGTGATGATCGCCAGCAGCGACACGACGACACCCAGACCATAGAGATAAACCATCGGCATCGTCACATCCGCGCGTTCGATCTGCGCGACGAGATCGGTTGCGGCGGCGACAGTGCCGCTGGCGCCCGCACCGGCGGCGGCGCCCAGCGTCGCGACCGTCGGCAGCAGCGCGCCCGTCATCTCGCGTTCCTCTTCCGGCGCGGCCTCCATGGCGGCCTGGCTGATGCCGGCCCAGGACATGCCGAAAGCGGAGCCGATCAGGATCTGCCCGAGCAGCATCTCACCCCAGTTCCCCGTCGCCAGCCCCAGCCCGAGCAGGACGCAGCCCGGCACCATCTGATAGGGGCCGTAATGCAGGCACAGTTCCCGCAGGCGGTCGGAGCGCAGGCTGCCGATGAGCATCGCCACAAGGCTCCAGGCAAGCGGCATGGTCACCACGATAAAACCGGCGAAGGTCGGCTCATGCCGCCAGAGATTGATGGCGACATAAGCGAGATAGACGCTGCCCAGCGCCTGGGCATAGGACATCAGGAACAGCACCCAGAAGCCGCTGCCGAGCACCGTTTTCAGCCGGAAGGAATCCTTCGGGAAGAGGCCGACGGAAGGCCGGGCGCCCGCACGCAGCGACGCCCACAGCAACGCCGCCCCCGCCAGCAGGGAAATCGCCCGCAGGCTGGCATCCTCGAAGGCGGAGGGGGCGGAAAAGGCCAATGCGCCGACAAGGCAGAGAACAAGCGGCACCAGCGGTTTGCGCGTCGCCGCCACCGGCCGCTCGGCGGAGACCGCAATGGTGGTATAGGCCAGAAGCAGCAGGATCAGCGGCGCCGACAGCAGGAAGGTGGCGCGCCACGAGATGTGCTCGGTGGCGAAACCGCCGGTCAGCGGGCCGATGAAGGAGGCGACCGCCCAGATCGCCGCCTCGATGGCGAAGACCTTCGGCAGCAGGCCGGAACGGAAGCCGGCGGGAATGAGGCTGTAGCACACGGCCACGATCAGCCCGTCAGCCAGTCCCTGCAAGGCCCGGCCGACAACGACCCACAAAAAGTCGCCGGCGACTGCCGAAAGGACCGACCCGAAAGAAAAGATCAGGCAGCACAGAAGCAGGACGGGGCGCGCGCCGAATCGTTCGCGGAACAGCACGGCGGTGACGCCGCCCGCCACCGAACCGACGAAATAAAGACTATAGGCCCAGCTATAAAAGGCAGCGCCGCCGATTTCTTTGACGGCGACAGGCAAGGCCGCCACGATAGCGAACTGATTAAAAGCGTGCAGGCCGATACCGGCGGAGATGACGGTGAGGAGCGAGAGATTCGCCCCGCTCAACAATTCGCCCCAGCCGTTTTTCTCCGCCATTTCCATACTCGACAAAGCCGTATCCTTTCCATTTTTGCGATACGGCGGGCAAACTAGAACCTCAAGCGCCATTGAGGTCAAGACGGCTTTTTCACGCAATCCGGCCTGACGGAATTCATCGCGGCAGGAACCGCAATTCCTCCCGGGAAGACGGGCTTTCGATGCGGTTCAGGGAGGACCCGCGACGCGACGGGACACGAGGCGCGTGAGCATATGGCGTCGATGATCCTGCCCGCCGAAAAAGACCGCGAGAATACGCACGGTCTTTTCACCCTCATCGACATTGAAATAAAAGACAGCCTGATTTTTCGTTAGCCGGCGAAGGCCGGGCAATATTTCGGGCAATAATGTGCCCTGAAAAGGCGCTTTGTGAAGCGCTTCCATATCCGCTTCAATTGACCCCACGCGTCGCGCAGCGCGCGCGAAAGCCCCCGGCAAGGCGTCACCGAGGTCGAGATAGGACTGGATGAGATGGTCGAGAATGAGGCCGAGGTCCTGATCCGTCTGCGTTGAACGCAGGACCTTAAAGGCCATGGCTTGCCTTCCGGGCTGCTATCATCGCCGCCGTTCTTTCCTTGCCGTCCTCCAAGGAGATGAAGTCGCCCTGCCCGCGCTCGACCAGCAAATCGCGAAGCGCGGCAAGTTCGGCGTCCTTCAGTTCCGTTTCCTGCCGGAGCAGTTCCAGCCCACGCTGGACGACGGCACTGCGACTGGCATAACGCCCTTCCTCCACCAGCCTTCGGGCGAAACTGTCCTGTTGATCGGAGATGGAAACTGAGGCCTTGACGGACATTGTGGCACTCCCTCGACAGGAAAGATGATGCTACTCAGTAGCACATCTTTCCTGTTCATTCCAGCGACGAGATGCTTCAGCCCGCCCGTTCCGGCGAATAACCGGCGTCGCGGATCGCCGCTTCCGCGGTTGCGGCGTCGCCCGTCACTGTCAGCCTGTGGGCATCGAGGTCGATGCTGACGGACGCGCCCGGAAGCACGTCGGCCAAAGCGCCGCGCAGCGTCTTTTCGCAATGGCCGCAGGTCATGTCAGGAATGAGGAAGGTGGTTGCACTCATGGTTTTCTCCTTCTGGCCGGTAGCGATATTGTCGCGCCGGCTGTCATTAAAAAGTCAGTGGGTTCTCGCGGGCCTGGCGTCGTGTTTGTCAGCGCCCGCGAGATCGTCGAGAATGGGGCAGTCGGGCCGGTGGTCGCCGCCGCAGCAATGGGCGAGATGGGAAAGCGTCTTCACCATGCTCTTCATCTCGGCGATCTTCTGCTCGAGATCGGCGATGTGGACGAGCGCGATTTCCTTCACCGCCGAACTCTCGCGGGTCTTGTCCTGCCAGAGTTTCAGCAGCGTCTCGGTTTCTTCGAGCGAGAAACCGAGCGTACGCGCCCGCTTGATGAAGCGCAGATTATGCACGTCCTGCTCGCCATAGACCCGGTAATTATTGCCGGTGCGGGCGGCCGGCGTGATGAGGCCGATCTGCTCATAATAACGGATCATCTTGGCGGAAACGCCCGATGCTTCCGATGCCTGGCCGATATTCATGACGTCACCTCCCGATGGGCCACCTTCGCCCGTTTCAACCGCAGCGCATTGGCAAGAACGAAGACGCTGGACAGCGCCATGGCGCCCGCACCGATCATCGGCGACAGCGTGATGCCGAAGGCCGGATAAAGCACGCCCGCCGCAACCGGTATCAGCGCCACATTGTAACCGAAAGCCCAGAACAGGTTTTCCTTGATGTTGCGCATGGTCGCACGGCTCATCTCGATGGCGTTGACCGCCCCCAGAAGATCGCCGCCGACCAGCACCACATCGGCGCTTTCAATGGCGACATCCGTGCCGGTGCCGACGGCGATGCCGATATCGGCCTCGGCCAGCGCCGGCGCATCGTTGATGCCGTCCCCCACAAAGGCCAGCACCTTGCCGCCGGCGCGCATCTCGTGGATCGCCTTCACCTTGCCCTCGGGCAGCACTTCGGCCACCACGCGGGAAATGCCGACCTGCCGGGCGATGGCGTCCGCCGTGCGTTCATTGTCGCCCGTCACCATCGCCACTTCGATGCCCATCGCCTGCAGCGCCCGGATGGCGGTGACACTCGAGGGTTTCAGCGGATCGGCGACGGCAATCGCGGCCGCCAGCCTGCCGTCGATGGCGGCATAAAGCGGCGTCTTGCCCTCGTCGCCCAGCCTTGCGGCGGCTTCAGCGAAGATATCCACGGAATGGCCGAGTTTGGCCATGTAGCGATCCGCGCCGACTTCAACCCTGCGGCCGTTGACGGTCGCGGCGATGCCATAACCCGTCACGCTTTCGAAGTTTTCGACGGCCGGGGGTTCAAGTCCCTCTCCCGCTGCCAACCCCCGATCTTCCGCAGCGCGGACGATGGCCTCGGCAATCGGATGTTCCGAGCGGCCCTCGACGGCGGCGACCAGCGCCAGCACTTCATTGTCGGCAAATCCTTCCGCAACCACCAGATCGGTCAGTTCCGGGCGACCCTTGGTGACAGTGCCGGTCTTGTCGACCACGACGATCTGCGCCGAACGCAGTTCCTGCAATGCCTGTCCCTTGCGGAACAGCACACCCAGCTCCGCCGCCCGGCCGGTGCCGACCATGATCGAGGTCGGCGTGGCGAGACCCATGGCGCAGGGGCACGCAATGATGAGCACCGCCACCGCATTGACCAGAGCGAAAGTATAGGCAGGCTCGGGACCGAAGATCGCCCAGACGATAAAGGTCAGGACAGCGATTGCTATGACAACGGGCACGAACAGCGCGGTGACGCGGTCCACCAGCAGCTGGATCGGCAGCTTCGACCCTTGAGCCTCCTCCACCATGCGGATGATCTGCGACAGCATGGTGTCGGCGCCCACCTTAGTCGCCTTGAACTTGAAGGCGCCCGTCTTGTTGATGGTGCCGCCGACGACCGTTGCGCCGACCGTCTTTTCCACCGGCACCGGTTCGCCCGATATCATGGATTCATCGACATAGGAGGAGCCTTCGACAACTTCGCCATCCACCGCCAGCCTTTCGCCGGGGCGGATGACGACGATATCGCCGGCCACCAGGTCCTCGGGGGAAATATCGATGGTAGCGCCGTCGCGCTCCACCCGGGCGGTCTTCGCCTGCAGGCTCATCAGCTTGCGGATGGCGTCTCCCGTGCGGCCGCTGGCGCGGGCTTCGAGAAGCCGGCCGGTCAGGATCAGCGTGACGATGACGGTTGCCGCTTCATAATAGACGAACTGCGCCTCTTCCGGCAGCAGGTCGGGCGCGAAGGTCGCCACCACCGAATAGAGATAGGCGGCCGTGACACCCAGCGCCACCAGCGAGTTCATTTCCGGCGCGCCGCGCAGCAGGGCCGGGAAACCGGTCTTGAGGAAGCGCAGGCCCGGCCCGAAGATTACCGCCGTCGCCAGCGCGAAATAGATGTAATAGAGGTTCTGCGTGTCGATGATGCCCATCAGCCAGTGATGCATCGGCTCATAGAGATGGCCGCCCATTTCCAGCACGAAAAGCGGCGCTGTCAGGATCGCGGCGATCGTCAGGTCGCGTTTCAGCGCGCCCTCCTCACCGGCATGTTGCATATGGTCATGGCCGCCGCTTTCGCCGGCCGCCGCCATCTGGCCGTGGCCCTGATGATGCCCGTGGTGCTGGCTGTGGTCCCGGTGGGCGGAATGATCGTGCGGTTTGGGTGTCGTCAGCGCGAAGCCGGCGAGCTTTGCCGTTTCCACCAGCGCATCCCGCTCGCGGCGGCCGCCGATGGTTTTAACGGCAACCTTGCCGGCCGCGGCGTCCACCTTCACGTCGACCGTGGTGGCGACGGCTTCCAGAATGGCCGTCAGCCGTTCCGCATCCGCCTCGCCTCGCAAGCCTTCCACCACAAATTCCTGCCGGTCGGGTGCGATATCATAACCGACCTTCTTGATGGCGGCTCCGAGCGTTTTCGCCGAAAATCCTTCGGCCGGTTCGACGGTGAGCTTCTTCGTGGCGAAGTTCACCGAGCTCGATACGACACCCGGCACCTTGGCCGCGGCCGTCTCCACGCGCCGCACGCAGGACGCGCAGGTCATGCCTTCGACGGGAATGGAAACCGGTTGATTTGGATGGGCGTGTCTGACTGTCTCGTTCATGGGAAATCCCCTTTCGAGACCCTATGTAGGGCTTCCCATGATGGGA
>QFOL01000134.1 GCA_003241215.1 Agrobacterium fabrum
ATGGATTTCCGACAGCAGATAATCCGGCTCCTGCTCGGTGAGGAAGCCGCCGCCCGAAACCGGCGGCAGCTGGCCGGGATCGCCAAGCACGAGGATCGGCGTGCCGAAGCTCATCAGGTCCTTGCCGAGCTGCTCGTCCACCATCGAACATTCATCGATGATGATAAGGGCCGCCTTGGCGAGCGGGCTCTGGCGGTTGATGGAGAACATCGGCGCAATCGAAGTCTTGCCGGTTTCCTCGTCTTCAACAGTTTCTTCGCCGCGCGGGCGATAGATCAGCGAATGGATGGTGCGGGCATTGGTCGCCCCGCGCGAACGCAGCACCTGCGCCGCCTTGCCGGTGAAGGCCGCAAACAGCACCTCGCCATCGACATTTTCCGCGAAATGCTTGGCAAGCGTCGTCTTGCCGGTTCCGGCATAACCGAACAGCCGGAAAACCGGCGTCCGGCCTTCCTTCAGCCAGCGGGAAACAGCCTTCAGCGCTTCGTCCTGTTGCGGTGAAAATAACATGCGCCCTCATCGCAGGATTCGAGCGTCATGCGCAACAGAAAAAGAACGAAAGATGAATCATCTCGCCAATATGAAGGCTCAATTGACCGCTTGCTTCTCGACAAGCTGCGCCAGCTGCTCCGCAACCGTGTTCCAGCCGTCGAAGAACCCCATCTCCGCGTGCCTGTCGCGATCCTCAAGATTGTTGTGCATGGCGTAAGCCACATATTCCATGCCGTCGGGGTGATCGCGAAACGTCATCACGGCGGTGAGGAACGGCTGGGCGGAGGGGCGAAAACCCGCCGTCAGCGCATCGGTAAAAACCAGACGCTGCTCATGATCCACCGCCAGAAAACATCCTTTGACATGCGGACCGAAGGCCGTGCCGTCCTCGCTATAGCGCGTTTCGAAGGCGCCGCCGGGATGGAGTTCCATGCGGTCGACCCGGCATTGGCCGGGATGCGGCACCCACCATTGTTCGAGGCTGGCCCTGTCCGTACAGGCATTCCAGACGAGCCGGCGCGGCGCCTTGATGATGCGTGAAATCTTCAGGTCGAGGTCGGGATTGAAAGTCTCGGTCATTGGTCATTCTCCCCTTTGCTGGACATCCTGTCCTGTTGCGCCATGACGAATTGTTCGAGCCGGTCGGTGCGGCCTTCCCAGATGGCGCGTTGTTGTGACAACCAGCCATCGAGCATGGAGAACCTCTGTTTCTCCAGGGAACAGAACCGGACACGCCCCTGCTTGCGTGTCACGATCAGCCCCGCCTCTTCCAGCTGGCGGATATGTTTCATGAAGGATGGCAGGGCCATGTCGAAGGGCTCGGCGAGCGTTCCAATGCTCGCCTCCCCGCCGCCCAGCCTCAGGATCACCGCCCTGCGGGTCGGATCGGCAAGAGACTGGAAGATATCGTTGAGCGCGTCTGAATAGTTTTCCATAAGGCTAACTATCATATCGAAATAGTTAGCTCAATGGATAAGTTTAAAAATCGCGAAAATTCGTTGCCGCAGGGAATAATCCGTCGGGCTGCGGTGTCTCTTGATGTGCTGGCGGCAGAGGCCGCCCGAACCAAGGAGGATATGTCCATGAAGATCCGCTTTATCGTTCCCGCCCTCGTTCTGGCTTTTGCCGGAACGGCCTATGCCGCCCCTATGGTCGAAACCGTCAAGACCGCCAAGGGCGATGTGCTGGCGGGCGAAAAAGGCATGACGCTCTACACTTTCAAGAACGACAAGAAGGGCGTATCCAATTGTTATGACAAATGCGCGGTGAACTGGCCGCCGTTTTTCGCAGCCGCCAGCGACAAGGCCGAGGGCGCCTATTCCCTCGTGAAGCGCAAGGACGGCAAGATGCAATGGGCGAAGGATGGCATGCCGCTTTATTACTGGGTCAAGGACACGAAAAAAGGCGACGCCACCGGCGACGGTATGAACGGTGTATGGGATGCCGCAAAACCCTGATGGCATGAAGGATGAAAAGCGGGGGAACCATTCCCCCGCAGCCGGCAGCTTCGAGGCGGAGATGCTGGCGCTGATGCCCATGCTGCGCCGTTATTCCCGCAGCCTTTCCCGTTCCGACGCCGATGGCGAGGACCTCTTGCAGGATTGCGTGGAAAAGGCGCTGACCAATAGAAGACAGTGGCGCGGAACGGGTTTGAAATCATGGGCTTACACGATAATGACGAATCTTTATCGTAACCGCCACCGCGCCGAGAAACGCCATCCTTCCGAGAGCCTGGACGGCCATGAGAGCATCGCCGTCACGGATACGCTCTCCGACACGCTGGAGAACGACCGGCTGCACGGCGCGCTCGCGCTTCTTTCGCCGGACATGCGCGCGGTGCTGATGCTGGTGACGGTGGAAGGCTACAGCTATCAGGAGGCGGCTGAGACATTGTCAATCCCGCTCGGCACCGTCATGTCCAGACTGTCCCGCGCCCGAGAGACCCTTCGCCAGCATCTGGCGGCGGATAATATCATACCCCTGCGGAGACCCCGATGAAACGGCCCGACACCATAACCGAAGACGACCTGCACGCCTATGTCGACGGACTTCTCTCCGACGACGATCGCGCGGCCGTCGAGGCCTGGCTGGCGGAAAGGCCGGAAGAGCAGGCCCGCGTGGAAGAGTGGAGAAAACAGGCCGATATTCTGCGCAATGCCTTCGCCTCCTATGCCGCCGCACATCCGCATGACGCATCCATGCTCAGCCCGCAAAAGAAGGACCGCGCATGGCGGGCAAAACCGGCTCTGCTGCAAACAGCGGCCGCCCTTTTGATCTTCGTGGCGGGCGCTGCAGCCGGCAGGCTTCTGCCGCCGTCTTTTTCCACACCGCAGGACGTGACGCTCGCATCGCTGACGACGGATATTCCGGCGCAGGCGAAATCCGCCTATCTCATCTATGCGAGCGAGGTACGCCATCCCGTTGAAGTCGGTGCCGGAGAACAGCAGCATCTTGCCACATGGCTCGGCAAGCGGCTCGGTTACCCCTTTACCATCCCCGATCTCTCGAAGATCGGATACGACCTCGTCGGCGGGCGTCTTATCCCCGTCAGCGGCAAGCCGGGCGCGATGCTGATGTATCAGGACAAGACCGGCCGCCGGGTGACGGTGCTGATCGGCCACAACGAGGAAAACCGCACCACCAGCTTCCGCATGGCCAGCGCCGACGGCATCGAGACCTTCTACTGGATCGACAATGAACTGGGTTACGCCGTTTCCGCCGAGCTGACGCGCGACGAGGTGCAGGCGATCGCCGAGGAGTGTTACCGGCAGTTCCCGACGTGAAGGCGGTTATTTCAGCATCGGCCACAGACTGATGACAAGAAGCACAGCCATGGTGATATTGAACCATTTGAGCCGGACCGGGACAGCCAGCCAGTCGCGCAGGGCTGAGCCGAAACCGGCCCAGGTGGAAACGCTGGGAAGATTGACCGCGGCGAAGGCCACACCGACGAGAAGCACGGTGAGGAAATATTGCCGCTCATCCGTGTAGGTCGCCATCGCCGTCACCGCCATCACCCACGCCTTGGGATTGACCCACTGAAAGGCGGCCGCGGCAAGGAAACTCATCGGCTCCGATGCGGCCGAACCCTCGCTCAGGCTGCGGGAGGTGCCGATCTTCCACGCGATCCAGACGAGATAGAGCCCGCCTGCGAATTTCAGCCCGATGTAAAGCACGGGCACCGAATGCAGCAACGCGCCGAGACCGAAGCCGACCCCAATCAGCAGCGACAGGAACCCCGCCCCGATACCCAGCATATGCGGGATGCTGCGGCGGAAACCGAAATTCACGCCTGACGCAAACAGCATCATATTGTTCGGGCCTGGTGTGATGGAGGTGGTGAAGGCAAACAGCACTAGCGCGACGAAGGTTTCGACAGTCATGATCTCTCCTTGAGCCGAAACCCTATCCGCCGGCCCATCATCAAGCCACCCCGTGAGGTCGATGGGCGTGGTCAATTTTTTTGATGGATCGATCCTTCCCATGCCGGGTTTGAGAAGTCGGCGCAAAGGACTATTGTCCAATCGACAACCGCTGGAGCGAACCCATGTATGACGATATTCCTTCCGTCACCCTGCCCTCCGGAAAAGAGGTTCCGGCCCTTGGCCTTGGCACCTGGAACATGGGGGAGACAAGATCATCCGCGCCGCAGGAGGTCGAAAGCATCCGCAGGGCCATCGATCTCGGCATGACGTTGATTGACACGGCGGAAATGTATGCCGACGGCAGATCGGAGGAAGTGGTGGGCGCCGCAATCGCCGGCCGCCGCGACGATGTGTTTCTGGTCAGCAAGGTCTATCCCTGGAACGCCAGCGCCAGAGGCACGGCGGAGGCCTGCGAGCGTAGCCTCGCAAGGCTCGGCACCGACCGCATCGACCTCTATCTGCTACACTGGCGCGGCGAGCACCCCCTCGAAGAAACCGTGAAGGCTTTCGAAAGGCTGAAGAGCGACGGCAAGATCGGCGACTGGGGGGTCTCCAATTTCGACACCGACGACATGGAGGAGCTTTTCGCGGTTCCCGGCGGCAAGAACTGCGCCGCCAATCAGGTGCTCTACAATCTGTCCCGGCGGGGGCCGGAGTTTTCGCTGCTGCCCTGGTGCCAGGAGCGCGGCGTGCCGCTGATGGCCTATTCCCCCATCGAGCAGGGCCGCATCTTGAAGAACCACGAACTTATCCGCATCGCCAAGGCCTATCAGGCGACGCCGGCGCAACTGGCGCTCGCCTTTCTTCTGGAGAGGGACGGCGTCATCGCCATCCCGAAATCCGCCAGCGTTTCCCGTGTCGAGGAAAATCGCGGCGCGACCGATCTTGAAATAACCGAGGAAGACTGGGCCGCACTGGATGCCGCCTTCCCACCGCCAATGCGCAAGACGGCGCTGGAAATGCTTTGATATAACAGCTGATTGAGAAGAATTCCGGACTCTGTCGCTCAAACGGTTGAATCGGAATGTGAACAAGCCTTTTTTGCACTCATCACGGCAGGCGCGGGCTGGAAACAACGGCGCGGAGAGCCGCGCCGTCGAAATCGAAGAATGCAACGCACTTATTGCGGTATGCGCTGCTCATATTCCTTTTTCAGTTCCAGCCAGGTGTCCCAGAATGGCCCCGGCTCCTTTTCCTGAAGACGACCGGCGAGAATATCGAGATGCGCATGCCAGCCGGCGCTGACATTGAGCCTGGTCTTCCTGTCCGCCAGCCGGCGATGAACCAGCGTCAGAAGCACGTCCTTGCCCAGGGCCTGCAGCTCGATCGACACCTCACCGCCTTCGCCCCAACTGAAGACAAGTCGATGCGGCGGAACGACGGTAATGATGCGCGAGGCCATCTTCTCCTCTTCGGAAAAGCCTTCCGGCCGTTTGCCCGGCGGATCGGAAAGTTCGTCATTACGCCAGACGAGCTCGAACGGCGCATCGGGTGCAAGTTTCATTTCACCGGATGCCAGCCAGCGGCGGCGAAGCTCGCTTTGTGTGAGATAGGCCCATACCCGCTCGATCGGCCCCGGCAGCAGCCGTTCGATCTTCAAGGTCGTCGGTTCGACGAGACGGCCATAGGCGTCGGGCATTGCAATATCAGCCATTGTCATTTCCTCCATCTGCAGGGATTTTTCCCTGATCTTCCTCCCTGAGCATCTGCTCAAGAATATCGAGGCGGCTGCCCCAGAACTGCCGGTAGAAATCCAGCCACTCATGCGCTTCTGCCAACCGTTCCGGCGCAAGGCGGCAGACATGGATGCGCCCCCTCACCTCGCGGCGGATAAGCCCCGCATTTTCCAGCGCCTTGATATGTTTCGAGGCGGCGGCGAGCGATATGTCGAACGGCCGGGCCAACTGGCTCACCGTTCGTTCACCAAGGGAAAGGTCACGTAGCATCGTGCGTCGCGTGGCGTCGCCAAGGGCATGAAAGACGGTGTCGAGATGTGAAGCGGATAATTCAACCATGTTGTTGAATATAGACCGACGCCCCGGAAAGTCAACCATATGGTTGAATATAAATTCATCGAATGGATACGACAAACCGCAGGCCGAACGGCTGACGACAGCGGATCGAGTTTTCGGATCGGAATCAGATTCGGAGAAACTTCATTGCCAACTGGCATTCTTTGAAACGTAAACATCGAAGCGCAAACAACGAAATATGCGCGCGAATACATATTAATATACAAACATTCTAACAATCATAAAAACATTCAAATGAAATAGCGAAATTGATTAAATTTCACGATCTATATTTACGGTAGCGCAACTGGAATGCACGATCATACTGATATATTCATCGGGATCACCAGTATTATGATCGGGAAATATACCAACCAAATGCAAACAGCCATCCTTTTGGAAGGCAACTTCACCTCCTCGCCATTACCGGGTCTGATCAAGCAGCTCCAGACCGTGTTCAACCGGCTCGGCATTCCCCTGACGTGCCCCGGAATGTCTTCGACCTATGTGCAGATGTTCGGGCCGAACGATCTGCAGGTCACCATCGAGTTCATGGCCGGCCCGGCGGATCACGGCGTTTTCGCTGGCACGCTCGGCTCACCAATCTCCACCATGCTGGTGCCCGATGCCACAGACCGTATCAGACGCCATAAATCCCATCTGCTTGTCTACGTGCAGCACGGTGTATTTGGCGGCGTGATGGGGGAAAAAGGTATTTCGAGCCTGTTCAACGAACTCGGCATGCACCAGCCCGGACATTCGCTTGCCGAGTTTCTCGAGCGGATCAAAATCCTGTCGATTGCCTGCGAAACAATCTGCGCGGAAATGCCTGCAAGCCTGATCCACTGGACACAGAGCAACATGGTATTTTCATCCACCAACTTCACGACAGTCGTGGGAGAGCCCATCGGTCCGCTGACGGTTCATCCCTGCCTTTACGGTCCGGAACCGCCCCCGGGAGTGGCGAAGCAATATGTCGGCATCCACACCTTGGGGGCAGCAGACTATATTGGGCGGGAAATCCACGTGGAAGCCGCGCCGGTTCCCTGGACGGAATTATATGCGGGCGCCCTGAGTTTCATCAAAATCGCTATCGAGAAAAACGGATATATCATCCCCGATGGCGACATCTTCGGGGTGGAGGGCGATTCCGTTTCTTTCCGGGTTCGCCATGTCGGAGCAAATGCCGAACAAGGCCTGCCGGATCACTACCAACTAACCCTTCGCTACTCCCGTGAACATGGCTACACAACGCAGGATGCCAAACGCCGGCTGACGGTTCCGGGTGGTGTCAACGGCGTTGAACGGCTGATCGGCACGGCAACGCCGGAAGCACGAGCCGAGCTTCGCAAAATGCGCGAAAGCGAAGCGCTGGCCGAAGGTATCGGCGGCCGTCTCATCGTGACCCGACCTGCGGATGAGCCGCCCCAGGGCCCCGGCCGAACCGGAAACGCACGCATAGTTCCCTTTGGAAAACGCACCAGACTGTAGTTGGGAAAACGACAAGCCCGCGGCGTAGCGCGGGCTTGATATTCAACGGCGTTTACTTTGCTTACGGAGATTACATCCCCTGCGAGCCGCGGTTCATTGCGGCAATACCCGTGCGGCAGATCTCGATCAGGCCGAGCGGCTTGATGATGGCTACGAACTGGTCGATCTTCGAGGACTTGCCGGTGATCTCGAAGATGAAATGCTCCACCGTCGCATCCACCACCTTGGCCTGGAAGGCATCCGCAAGACGCAGGGCCTCGGCGCGCACTTCGCCCGTGCCGGCGACCTTGATGAGCGCCACTTCGCGCTCGATAGGCCGCTCCTGCCCGAGTTCGCGGGCGCGGACGGTGAGATCGAGAACCCGGTGCACGGGAACGATGCGCTCCAGCTGCGCCTTGATCTGCTCCAGCACGATGGGCGTACCGCGCGTGACGATGGTGATGCGCGACAGATGCGCCTCATGTTCCGTTTCCGAAACCGTCAGGCTTTCAATGTTGTAGCCGCGGCCGGAAAACAGGCCGATGACCCGGGCGAGAACGCCCGGCTCGTTGCTGACGAGAACCGACAGCGTGTGATTTTCGACGGCAGCCGTTTCCTTCTGGATGAAATAGGCGGAACCGGTGGGTTGTAGGTGTGCGTTCATGTCCTTTTCCTCTCCCGGCTCAGACTAGCTGACGGCCCTTGGCGTCAATGGCGTTGGCAACCGCTTCATCCGTCGCCTCATCCGGCAACAGCATCTCGTTATGGGCTTTACCAGACGGGATCATCGGGAAGCAATTGGCAAGATTGGCGACGCGGCAATCGAAGATAACCGGCTTCTTGACAGCGATCATTTCGGCAATCTTGTCGTCCAGTTCCTTCGGATCGTCGCAATACATGCCGACCGCGCCATAGGCCTCCGCCAGCTTGACGAAATCGGGCATGGCTTCGGTATAGGAGTTGGACAGGCGGTTGCCATGCAGCAGCTGCTGCCATTGGCGGACCATGCCCATATACTGGTTGTTGAGGATGAAGATCTTCACCGGCAGGCCGTACTGGATGGCGCAGGACATTTCCTGGATGCACATCTGGATCGAGGCGTCACCGGCGATGTCGATGACCAGCGCATCGGGATGCGCGACCTGAACGCCGATGGCCGCCGGCAGGCCGTAACCCATGGTGCCGAGGCCGCCCGAGGTCATCCAGTGGTTCGGCTCCTCGAAGCCGAAGAACTGCGCCGCCCACATCTGGTGCTGGCCGACTTCCGTGGTGATGTAGGTGTCGCGTCCCTTTGAAGCCTCATAAAGCCGCTGCAAGGCATATTGCGGCATGATGACGTCGTTGGAATTCTTGTAGGCGAAGGAATTGCGCGCGCGCCAGCGCTCGATCTGCGCCCACCAGTCGGCAGTCTGCGCCTTTTCCGGCTTCTTCGGCAAAGCACGCCACAGGCGGACCATGTCTTCCAAGACATGGCCGACATCGCCGATGACAGGCACGTCGACGCGGACCGTCTTGTTGATCGAGGATGGGTCGATATCGATATGGATCTTCTTCGAATTCGGCGAAAACGCATTGATGCGGCCGGTAATTCGGTCGTCGAAACGCGCACCGATGCAGACCATGACGTCGCAATCATGCATCGTCATGTTGGCTTCGTAGGAGCCGTGCATGCCCAGCATGCCGAGCCAGTTCTTGCCGGATGCCGGATAGGCGCCGAGCCCCATCAGGGTCGAGGTGATCGGGAAGCCGGTCAGCTCCACCAGTTCGCGCAGCAGCCGCGTGGCTTCAGGCCCGGAATTGATGACGCCGCCGCCGGTGTAGAAAACCGGCTTCTTCGCCTTCGACATCAGCTCGATGGCCGCATGGATGGCGTTGAGATCGCCCTGGACCTTCGGCTTGTAGCTCTTCTGCTGGATGGCGGCGGCAGGCGGCGTATAGGTGCCGGTGGCGAACTGGATGTCCTTCGGAATATCGACGACGACCGGGCCCGGACGGCCCGTCTGGGCGATGCGGAAGGCCTCATGGATGATCCCGGCCAGCTCGTTAACGTCCTTTACCAGCCAGTTGTGCTTGGTGCAGGGGCGCGTGATGCCGACGGTATCGCATTCCTGAAACGCGTCGGAACCGATCAGCGTGGTGGGAACCTGGCCGGACAGGCAGACGAGCGGAATGGAATCCATCAGCGCATCCTGCAGCGGCGTGACCGCATTGGTCGCGCCGGGGCCGGAGGTAACAAGCATGACGCCGACCTTGCCGGTGGAACGGGCATAACCTTCGGCCGCGTGGCCAGCGCCCTGCTCGTGGCGCACGAGGATATGCTGGATGTCTTCCTGCTGGAAAATCTCGTCATAGATCGGAAGCACGGCACCGCCGGGATAACCGAAGATGTGCTCGACGCCATTGTCCTTCAGCGCCTGCAGAACGATCTCCGCACCCGTCATGCGATTGCTGTTTTCCGTATTGTCCTTATCCGTCATTGCCTGTTTCCATCCCGATTTGGCTTTGGATATCGAGGAGCCCGAGGGCCTGTTTGAAGACATAAAAAAAGGCCCCTTAAGGAGCCTCGTTCAGCGCATGGGTGCTTTCGCCGGATGGTTACACCATCCTGCCCATGCGCCGTCCCA
>QFOL01000570.1 GCA_003241215.1 Agrobacterium fabrum
TCGACAAGTTCGACCCGAACGGCGAGGTTTTCCGCTTTCCGGTTGACATAGTTGGTTTCCCGTTCAACGCTCTGGATATCGATATTGAGGGTTTGATAATCGCACATCACCACATCACGACCCTTGCAGATGCTACAGTGACGATGCTTCAGGACGTGGGCGACTACCCTTACGAATTCGAGTAACCTGCGCAGCCCTATTCTGATCGGTTTGGAAAACCCAAACAAAAAACCCCTCACAGCTCTCGCCGGAGGGGCTTTGAACAATACCGAGATAAATCTCAGTTCAGCTTCGACTTCACGTCGCCAATCGTGGCGGTGAAAAGCTTGGCCTTTGCGGCGGCGGTGGTCTTTTCGGCCAGAAGCTTCTCGGAAGCGGCAATGGCGATATCCACGGCGGCGGCACGGACGGCGCCGATGGCGTCGTCTTCGGCCTGCTTGATCTTCTGTTCCGAAAGGGCCGTGCGGCGGGCGACGAATTCTTCCGTCTTCTGCTTGGCTTCTTCCGTCAGGGCGGCGGCCTCGCGCTCGGCGGCGGCAACGATACCTGCGGCTTCCGCCTCGGCTTCCTTACGCTTGCGCTGATATTCGGCCAGCAGGTGCTGGGCCTCTTCACGCAGGCGCTTGGCTTCGGCCAGCTCGTCCTGGATGTTCTGGGCGCGCTCGTCCAAGGACTTGGAAAGCATGCCCGGAACCTTGAGATAGGCGATCAGGACGAAGAAAAGGACGAGACCGACGAGAGCGAAAAATGATGCATCAAATGCCATGTCAGGCTCCCTTCACGTTAGAAGCAACGGCGATGGCGGCCTTGACGTCCGTGTCCTTGACCTTGGCGCCAACCAGCTGGTCGACGATTGCGGTCGCGGTTTCCTCGGCAATGGCGCCGACATCGGCGAATGCCTGTTCCTTGATGCCGGCAATGCGCTTTTCGGCGGCGGCAAGATTTTCGGCGAGACCGGCTTCGATAGCGGCGCGGTCGGCATCGGCCTTCACCTTGGCGGCGTCACGGGCGGCGGAGCCGATGGAACTTGCCTTGGCGCGGGCTGCCGCGAGTTCTTTTTCATAGGTTTCGACGGCTGCGTCGGCTTCGCTTTTCAGCCGAGCCGCTTCGTCGAGATCCTGTGCGATGCGTCCATGACGGTTTTCGAGAATGCCGCCAACGCGCGGAACGATGACCTTCTGCATGAGCAGATAAAAAAGGCCGAACGTGATCGCCAGCCACAGGACCTGCGATGCATAAGTAGACTGGTCGAACGGCGGGAATACGCCGGAAGCACCTTCGGAACCATGTGCTACACCGGTTTCCGTGTGCGTGGCCTCCGGTTGCGGCTGGCCGACGGCCGGAGTTTCCGTATGCGTTTCACCTACGGTCGGTGCTGACTGGGCATAAGCCTCGGTCACGAACATGCTCACCTCCAGGGGGACTGCAAATGCG
>QFOL01000135.1 GCA_003241215.1 Agrobacterium fabrum
CGCAACAGGAAGAAGTCCTCATTCGCGCGGGAGTAGCCTACGCATGACCACGACCATCGACACCCGCGAAGACATCAAGCTTTCCAACGCCCAGATCGCCTGGCGCGCGGCGCAGGACATCGAGGACGGCGCTTACGTCAACCTCGGCATAGGCTTTCCGGAAATGGTGGCGCGTTACCAGCCGCCCGGCCGTCAGGCGATCTTCCACACCGAAAACGGCATTCTCAATTTCGGCGAAGCGCCGCCGGAAGGCGAAGAGGACTGGAACCTTATCAATGCCGGCAAGAAGGCTGTGACGCTGAAGCCGGGTGCGGCCTTCTTCCACCATGCCGACAGCTTCGCCATGGTGCGCGGCGGGCATCTGGATGTGGCGATCCTCGGGGCCTATCAGGTGGCGCAGAATGGCGATCTCGCCAATTGGCGCGTCGGCTCCAAGGGCGTGCCGGCCGTCGGCGGCGCGATGGATCTGGTGCATGGCGCAAAACAGGTCTTCGTCATCACCGAACATGTGACCAAGAACGGCGAACCGAAGCTCGTTGGAAAATGCGCTTTTCCGCTGACTGGCGTTGGCTGCATCACCCGCATTTATACCAGCCATGCTGTCATTGACGTGGTGGATGGCCGCTTCGTGCTGCGTGAAAAACTGCCGGCGATGACCTTCGATGAATTGCAGGCCATGACCGGCGCGCCTTTGGCGGTCGATGGCGAGGTCGCCGATCTCGTCGCCCCGGAACTTTGAGGAAAAACCGATGACCGATGCATTCATCTGCGACTATATCCGCACGCCCATCGGCCGCTTCGGCGGCGCGCTTTCGTCAGTCAGGGCCGACGATCTCGGCGCGGTGCCGCTGAAGGCGCTTGTCGAGCGCAACCCGTCCGTCGACTGGGAAGCGGTCGAGGATGTGATCTTCGGTTGCGCCAATCAGGCGGGTGAGGATAACCGCAACGTCGCACGCATGTCGCTGCTGCTTGCCGGCCTGCCGGTTTCGGTCAGCGGCACGACCATCAACCGCCTGTGCGGTTCGGGCATGGATGCCGTCATCGCCGCCGCCCGCGCCATCAAGTCTGGCGAGGCGGAGCTGATGATCGCCGGCGGCGTCGAAAGCATGAGTCGCGCACCCTTCGTTCTGCCGAAGGCGGACAGCGCCTTCTCGCGCAATGCCGAAATCTACGACACGACCATCGGCTGGCGTTTCGTCAACCCGCTGATGAAGGCGCAATATGGCGTCGATTCCATGCCGGAAACGGGCGACAATGTCGCCGTCGATTATCAGGTGTCGCGGGAAGATCAGGACGCCTTTGCCGTTCGCAGCCAGGAAAAGGCGGCCGCGGCGCAGGCCAATGGCCGCCTCGACAGGGAAATCGTCTCGGTGACGATCCCGCAGCGCAAGGGCGATCCGCTGGTGGTATCGAAGGACGAACATCCGCGCGCCACCAGCCTTGAAGCGCTGGCGAAGCTGAAGCCGGTCAACAGGCGCGATGGCGCGACGGTGACGGCGGGCAATGCATCCGGCGTCAATGACGGCGCAGCCGCACTCATCATCGCTTCGGCGGAAGCGGCGAAGAAATACGGGCTGACGCCGATTGCCCGCATTGTCGGCGGCGCCACCGCCGGCGTGCCGCCGCGTATCATGGGCATCGGCCCGGCCTCGGCGTCGCAGAAGCTCCTCGCCCGCATCGGCTGGACGGCTGCCGATCTCGACATTGTTGAACTCAACGAAGCCTTTGCCTCCCAGGGCCTGGCAACGCTCCGCCTGCTCGGGATCGCCGATAATGATCCGCGTGCGAACCCGAATGGCGGGGCAATCGCGCTTGGGCATCCGCTTGGCATGTCCGGCGCACGTATTGCCGGCACGGCGGCGCTTGAACTTTCGCTGACCGGCAAACGTCTTGCGCTCGCCACCATGTGCATCGGCGTCGGGCAGGGTATTGCCGTGGCGCTGGAACGGGTCTGATTGTCTGGCGGCATTCGGCCTCGTCAAAACGGTGCGAATGCCGCTGCCTCGATTTCCTCTTGAGTGACTTCTGCTAGTCCTGCACTCGGTTGGCGATTTTCTCGCCTTGGTACCTTCCTCATTCCTGTGCTTGTCACAGGAATCCAGCCGACGCGCGTCTGCGCGGCGCAGGGAGTCTTTTCAGCCCAAGGACTTGGGCTGGCTGGATCTCTGTGACAAGCACAGAGATGAGGGAGGCAACGGCATTTTAAAATGCCGATCTCGCAAACGGCGCGCCTGCCTGACATTCACCTCCATGGCCTTCCCTGACGAAATCCTCCGGCATGCGTTGGATTCCATCATGATCCGTGACATGTTTTGCGAGATATGACGGAAATCTTTCCGTCTGGGGGTATCTTCATGAAACGTCCGACCATCACAGATGTCGCAAAGGCCGCCGGCGTCAGCGTCGCCACCGTCGACCGGGTGCTGAACGGTCGTCTGCCGGTGCGCGAGGAAACCGCGCGGCGGGTGTTCGAGGCGGCGGAGAAGATCGGTTTTCATGCCACCAACATCATTCGCCAGCGCATGCTGGCCGACATGCCGTCCTATAATCTCGGCATCATCCTGCGCAAGGAACGGCACGCCTTTTACCAGACCTTTGCCGACGAGCTGGAGCTTGCGGCGCGCAATGTCAGGGATCGCCACCTCAACCTGCGCATCGAATTCGCCCAGTCGGGCGAGCCGGGGGAGCTTGCGGCGCTGCTGACAGGCATGAAGGGCCGCGTGCAGGCGGTGGCCGCCACCGGGCCGGATCATCACGATGTCACGGCCGCCGTCGAGGCGCTGAAGGCCAGGGGTATCCCGACCTTTTCGCTGCTGTCCGATTTTGCCCAGGGCGTGCGGGAGGCCTATCTCGGCGCCAACAACATGAAAGTCGGGCGCACGGCGGCCTGGATGATCTCGCGGCTGGCGCGCAGCAGGGGCAAGGTGCTTCTGCTGCTGGGCGGCCACAGGTTCCATGGCCATTCGCTGCGCGAAACCGGCTTTCGCAGCTACATGCGCGAATATGCGCCGGAATTCGAGGTGATGGATGCCCTCATCACGCTGGAAACGCGTCGGCTGACCTATGAGCTTGTCATGGACACCATCGCCAAGCACCGGGATCTCGTCGGCATCTATTGCATTGGCGGCGGCATGGAAGGGGTGATCGAGGCGCTGCAGCAGGAGAACCGGCAGGACACCATCGTCTGCCTCGTGAATGAACTGACGCCCGAATCCCGTCAGGCGCTTTTGGAAAAGCGCATCAGCGGCGTCTTCCAGACATCGCTTCGCGAGCTGTGCGCCGACCTGCTGGCCACCATGGTGCACACCATCGAACACGGCATGGCGGACACGCCGGGGCAGAGGTTTGTGCCCGCGCATCTGTTGATTCCTGAGAGCCTTTGATGGTTTGATGGATTCCATCATGAAGCCGATGCCCGTTTCTATCAGGCTTGATGGTTTCCGCGCTTCCTGACGCGTTGACGCCGGCTCCGGACTGGGAAATCTTGCCTGCGTGCGGAACGGGCAGGAGGCCGGGTCCATACGATATTAGATCAGTTCAAGGCCGTTTGACGCTGCGGGTTTTCCTTCGCGGCGAAGGATCGGCTTTTGCCGGAAAACGGCGGTCGGGCGGCTGAGCTGCGGCCTTGCCCAGACGGGCCGAACGCGCCGGAGCAGGCAAGACAGACGGCCGGCTCCGGCGAAACAGGATGATTGAACGAGCGGCAATTTCCGTGGGAGGAAAACTTGAAAAAATTACTGATGGCGACAGCACTGTGCATCTTCGCGACACCGGCCCTTGCCGAGACCCGCATTGCGGTGTCGATGACGTCTTTCGACAATCCGTTTCTGACGATCCTGCTAAACGGCATCAGGGCCGAGGCCGGGCGCGATAAAAACATCGAGATTCTGGTCGAGGATGCCCAGCTCGATCCGTCGAAGCAGCTCAATCAGGTGCAGAATTTCATTGCCAACGGGGTCGATGCGATCATCGTCAACGCGGTCGATGGCGATGCCACCTCGGCGATCACCAAGGCCGCGTCCGCCGCAAAAATTCCGCTCGTCTATGTCAATCATCCGCCCGCCGAACTGGAAACCGGCCTGCCTGACGGCACGGCCTTTGTAGGTTCCAACGAGCTCGATTCCGGCACCATGGAAGCCGAATCCGCCTGCAAGCTGATGGGCGGCAAGGGCAAGGCCGTTATCCTGATGGGACCATTGGAAAATCACGCGGCGCTGGTGCGCACCAAGGATGTGGAAACGGTATTTTCCAAACCGGACTGCAAGATCGAAATCCTCGAAAAGCAGACGGCGAACTGGAGCCGCACGCAGGCGCAGGACCTCGTTTCATCCTGGCTGACGGCGGGCATCCAGTTCGATGCCGTCATCGCCAATAATGATGAAATGGCGATCGGCGCCGCGCAGGCGCTGAAGGCGGCGGGCGTTTCCATGAAGGATGTCGTCATCGCCGGTATCGACGCCACGCCGGACGGCCTTGCCGCCATGCAGGCCGGCGATCTCGACATTACCGTTTACCAGAATGCGACGAAGCAGGGCGAGGTTTCCGTCCAGACGGCGGTGAAGGCCGCTGCCGGGCAGGGCACTGAGAAGACGCTCTGGGTGCCGTTCGAACTCGTCACCCCGGAAAACATGTCCGCCTACGCCAAATAAGCCGGAGCCTCTGCCCCGGTCTCGTTATCCCTCCACTGGAAACAGCCATGAAACATACGCTCGATCCCCACATGTTCCGGCACCTCTCCCTGGCCGAAACATGCCGCAAGGTCGCAGACCTCGGTTATGATTATGTCGAACTTTCGCCCCGCCCGGATTTCCTCTCCTGGTGGACCCGGCCGAAGGTCTATCCCGAACGCGTCGCCGAATTCAAAAAGGCGCTGAAGGACCATGGTGTCGGCCTCGCCACGCTGCAGCCCATGTATCGCTGGGCAAGCCCCTATCCGGACGAGTGGGAGGTGGCGATCGACAACTGGAAACGCGCCATCGAGATTGCGGTTGAGATGGAATGCCCGATGTTCGTTTCGGAGTTCGGCCGTGGCGGCTCGCCGGAGCGCAGCCTCAATGACCGTTCCGGCCTGCACCGTCCGGAAACCTGCGAAGCGCAGTTCTTCCGCGCCATGGATATTCTGGTGCCTATCCTCGAGCGGGAAGGGCTGGTGCTGTCGCTGGAGGCGCATCCCGAAGACTGGATCGAGGAGATCGCGCCGGCCATCGACATCATCAAGACCATCAATTCCGAGGCGGTAAAGGCCTCCTTCATCGCGCCGCACACGTTCTTTTACGGACCGGACATGGTGGCGAACCTGCGTGCGACCGAGGGCCATCTGGTGCATGTGCGGCTTGCCGATACCTATGACCACAACAAGTCATCGCAGCTGCGTTACATCGTCAATCCGCCCGGGTCGAAGGTCAGGGTGCATCAGCACACCGATTTCGGCCAGGGTGAGATCGACTGGGAGACCTTCTTTGCGACGCTTGCCGACATGAAATTCGACGGCGTGCTGTCGAACTGCGTCTTTGCCTGGGAAGACCGTGTCGATGAAAGCGCGCGGTTCATGCTCAGCGAAACCCGGCGATATGTCGCCAAATACTGGAAATGAGGTTTTTCAGATGACTGTGAGAATTGGTGTCGTCGGCACCGGCGCAATCGGGCGCGATCACGCCCGCCGTATCAACAAGGTTCTGGGCGGCGCGAAGATCGTTGCGCTGAGCGACGTCAACCGCGCCTCGGCCGAGGCGGTCAAAAACGACATCGCCCCGGATGCCGTCGTTTTCGCCACCGGCGAAGAGCTGATCGCATCGCCGGACGTCGATGCCGTGCTCGTCACCTCATGGGGTGCGACGCATGAGCAATATGTGCTGGCGGCGATTGCCGCCGGCAAGCCGTGCTTCTGCGAAAAGCCACTGGCGACGACGGCCGCGGGCGCAAAGCGCATTGTCGACGCCGAGGTGGCGCATGGCAAGCGGCTGGTGCAGGTGGGTTTCATGCGGCGGTATGATGCCGGCTATATTGCGCTGAAAAAGATCGTGGACACGAAGATCGGCGCACCGATCATCGTTCATGCCGCCCATCGCAATCCCACGGTTCCGGAACAATATGTGACGCCGATGGCGATCAACGATACGTTTGTTCACGAAATCGACGTGCTGCGCTGGCTGCTTGATGACGATTACGTCTCCGCCCGCGTCCTCTTCCCCCGCTCCGCCGCGCGCAGCCATGCGAAGCTGAAGGACCCGCAGATCGTCATTCTGGAGACGGCGAAGGGCACGATCATCGACGTCGAAATCTTTGTCAATTGCCATTATGGCTACGATATCCAGTGCCAGGTGGTGGGCGAGGACGGCATTGCCAGCCTGCCTGAGCCGATGTCGGTGCAGACCCGCCTCGGCGCCAAGCTGCAGAACGATATCCTCACCGACTGGAAAGACCGCTTCATCGCCAGCTACGATGTCGAATTGCAGGACTTCATCCATGCGGCGGCGAAGGGCACGGCATCGGGACCCAACTCCTGGGACGGCTACGTGGCCGCCATCACCTCCGACGCCTGCGTGGCCGCGCAGGAAACGGACGGGGCGGCAGTTGAAATCAAGCTTCCCATCCGTCCCGCCCTTTATCAGTGAGGTCTTTTATGCGTTTTGCCATCAACCACATCACCGCGCCGAAGCTCTCCCTTGAGGCGTTCTTCGCGACAGCCCGCGAACTCGGCCTTACCGAAGTCGAAATCCGCAACGACCTGCCTGACGTCGTCGGCACGGTGGGGCCGGCAGCCGTGAAGGCGGCGGCCGAAAAGGCCGGCGTGACGATCATCTCTATCAATGCGCTTTATCCCTTCAACGTCTGGTCGGGCGACCTGCCTGCGCGGGCCGTCGCCATGGCCGATTATGCGGCGGCAAGCGGCGCGAAAGCGCTGGTCATGTGCCCGCTCAACGACGGTACGCCGGTGTCCTTTGACGATCTCGTCACGGCGCTGAAGGCCATGAAGCCGATCCTTAGGGAACGTGGCCTCACCGGTTTCGTCGAGCCGCTCGGTTTCCCGGTCTCGTCGCTGCGCACCAAGGCTGAAGCGATCAGGGCCATCGATGCGGCCGGTGGCGGCGATGTCTACAGGCTGGTGCACGACACCTTCCACCACCATCTCGCAGGTGAGACGGAGTTCTTCCCGGAGCGAACGGGACTGGTTCACATTTCCGGCGTGATCGATCCTGTTGTCTCCGTCGCCGACATGCTCGACGCCCACCGCGTTCTGGTGGATGGCGGCGACCGGCTGGAAAATATCGCCCAGATCAGGACACTTGAGGCGGCCGGTTACAAGGGACCCTACAGCTTCGAACCCTTCGCGGCGGAAGTGCACGAGCTGAAGGATCCGGCTGCTGCCGTAAGGAGCAGTATCGACCATATCTCCCGGGCGCTCTGACCGCCTTGCCGCCTGCGGTTCGCCGCGGGCGGCGTTTCTTGCGGGGGATTAAAAACCCAGAGAAATCAATTCCGCATTTACGGATGATGCTGTAGTCTTCCGGCGACGAGAGAGCAGCAGACAGGCACGGGTATTCTTCAGATCGACTGCGTGAGGCAGGCTTTCTGCCCGCACCGTCCGAAGTAGAGTGGTTGAATTTCCCCTTTATGAAAATAGACAGGAAAACGACGCTTAAGGACGTGGCGCGGGAGGCGAATGTTTCGCTGAGCACGGCTTCGCATGCGATTAACGGCACTGCACCCCTGACCGTGCAGGTTCGCGAGCGGGTGCTGGAAGCGGCCCGCGCGCTCGGTTACCTCGAAAACCGCCGGCAGAAGGCGACGATCGCCACCTTGCGTGTCGTGCTTTTGGCCATGACCAATGATGCGGCACCGCAGAGCGATCTCAACATGGTCAGCTGGACGATGCTGAACGGCTTTCGGCGCGAATGCGAACGGCGCGGCATTCGCATCGTTCCCTATGTCAGCGCAACGAACCGGCTCGACCCCGTTGCGGTGGCGGCGGCGGCGGATGCCGACAATGTCGACGGTATCGTGATCCTCAACGATGACAGGCCGCAGCTGGTCGAGGCGCTGGCTTCGCTTGCGCGGCCGGTGGTGCTGATCAATGGCGAGGACCCGGCCATGATCGTCGATACGGTGACGGCCGAGAACCGTTTTGGCGCGCGGCTCGGTATCGAACATCTGCTGTCGCTCGGCCATCGCAATATTCTGCACATCACATGGAAGGGCCGCACGACCATCCGCCGCCGTTACGATGGTTACAGCGACGCGTATCTCGCGGCAGGCCTCACTGTTCCCGCCGATATGGTCATCGAGGTGGAAAGTTACGAGCCGGAATGGGGCGAGGCCGCCATCCGCCGTCTGCTGGCCGAACAGCGGCCGCTCAGAAACGCCACGGCGATCTTCTGCGCCGCCGATAATCTGGCGCTCGGTTGTCTGAAGGCCTTGACGGAAGCCGGAATCCGGGTGCCGGACGATGTTTCGGTCTTGGGGTTTGACGATATCATGCCGGCGGCCTTCAGTGCGCCGCCGCTCAGCACCATCCAGTTGCCCGCCGACAGGCTGGGCGGCGCGGCGCTCGCGCTGCTGGAGCAGCGGCTTGTGGCGGCCGATCCGACGCGTCCGGCGCACCGGCTGGAACTCGGTTGTCGGCTGGTGTTGAGGGGCAGCATAGCGTCGCCGCCGAAGTAGGATCATAGGCCGTCTCTGCGGGCTGGTGGCAGAATGCCTGTTGGGCGACTAATTTTCTCGCCGTCATGCCGGACTTGATCCGGCATCCAGCCGACGCGCGTCTGCGCGGCGGAGAGACCCTTTCAGCCCAAGGACTTGGGCTGGCTGGATACCGGCTCAAGGCCGGTATGACGGGGTGGAGAGGTCTCGGTACCACATCATCCAATAGTCGATGCGGCTATGCTTCAAAGCGAGCATCCTCAAACCCCAAGTCACTTCATCCCCGTGCCGGCAATGCCCGTAGTGATGTAACGCTGCAGGAACAGGAACACGACGGTGACAGGCGCCAGGCTGAGGAAGGTCATGGCGAGGATATAGTGCCATTGCACCGAGAACTCGCCCTGGAAGGCGTTCAGCCCCACCTGCAGCGTGAAGTTTTCACGGCTGCTGAGAACGATCAGCGGCCAGAGGAAGTCGTTCCAGCGCCAGAGTACCGAGAAGATGGCGAGAACCGCAAGCGCCGGCGCCGTCAGCGGCAGGATGATGCGCCAGAAGATACGGAATTCGCTTGCCGCATCGACGCGGGCCGCCTCGATCAGCTCGTCGGGGATGGTCAGCATATATTGCCGGAGCAGGAACACGCCAGTCGGCGTCGCAACCGTCGGGATGATGACGCCCCAGAGATTGTCGACGAGGCCGACGCCGACGATGACGAGATAGGCGGGCACCATGACGACGGTGAGCGGGATCATCAGGGTGGAGATGATCAGCACGAAGATCGCCTTCTCGCCGCGGAAGCGGTATTTCGACAGCGCAAAGGCGGCCATGGCATTGACGATCAGCGTCAGGATGGTTGCGACGAAGGTGACGAAGACCGAGTTCTTGAGGAAGGTCAGGAAGCTGAAGCGGGTCAGCGGATCGGTAAAGTTCTCCGTCGCGATGGTCAGTTTCTGGACGGGCGTTATTTCCCGCGTGTCGACGCTGACGGGTGGGCCGGGATTGGCGGGATCGACCATCTGGGCTTTCAGGCCGATGCGGCGGACCATGGCCATTTCCCGCTCCATGCCGTCGATGGGGGCTTTCCAGAGGCTGAGAGGTTTGTCGTAACCCTGCACTTCCACCTGCACGGCGGCGCGCGGCAGAAGGCTCGGCGGAAACCGGGTGATTTCGGCTTCCGGCTTCAGCGACGACATGGCGGCCCAGACAACCGGGATGAGGACGGCGAGCGTGCCGCCGATGAGCCAGACCCACGACAGGATATCGGTGAGGCCGATCCGGCCGGGGCGGCGGGTGCGCGTGAGGAAGGAGACGGCGTTGGACATGGTCAGGACTCCATCTTTTTGCC
>QFOL01000136.1 GCA_003241215.1 Agrobacterium fabrum
GCTGATCCGCCGCGCCGCCGGTCTCGGCAAGGCGCCGAGCGAGCCGGATGCGGATCATTATTCCGGCCGTTATGCCCATTGCGACGTGCTGGTGGCCGGTGCCGGCGTTGCCGGTCTGACCGCGGCGCTGGCTGCTGCAAAAACCGGAGCCAGCGTCATTCTGGTCGATGAAAATGCCGAAGTCGGCGGCGCGCTGCGTTTTGACACCGGTACTGTCATCGACGGCCTGCCCGGTTACGAATGGGCGCAGAAGGTTTTTGCCGAACTGAAGTCCCTGCCCAATGTGCGGGTTCTGACCCGCACCACCGCCTTCGGTTATTACAACCACAATTTCGTGGCGCTGGCCGAGCGGGTGACCGATCATCTCGCCACGCCCGCCAGACACCAGCCGCGCGAGCGGCTGTGGCAGGTGCGCGCCGAAAAGGTCGTGCTGGCGGCGGGTGCGATCGAACGCCACATGGTCTTTGCCAATAATGACCGCCCCGGCATCATGCTGGCCTCGGCGGCCCGCACCTATCTCAACCATTACGGCGTCGCCGTGGGCCAAAATGTCGGGGTCTACACCGCCCATGATTCGGCCTATGAGACGGCCTTCGATCTGAAGAAGGCCGGGGTGAAGATCGCCGCCATCGTCGATTGCCGCGAAAATCCGGATCAGCGCCTGCTGGATGAGGCGCGGGCGCTCGGCATCGAAGTGCTGGCGGGCCATAGCGTTTACAACACCGCCGGCCGCCTGCGTGTGTCTTCCATGACCGTCGGCCGCAATGGCGGCTCCAGCAAGCGCAAGATCGCCATCGATGCGCTTGTCGTTTCGGCCGGCTGGACGCCTTCGGTGCATCTCTTCTCGCAATCGCGTGGCAAGCTGAAGTTTGACGCGGCTAACCAGCGTTTCCTGCCGGATATCCATGTGCAGAACGGTGTTTCCATCGGCGCCTGCAACGGTACGGACGATCTTGCCGCACTGATTGCCGAGGCCGCGGCTGCCGGTGGCGGCGGCGTGGAGTTTTCCGGCGAGAATGCCAGGACCTGGACAGGCGGCATGATCGGTGCGGCAGAAGGCGCGGGTGAGGGCACCGGCGTCAAGGCTTTCATCGATTTCCAGCACGATGTCTGCGCCAAGGATATCCGCCTTGCCGTGCGCGAAGGCATGCATTCCGTCGAGCATATCAAGCGCTTCACCACCAATGGCATGGCGTCCGATCAGGGCAAGATGTCCAATATGCACGGCCTTGCCATCGCATCGGAGGCGCTCGGCCGGGATTTGCCCAAGGTCGGTCTCACCACCTTCCGCCAGCCCTATACGCCTGTTACCTTCGGCACGCTCATCAACCATTCGCGCGGCGCGCTGTTCGACCCGGCCCGCAAGACGCCGATGCACGAGGAAGAGCTTGCGGCCGGTGCGGTGTTCGAGGATGTCGGCAACTGGAAACGCGCCTGGTTCTTCCCGCGTGCGGGTGAGGACATGCATGAGGCGATCAACCGCGAATGCAAGACGGTTCGGACAAGCGTCGGCGTGTTCGATGCCTCGACGCTCGGCAAGATCGAGGTGGTCGGCCCGGATGCGGCGAAGTTCCTGAACCTCATCTACACCAATGCCTGGGACACGCTGAAACCCGGCCGCTGCCGTTACGGCATCATGACCCGCGAAGACGGTTTCGTGTACGACGACGGCGTCGTCGGCCGTCTTGCCGAAGACCGTTTCCACGTGACGACGACCACGGGCGGCGCACCGCGCGTTCTCCAACACATGGAAGATTATCTCCAGACCGAATTCCCCGATCTCAATGTCTGGCTCACCTCGGCCACCGAACAATGGGCCGTGATTGCCGTGCAGGGGCCGAAGGCGCGCGAGGTTATCGCTCCCTTCGTCGAGGGCATCGATCTCTCGCCGGAGGCCTTCCCGCATATGGCGGTGGCCGAAGGCACATTCTGCGGTGTGCCGACGCGGCTCTTCCGCGTTTCCTTTACCGGCGAACTGGGTTTCGAAATCAACGTTCCGGCCGATTACGGCGCAGCCGTCTGGTCGGCGATCCGCGAAAGGGCGGAAGCCGTGGGCGGCTGCCTTTATGGCACCGAGACCATGCACATTCTGCGTGCGGAAAAGGGCTATATCATCGTTGGGCAGGATACGGACGGAACGGTGACGCCTGACGATGCCGGGCTTGCCTGGGCCGTTTCGAAAAAGAAGACGGATTTCGTCGGTATTCGCGGGCTGAAACGTCCCGATCTCACGCGCTCCGGCCGCAAACAGCTTGTCGGCCTGAAGACGAAAGACCGGCTGACCGTTCCGGACGAGGGCGGCCAGATCGTTACCGATCCGAACCAGCCGAAGCCCATGACCATGCTCGGCCATGTCACCTCCGCCTACTGGTCGGAAAATCTCGGCCATCCCATCGCTTTTGCGCTGGTGGCGGATGGCAGGGCGCGCATGGGCGAAACGCTCTATATTCCGCTCGCCGATAAAACCATTGCCGTCGAAGTGACCGACATGGTCTTCCTCGACAAGGAAGGAGCCCGTCTCAATGGCTGACAAACTTCACGCAAAACGCAAATCCGTGCTCGAGGATTTTCACGGCGGCTCGCCCTTCGTTTCGTTGAAACCGGCGGCTTCCGCCGCGCGGCTGTCGCTGCGCGCCCGGGAAAGCGCCCTGCCGGCACTTTCGGAAGCGCTCGGTCTTGCCCTGCCTGCCCGCCCGAAAAGCTCCGTTACATCGGGCCTGCGGTCCGCTCTCTGGCTCGGGCCGGATGAATGGCTGGTGATCGATCAGGGCGAAAGCGACCTGGTGGCGGCTCTCGCCGGCGTTTCCGGCCTGTTTTCGGCAACCGATATTTCCCACCGCAACACGGCCGTCATCGTCTCCGGCGCCGGTGCGGAAGCGGCACTCAATGCCGGCTGCCCGCAGGATCTTTCTCTCGCAAAGTTCCCGGTCGGCGCGTGCTCACGCACCGTTTTCGGCAAGGCGGAAGTCGTGCTGCTGCGCACGGCGGACGATACGTTCCGGGTGGAATGCTGGCGTTCCTTCGCCGAATATGTTGGCGGGCTGTTGCAGGAGGCGGCTGAGGACGTGGCGGTTTAACCCGCCATCCAGCCCCGCCATTCCACCCATCGCCCATGGAAATCGGCTCGGCCGATTTCCTGTTTCTCGCCGGTCGGCCATATCTGCAGGGTAATGGCGGCACCGCCCGGCGTTGCATCCGCCTCCATTTGCAGCCGGGCAAGCGGGGCACCCGGCGTGGCGCGGGTTCCAGCTTCGGCAACCACAGCCTCGCCGGCCTGTTTCAATCCATCGGGCAGATATTGCCAGGCGACAGAGTGATAGACGACGTGGACAGCACCCGGATATTGCGTGGCAAGGCGGCGTTTCAGCCAGTCGACCGCGTCCGCCTTCTCGACATGCAGACCATGTTCCACGGCTATTCGCAGGGCGGCGGCGGTTCGCTCCAGCCGGTCTGTCTGATCGGCCCAGACATAGGACATCAGCCGCAGGCGATCTTCGGCGGATGATGGGTCGAGCGGATTGAGATCGCAGCCGGCGCGCTCGATAACCTCGATCCGCTCATTGGCCGGGGTGTCGCCGCGCCATTCCGGTGACAGGAAAACATCGGATTGCTCACCCCAGGCGAGATCGCCGAGGCGATATCGGTAACGGTCGAATTGCAGGTTGAGGCCAGCGCTGGCTCCGACTTCGGAAAGCACCAGCGGTTTGCCGGTCAGTGCCGCAATCGAAAGAAAGCCCGGCAGCAGAACGGCGGAACGGCGAACCTCGTTGGTCTGCGGCGGTGATTTCAACCGGTCGAGGATGAAGGCGGAATGAAAACGCAGGGCGCTGGCGCAAGCCTGCCAGAGCGTTTCTTCGTCTTCCGGCGCAATATCGGCAAGCGGCGCGATCTTTTCCTCGATGGCAAGCGCATGCAGGGCGCCCGCCAGCCGCAGGGGAACGGAATCGCCCGAGGGGCCGACATCGCCGGGCCACGACAATATCTTCGCGCCCACCTCCGTCTGCCGGTCGAGCCTTGCCGCCACAGCGCGGCAAAGCCGTGCGGTAAAGGGCGAGCCGAGGCTGTCGCAGGCTCTTGCCTGCACGAGAAACGCATTCCTTACGGCTTCGTCATGCATGCGGTCTCTCCCTTGCGGCGGTTTCAGGCGTCTTCCGGCCTGTCCTCCGGGTTGAACTGGCTGATGGTGGTCCAGCGGGCGGTAAGCGCCGGCTTTTTCTCGTTTTCGATTTCCACCGTCACGTCATAGGTCGTCATCAACATGGCAGCGCCGCGAAAACGCGCCTCCGCCAGTGTGAAGCGGCCGCGCACCCGCGCACCGCTTTTGACCGGGGTAACGAAACGAACGGCATCGAAGCCGTAATTGATGCCCATGGTCTGTTCGCGGATGCGGGGCAGGGCATCGTAATTCAGGGCCGAAAGCAGCGACAGCGTCAGGAACCCATGCGCGATGGTGCCGCCAAAGGGGCTTTCCGCTTTGGCGCGTTCCGGGTCGGTGTGGATGAATTGCTCATCCAGCGTCGCCCTTGCGAAGGCGTCAATCATCGTCTGATCGACGGTGATCCAGTCGGAAACACCCATTTCCGTGCCGACGCGGCCCTTCATCTCCGCCAGCGCAATTTCTTTTGTCATGTTACCTCGTCCGCATTGTTTCCAGGGACTTATACGGCTGGCGATGCGAAGGGATCAACCGCGCAGATAAAACACCACGGAACGGGCGGGCAGAAAGGCGGGATTGCCAAAATCCGTACCGATCGCATGCCAGCCATCGCCGGGCAGCGTGAAAGGAACGACCTCGCGACCGCGATTGATGAGAACCGCAAGCTCGACCTCGTCGCCCTTTTCCCGGTCCGATGTTGAAAGCACCATGGCGAAGGCCGGTCCATTCGGGCTTTCCCAGTCCGCAATCGTCATGGGTTCCCCGCCCGGCGCAAGCCATGTCACATCACCGCTGCCGGAAAAGAAGCCGGTCTCGGAAAAGACGTCGAAGCGTTTGCGAAGCGCTGCGAGAAACGCGGTGTGATCGATCAGTTCGGGGACAAGCGACAACCAGTCGAACCAGGTGATGTCATTGTCCTGGCAATAGGCGTTGTTATTGCCCTGCTGGCTGCGGCCGCCCTCATCGCCGGCGGTCAGCATCAAGACGCCGCGGCTGACGAACAGGGTGGAAAGCAGCGCCTTCACATCCGCAATGCGGGCGGCGACAATGGCAGGGTCATCCGTCAGGCCTTCGAAACCATTGTTCCAGGAGTGGTTTTCATTGTGGCCGTCGCGATTGTTCTCGCCGTTTTTCTCATTGTGCTTGTGTTTGTGGCTGACGAGATCGAACAGGGTGAAACCGTCATGGGCGGCGAGAAAATTGACGCTGCGGCTGTTTAAGCGGCCATGGCGGGAAAAGATCGGCGAAGACCCGGAAAGCGCGTCGGCCAGCGCCCCGGTGGTGCCGGCGTCGCCGCGCCAGAAGCGGCGCATATCGTCGCGGGCGCGGTCGTTCCATTCCAGAAAGCTTTCGGGGAAATTGCCGAGCTGATATCCGCCGGGGCCGATATCCCATGGTTCGGCGATCAGCACACGGTCGTAAAGCACGGGATCCGAATGCATGGCCGCAAGCGTCTCGCTCGCCATGTCGAAGCCGTGGGCCGTTCGCCCGAGTACGGGCGCGAGGTCGAAACGGAAGCCGTCCACCCCGGCATTCAGAACGAAATGCCTGAGGGAATCGACGATGAGCTGGCGAATATAGGGATGATCGCAGGCAACCGTATTGCCGGTGCCGGTATCGTTGACCAGCACGCCCGGCTTTCCCGGCGGGTGGCGGAAGGCGGTGAGGTTATCGAGCCCGCGCAACGACAGGATCGAACCTTCGATATCGCTTTCGCCCGTATGGTTGAAGACCAGATCGAGAATGACGCCGATGCCTTCCGCCTGCAGCGCCGCAACCGTATCCCGCAATTCCCGCACCCCGCCGGGGCAGAGGCGCGGATCGAGCGCCATGAAACCGACGGGATTATAACCCCAGGCATTGGAAAGGCCGAGCGGCGGCAGGTGGCGCTCGTCGATCCAGGCAGTGATCGGCATCAACTCCACCGCATCGACGCCGATTTTTTTCAGGTGCGCGACAATAGCGGGATGGGCAAGTGCGGCAACGGTGCCCCTGATCTCTTCCGGCACTTCAGGATGCAGCCGGGTGAAGGATTTGACGGCGAGTTCATAAATCAGCCCGCCTTCGGCAAAAAGCGGCGGTTGACGCCGGACCGGCTCATGCTGCGAAAGGATCGCTTTCGGCATGATCCCGCCGGTCTCCGCACCAAAGGCGTAAAGTGCGGGATCGTGCCGGAAGGGGCGGTCGATCTCCGTGGCATAGGGGTCGAGCAGCAATTTCGCAGGATCGAACCAGAGGCCGTGTTCGGGGGCGTAAATGCCGTGGGCGCGAAAGCCGTATCGCGTGCCGGGGCCGGCATCGGAGACGGTCAACCGGTGAACGTCATCTTCACCGCGCGTCATCGGCACACGCGCCGTTTCTTTTTCGCCCTTCGCATCGAAAAGGCAGAGATCGATCTGCGAGGCGTGCCGGGAATAGACCGTGAATTCCGTTCCGTTTTCCGTGTGGATTGCACCTTTGGGAAAAACGGAAGGTGTCTGCATGGTCTGTCTCTCCGGGGAACGGTGTTTCTCTTCCAGAATGGAAAAGGGAGGCAAGGCCGGGTGAGGAACGCTTTCAGTGCGTTCCTCATGAGCGGGCGGCAAGCCCTTACGTAATAACGCTCGGTGCGTTGCGGCCGGTATGGGCCTTGATGCCGGCGATCGTATCGGCAACGGCAATCAGGTCGGCAAGCGCCTCCTGCGTTTCGATGCCGTGACGGGCCGCATTCGGCTCGTAACGCTCGACATAGAGACGAAGTGTGGCACCCGCAGTACCCGTGCCGGAAAGGCGCAGCACGATTCGCGAACCGCCTTCGAACAGGATGCGGATGCCCTGATTTTTGCTGACCGACTGATCGACCGGATCGTGATAGGCAAAATCATCCGCCGCCGCGACCTTCAGATTGCCGTAGCTGGTGCCGGGAAGTGTGGCGAGTTTTTCGCGCAGGGTGGCGACCAGCGTGTTGGCGGCGTCCGAATCCACTTCCTCATAGTCATGGCGGGAATAATAGTTGCGGCCATATTCGGCCCAGTGCTTTGTGACGATGTCCTTCACGCTTTCCTTGCGCGCGGCGACGATGTTCAGCCAGTAGAGCACGGCCCACAGGCCGTCCTTTTCGCGCACATGGTTGGAGCCGGTGCCGAAGCTTTCTTCGCCGCAGATCGTCACCTTGCCGGCATCCATGAGATTGCCGAAAAATTTCCAGCCGGTCGGCGTTTCATACATGCCAAGGCCAAGCTTTTCGGCCACACGGTCCGCTGCCGCGCTCGTCGGCATCGAGCGGGCGATGCCGGAAATGCCGGCGGCATAACCGGGGGCGAGTTTGGCATTGGCCGCGATGATGGCGAGGCTGTCGGAGGGAGTGACGAACATGCCCTTGCCGACCACCATGTTGCGGTCGCCATCGCCATCGGAGGCCGCGCCGAAATCGGGGCCTTCCGGGCTCATCACGTCGTCATAAAGCTCCTTGGCGTGGACAAGGTTCGGGTCGGGGTGATGGCCGCCGAAATCCGGCAGAGGCGTTGCGTTGCGGACGGAGCCCTTCGGCGCGCCGAGGCGCTTTTCGATGATTTCCACGGCGTAGGGGCCGGTGACGGCGCTCATGGAATCGACCACGACCTTAAAGCCGCCGGCGATGAGCGCGCGGATGGCGGCGAAATCGAACAGCTCTTCCATCAGGGCGGCGTAATCGGCAACCGGGTCGATCACCTCGACCGTCAGTTCGTCCACCTTGAAGCTACCCACCTTGTCGAGATCGATATCGGCGGCGTCGGAGATTTTATAGCTGTCGATGACCTTCGAGCGGGCATAGATCGCATCGGTGATCTTTTCCGGTGCGGGGCCGCCATTGCCGATATTGTATTTGATGCCGAAATCTTCGTTCGGGCCGCCGGGATTGTGGCTGGCGGAAAGCACGATGCCGCCGAAGGCCTTGTATTTGCGGATGACGTTGGAGGCGGCAGGCGTCGAGAGAATGCCGCCCTGACCGACCAGAACCTTGCCGAAACCGGCGGCGGCGGCCATCTTGATCGCCTTCTGGATGACTTCGCGATTGTAATAACGGCCATCGCCGCCGATCACCAGCGTCTGGCCCTGAAAGCCCTCAAGCGCGTCGAAGATCGACTGGATGAAGTTCTCGGCGTAATTTTCCTGGGCGAAGACTGGCACCTTCTTGCGCAGGCCTGAAGTGCCCGGCTTCTGGTCCTGATAGGGCTTCGTCTGAACGGTCTTGATCATTGTTTCAATGGCCTTTCGAAATAAGCTGGCTGTAAAGCGCGGCGTAAAGACCGGCGCTTTTTTCCCAGGAAACATCGGATTTCATTCCGAGTTTCTGCATTTGTGTCCATAGTTTCGGGTCGTGGTAATAACGGACGGTCCGGCGGATCGCCTGTTTCAGACCATCGAGCGTGACGGGTGAAAATTGCACGCCGGTCGCCGATTTATTGGCGATGGCGGCATGGTTGGCGTCGATCACCGTGTCGGCAAGGCCGCCGGTGCGGGCGACGACCGGTACGCAGCCGTAGCGCAGCGCGTAAAGCTGGGTGAGGCCGCAGGGTTCGAAACGCGAGGGAATGATGATCGCATCGCAGCCCGCCTGCATCAGATGCGACAGCGGTTCGTTGTAACCGACGGCAACGCCGACGCGGCCATGGTGGCGGGACGCCGCCGCCAGAAGCGCGCCTTCCAGCGCCACTTCACCCGCGCCGAGCACCACGAGGCGGCCGCCGAGGGAAACGATCTCGTCCACGGCTTCCGCCATGAGATCGATGCCCTTCTGCCAGGTGAGGCGGGAGATGATGCAGAAAAGCGGGCTGTCATCGTCGTCAATGCGGAAATGTTCGGCGACCGCCTTCTTGTTCAGCGCGCGGTTCTTGAGATTGGCGGCTGAATAATTGTCGTGGATCAGATGGTCCGTCGCCGGGTTCCAGACATCGGCGTCGATGCCGTTGACGATGCCGTGCAGCACATGGGCGCGGCTGCCGATGACGCCGTGCAGGCCCATGCCGAATTGTGGGGTGAGGATTTCCTCGGCATAGGACGGGCTGACGGTGCTGAGCGCCGTCGCCGTCTGCATGCCGCCCTTCAGGAAGCTGACATCGTTGTAATATTCGATGCCTTCCATGCCGAAGGCATGGGCGGGCAGGCCAAGCTTGCTGAAAATATTCGCGCCGAACTGGCCCTGGAAGGCAATGTTGTGGATGGTGAGAAGGCTCGGAATTTCGGGCGTTTCAGCATAACGCATATAGACCGGCGCCATCGCAGCCTGCCAGTCATGGGCATGCACCATATCCGGCCGCCAGCCGGGAAGCGCGCCGGCGGCAATGCGGGCCGCCGCGAGCGACAGCGCCGCGAAGCGCTTCCAGTTATCAGGATAATCCTTGCCGGTCTGGTCGAGATAGGGGCCGCCGGAGCGCTCGTAATAGGCGGGCGCATCGAGAATGAGGAGGTCGAGCCCCTCATGCCGCACTTCGAGCACATCGGCTTTTTCACCGAGCAGGTCGGTGAATTCCAGACATTTGACGGGGTCGGTCACGGCGGCCTTCACCGCCGGATATCCGGGTATCAATGTCCGCGTCGTGACGCCGTGCGCTTCCAGTGCGATGGGGAGCGCGCCGGCAACGTCGGCGAGCCCTCCGGTCTTGATCAGGGGATAGATTTCGGATGAAACCGAAAGGACATTCATGGGCTCTACAGGTCCAGCTTGTCGATCATCGATTGGGTGATAAGGCAAATGCCGTTTTCGGTACGGCGGAAACGTTTGGCATCCAGTTCTGGGTCTTCTCCTACAATCAGTCCTTCCGGAATGACCACGCCATGGTCGATGACGACA
>QFOL01000571.1:0-1419 GCA_003241215.1 Agrobacterium fabrum
TCTTGTCAAAATCGAGCGTATTCACGTTTTTTCCCATCGTCAGTCATAACGGGGGTAAAGGCCCCGCCGCCTGTCGGTCATCCGCCGCGAGAAACCCTGGCCATCAATCGGGCCGTCCTGTCTCGCTATCCTGCGGATTTAAGGGCTGCATATAGAAAGGAATGGCCGTGCACGCAAGTACGGGACGGAAAACCGCCCCGCAAAGCCGTCAGATTCGGGCTGGGACCCGGCCGTCAGGCGCCGGCCGTCTTCTGGCCGCTGCTGCCGAACCACCTGTCGCGCTCCCGCCACAGGGCAGGCAGGGCGAGCAATCCGATAGCCGTGAAGGCGATCAGCGTCTTGTTGAGCTGCGACAGTTCCGCCGTGCGGCCATCCAGATAATAGACGCCGTAGACGATCGCCACATGCCAGACATAGACCTGCAGCGAATGGCGGCCGAGCAGCTGCAGGAACTTCAGCGACAGCACCCAGATGACGCCTTCGGCGATGGAGCGCACAAGCGGACGGTGATGATGCGGACCGGCAATCACCAGCCATGTCAGGCCGACACCAACCGCAAGGAAGTTGATGAGATAGACCGGGCCGAAATCCGCACGGATTTCCATGGTGGAGAACTTACCCATCATGAATTCCGGCATCAGGCCCCAGGCCGTGGCAATGCGCAGCGGCATGAAGAACAGGCAGATGACAAGTGCGGCCTTCGGCAGCCAGGTATGTTCCGGGGAAAAAATCTTCCTCCACGGAATACGGTTCTGGGCCGTCATCGCGCCCATCACCAGCGCAGAATAGAAGACGAGTTGCCAGCCGAGCAGGTTGAAGCTGACACGGATACCCTGCTCATCCGCACCCTTTACGAGTTCGTTGAGCGGGGTCGTCACGATCTGCTGCAGGCCAAGCTGACCGGCCATCCAGACCAGCAGGGAGCCGGCCATGACATAGGCCCATTTGCCATCCAGGCAGAGCTTCACGAGAACAGGCGCAAAGATCATGTAGACGATATATTGCGGCAGAATATCCATGAAGGTCGGCTGGAACAGGAATGTCGCAATCGCCGCCAGCCGCAGCGGATCGTCGAACGACGTCATGCCAAGCCAGTTATACCAGATATAGGGCGCATGCGGGATGACCATGCGGAAAAACAGCACGGCGATGACGAGACCCATCGCGTAACGATAGAGTTCCAGCGCCCGGTTCCAGATCATCTGCTTGCCGGCATCATAGCCGTATTTCATCATCTTGCGCGCATAGACCATGCCGATCAGCAGGCCGGACAGGAACACGAAGCCCTGCGCGTCCTCGACAAAGGCAAACTGGCGGTGATTGATTTCCACCAGCCAGAAGCCGCCGGCAAACACCAGATGGTTGATCAGCATGAAGACGAGGAAGTAACCACGCATCCCGTCGATCAGGTCAAAGCGT
>QFOL01000571.1:1430-1874 GCA_003241215.1 Agrobacterium fabrum
GCCCGGCCTGCGAGATGCCGGGAATTGGATTGTCAACGCGTTTTTGCGGCTGAGGTTCCGCTCCCAAAGCGGTTTAGAACCGGCACGAAAAGTCACATTAACGTGTACGCCCTGTGGTTAGGACGCGGGGACTGAATGCCGGATGAATGAAAAAAGGCAATTCCGTGAAACGGATGAGCCATGCGCCCGGGACATACCAAGGCAAACAAGCCTCAAGGCCTTGCATGGCAGGGGAAAGCCGAATCCGCCGCGCGTGGCTGGCGGATATATCACCCGTAAGATCTCCCAATCTTTTTTGGCGGCATCCCGCCATGCTTTTTAGGAAGCTTATCGAACGAAACGGATAAGGCCCGGCGGTGAAGCGACCGCCGGGCCTTATCCGTTTAAGAGGCTCTGATTCGTCAGGCGGCGGCCTGGATGGCGGCGACCTGCCAGTTGTCGTTG
>QFOL01000572.1 GCA_003241215.1 Agrobacterium fabrum
AGATTCGTCAGGGTATGGGTCAGTCCCGAAGCGGGTTCTTTAAAGAGCCCTGAAAGGCTGGGCGTTTCCGGCATGTGAATCAGTAAACTTTGTTCGCAGGCGGCTCGGTGCAGCATTTGCGCAGCCGGTCGTCATACGCGAGGTCTTGCCCAGGGGTTATCTTCGGCAAGGCGCGTGATGGAGCAATTTCAGGAAAAATTTCCAGCGGTTTTCCGTCCGGAATTGCATGAAAACAACCAGATTGTCAGCAAAACAGAATTCAGGTGAGCAATTGATGAGGCCAGGACAGCAAAACAAGCGCGGCCGGGGGCGTGGAAACAACAATAATAACAATGGTGGCGGTAACAACAACAACTTCAACCGCAAGGGCGGCAATCCGCTCACCAGGACTTATGACAGTTCCGGCCCCGATGTTAAAATCCGTGGCACAGCCCAGCACATAGCGGAAAAATACGCGGCTCTGGCGCGCGATGCGCAGAGTTCCGGCGACCGCGTGATCGCTGAAAACTACCTGCAGCACGCTGAACATTATAACCGCATCATCGCTTCGGCTCAGGCCCAGATGCAGGAACGCTTCCAGCGCGACGACCGCGGCGAATACAACGCTGCCGATGGCGACGATATGGATGTGAATGACGGCGATGAAGGTGTCGTTGCACCGCAGCAGCAGGCCGAACAGGCCGAGCGCGCGCAGCAGCCCGAACGTCAGGAGCGGAACGAGCAGCGTCAGGAGCGCCGCGAGCGTCCGGACCGCCGCGAACGGCAGGAGCGTCAGCCGCGCCAGCCGCAGGTCGCCGCCGAACAGCCGCCGGTTTACGACGCCAGCCAGGCGCCGCAGCCTGTCATCGAAGGCACACCCATGGAAGTGGCCGTCGAGGAAGAACAGCAGCAGGCGGAAGCTCCGGAAGCTGAACGCGCACCGAAGACGCGCCGTGCAACCGGGCCGCGCCCGCGCCGCCCGCGCCGCACCGCCGCTGCGGAAGGCGCCGAAGGCGAAGATACGCCGGCCGGGGAAGACGCTGCGCCTGCAACGCTTGAGAACGCTGCCGAATAAGCCGCTTCTGCAAAATCACTCTGCTATTGAAAAACTCCGGCTTGCCGGAGTTTTTTGTTTTTTGGCGATTGGATATGTACATTCCGTTCGCAACAGGCGGGATTTGATACCTGTCAGATCGAATGAAAATTTCCCGGATGATGGGTTTTCCTCCCCTTTAAACCGATGAAAATGCCTCCCATATTCGTGCAGGACGGACGGAAGCCACATTTGCCGGCAACCGACCATCGAGAGGCGGCGATCGTGAAATCCTTTAAGCACGGCTGTCGTAGCGGGGCTTGCCTTTTGAGGGAGCCTCAACCCTAACACCCGGAGCCGTGCCGAAAGCGGGCGGGCCGGTCTATGGAGGTTCGACTA
>QFOL01000137.1 GCA_003241215.1 Agrobacterium fabrum
CCAGTGTGTCGGATCGGCAAGCCATCCTGGGCGGTTCGATACATAAGTCCATGTTCTGATCTGCGCAATCCTCGCAGACAAGGTATCGATCTCTCCATCGGTGCGGTCGGCGCGGCGCACCTGCTCGGCCATGAAATCCTCGTTCACGGTTCCGCGCTTGACGAGATCGAAATAAAGCGTCGAGATCAGGTCCGCATGTTGGGCAGGGGCAATACGGCGATAGTCGGGCAGCGCGCAGGTCTCCCACAACTTTTCCACCCGCGCATCCGTCGTCGTCACGTCGATGATCTCGGGATAACGCGACAGATATTCGAGCGCCTGCTGGTCGATCGCGGGCAAGGCCCTCGATAGCCCCTGTATCGTCGGGGCGGCATCCAGGCTCGCGCGCAGATTGGCGATGGAGGAAAAATCGAAATTTTTCGTCCGCCACTGCAGCACCTTCACCGCATCGAACTGATGGGTTTCGATCCGCTCCACCAGCTCGTCATCGAATGGATCGACACGCCCTGTCACGCCGAATGTGCCATCGCGGAGATGACGGCCGGCGCGGCCGGCAATCTGGCCGATTTCACCCGGGTTGAGATTGCGGAACTGGTAACCGTCGAACTTGCGGTCCTGCGCAAAGGCGACATGGTCGACATCGAGGTTGAGGCCCATGCCGATGGCATCCGTCGCGACAAGATATTCGACGTCGCCCGACTGGTAGAGCCCTACCTGCGCATTGCGCGTGCGCGGCGACAGCGCGCCCAGCACCACGGCCGCGCCGCCGCGCTGGCGGCGCACGAGTTCGGCAATCGCATAGACCTCGTCGGCGGAAAAAGCGACGATCGCGGTGCGCTGCGGCAGGCGGGTGATCTTCTTCTGGCCGGCATAAAAGAGCTGCGACAGGCGCGGCCGCTCCACAACGGTGATTCCCGGCAGCAGCTTTTCGAGGATCGGGCGCATCGTGCCGGCGCCAAGCAGCAGCGTCTCTTCCCGACCCCGCAGATGCAGCACCCGATCAGTGAAGATGTGGCCGCGCTCGAGATCACCCGCCAGCTGCACCTCGTCAATAGCGACGAAGGCGGCATTTGTCTCGCGCGGCATGGCTTCCACCGTGCAGACGGAATATTTGGCTTTGGGCGGCGCGATTTTTTCTTCGCCGGTAATCAGCGCCACATTCGGCGCACCCACTTTTTCGACCAGACGGGTATAGACCTCCCGCGCCAGAAGACGCAGCGGCAGGCCGATGACACCGCTGCCATGCGCGACCATCCGCTCGATCGCGTAATGGGTCTTGCCGGTATTGGTGGGGCCGAGAACGGCCGTAACACCGCGGCCGCTCAGGATCATGGGGCGAAAATTCAACGTAGTATCCGCGAATCGACTTCATCTGCTTGTCGTGCCACTCGCTATTATCGATGCGAGCCGCACGCACCACACATGGCAATGCCCGCCGACAAAGGCAATAGGCCTCATCCGTAAACTCGCCTAAGGGGAATTGGTAGCCGAATTTTTCGTTCAGATTCAGTGGCTTGAAGGCCAAAAAAGAATCCGGCGAAAATGGAATCGATTCGGCTGCGGAACAGTCTGCGAACGAATCGAATACGAATCGCTGACTCTCCCGGATTCAGCTTTTGTTCTCCGCAATATCTGGTTGGAGAATCCATATCCCATACCAGATTGTGAATCCGGGTAAGTCCTTGCCCGGATTCAGCTTTCCGTTTCCGGCAAAAGACGAAAACTGCCGTAATCACCTGTCAAGCGACAATTGCGGGGAGGCTTGTTCGCCGCTTCGCGAACGCGCCGATCAAAGCGCCTCGCCAGCCAAAAGACGCGGCGCATTCGCATCCGTCGTGCCGGCGGCCTGGCCGATGAAATAGGACTTGAGACCCGGCAAACGATCCACCACGCCCAGACCGAAATCGCGCATGATGCGAATGGGACCGACATCGTTGGAGAACAGCCGGTTCAGCACATCCGTCGTCACGCCCATGCGCAACGTGTCGAAACGCCGCCAGGACTGGTACCGCTCCAGAACATTGAGGGAGCCGATATCGAGGCCAAGACGGTCCGCCTCAACCACCGTTTCAGCCAGCGCGGCAACGTCCTTGAAGCCGAGGTTGAGGCCTTGCCCGGAGATCGGGTGAATGCCGTGCGCCGCATCACCGGCAAGCGCAAAACGCGGCGCGACGAAGGAGCGCGCCAGCGTCAGACCCAGCGGGAAGGCGCGACGGGGCCCGACCGGACGGACAGGACCGAGCTTGTGACCGAACCGGCGCTCCAGCTCTTCCTCGAACACCAGATCGTCGGAGGCGATCAGCCTGTCGGCATCGGCGGTGCGTTCGGTCCAGACGAGCGACGAACGGTTTCCCTTCAGCGGCAGAATGGCGAAAGGGCCGGAGGGCAGGAAATGTTCCTCGGCACAGCCCTCATGCGGCCGCTCATGCTCAACAGTTGTGACGATGCCGGACTGATCGTAAGCCCAGTGCACGGTCTTGATGCCCGCCATGTCCCTGAGAGCCGAGCGAACGCCGTCGCAGGCGATGAGCAATCGCGATTCCAGCACCGAATTGTCGGAAAGGGTGATGGCCGTTGATTGCGGCCCCGCGGTAAAACCGGAAACGCTGAGACCATGATGGATTTCAATGCCGAGACGGTCACACAGACCCCGGAGCGCACCCACCATGGCAACGTTCGGAACCATATGGGCAAAGGGCCGGCCCTCCTCCACCGCACCGTCAAAGGTGAGGAACACCGGTCGCACGGGATCGGCCGTCTTCGAATCGGTGACGACCATCTTGTGGATCGGCTGCGCCTCCGGCTCGATCTCGTTCCAGATGCCGAAAACATCGAGCATCCGGGTGGCCGCCGCAATGATGGCGGAGGCACGGACGTCCTTCTTCCAGACATCCTCGGAAGCGGCTTCAATCACCTGCACGTTGAGGTGCGGCGCAGCCTGCTTGATTGCGACAGCAGCGGAAAGACCGACATATCCGCCACCTGCAACTACCACGTCCAGCATCGCGCTTCTCCTCAAATCTTGTGCACGCATCATCGGCGCACTATAGACCATGTGACGTCTTCCTACAGCCGCAGCAGGTCGAAAAAATGTCGCATCCCTTGCAAACGTCAGACCCGATGGTCAATCTCATTGCCACGCTCGATCTCGAGAAGCTGGAGGAGAACCTCTACCGGGGCGAAAGTCCGCAGATCGGCTGGCAGCGGGTTTTTGGCGGCCAGGTCATCGCACAGGCCCTGATCGCCGCGCAAAAAACAGTGGAAGACGACCGCCTGGTGCATTCGCTGCATGCCTATTTCATGCGCCCCGGCGATCCGCTCGTGCCTATCGTCTATCAGGTGGAACGTATCCGCGACGGCGCAAGCTTCTGTACCCGGCGCGTGGTCGCCATCCAGCATGGCAAGGCGATTTTTTCCATGTCGGCCTCGTTTCAGATCTTCGAGGACGGCTTCGACCATCAGATCAGAATGCCGGACGTGACGCCGCCTGAAAAACTGATGAGCGAGGAACAGATGCAGGCGGCCTTTCTTGCCAAGGCGCCCGCTTCCATCCGCAAATACTGGAGCAACAAGCGGCCGATCGAGATAAGGCCGGTTTCGCTGACACACTACATCTCCAAGGAAAAGCTCGAACCGCGGCAGGATATCTGGGTTCGCGCCGTCGGCGATGTACCTGACGATCCGTGCCTGCAATCGGCCATTCTCGCTTATCTCTCCGACATGACCCTGCTCGACACCTCGCTTTACGCCCATGGCACGACCATCTTTGATCCGTCCATTCAGGTCGCAAGCCTCGATCACGCCATGTGGTTTCATCGCCCCTGCCGGCTGGATGACTGGCTGCTCTACGCACAGGACAGCCCCAGCGCCTCCGGTGCCCGCGGTTTGACCCGTGGCAATATTTTCACCAGACAGGGTCAACTGGTCGCCTCCGTGGCGCAGGAAGGTTTGATCCGCAAAAGGGCAAATGATTAAATAATGCGCTTTTTTTGAAAATCGCACATTTAATAGACGAAAATTGCGCGGCTTCGTGCCCGTTTTTCAGACGCCTGTCATATAAATTTTATATTTCAATAAGTTAGAAGAACCATCCAAAACTGGCACGCCCTTTGAATGTATCTCCGCAGTCGCTGTTACTGATCTGCCAGCGGCAAGGAGAGTCGGCTCCGCGCCGAGGACAAACAAAGGATGGGAAACCAGATGAAAATTGTGATGGCCATTATCAAGCCGTTCAAGCTGGATGAGGTGCGCGAGGCGCTTACCGGCGTCGGCATCCAGGGCCTGACCGTGACCGAGGTGAAGGGTTACGGACGCCAGAAGGGGCATACCGAAATTTATCGCGGCACGGAATATGCGGTGAGCTTCCTTCCCAAACTGAAGATCGAGATCGCAGTTCCATCCGACGTCGTCGACAAGGCCGTCGAGGCGATCGCGTCTGCGGCAAAGACCGGGCAGATCGGTGACGGCAAGATCTTCGTCTACTCTATCGAACAGGCCGTGCGCATCCGTACCGGCGAAACCAACACAGAAGCGCTTTGAAGCACGGCTGACAGGGGAGTTTTCCAACTATGCAACTCAACAAGTTTTTGACGCTCGGCAAGCTGGGCGCCGGTGCGGCGGCCCTGATGGCCCCCGCCATCGCCTTTGCCCAGGAGGCTGCGCCGGCAGCAGCCGCACCGGCAATGACGGTCGACAAGGGTGACACCACCTGGATGCTGATCTCGACAATCCTCGTCCTTCTCATGATCGTACCCGGCCTGGCGCTTTTTTATGGTGGCCTCGTGCGCACCAAAAACATGCTGTCGGTTCTGATGCAGGTCATGATGATTGCGGCCGTCGCCATGATCATCTGGGTCACATACGGCTATTCGCTCGCTTTCACGGATGGCGGCTCGCTCAACAGCTTCGTCGGCGGCTTCTCGAAGATGTTCCTTGCCGGTGTCGATACGACGACCCTGTCGGAAAGCTTCACCAAGGGCGCGGCCATTCCTGAACTGGTCTTCGTCTGCTTCCAGATGACATTTGCCGCCATCACACCGGCGCTGATCGTCGGCGCATTTGCCGAACGAATCAAATTTTCGGCTGTCATCCTCTTTACCATCCTGTGGCTGACCTTCGTTTATTTCCCGATCGCGCACATGGTCTGGTTCTGGGGCGGCCCTAGCGCCTATGACGGCCCGACCGGCCTTATCTTCGGTTTCGGCGCAATCGACTTTGCCGGCGGCACCGTCGTTCACATCAATGCCGGTATTGCCGGTCTCGTTGGCGCCATCATGGTCGGAAAACGCACAGGCTTCGGCAAAGACATGATGGCTCCGCACTCCATGACGCTGACCATGGTCGGCGCGGCCCTTCTTTGGGTGGGCTGGTTCGGCTTCAACGCCGGTTCCAATCTGGAATCCAATGCTTACGCCGCACTTGCGATGATCAACACCTTCGTTGCAACAGCTGGCGCCATCGTTTCCTGGGCGCTGGTTGAAAACTTCACCCGTGGCAAAGCCTCCATGCTTGGCGCTGCTTCCGGCGCCGTCGCCGGTCTCGTCGTTATTACGCCTGCCGCCGGTTTCGTCGGTCCGATGGGCGCAATCATCATGGGCCTCATCGTTTCGCCTGCCTGCTACTTCTTCGTCTCCACCGTGAAGAACAAGTTCGGCTATGACGATACGGCGGACGTCTTTGGTGTACACGGCATAGGCGGTATTCTCGGCGCGCTGCTCACCGGCGTATTCGTCAATCCGGCTCTCGGCGGCGCCGGCATCGTGGATTATTCCACGGCCGACTTCGCAGCCAGCTACGCAGGTACGGCAACGCAGGTATGGGCGCAGGCCAAGGGCGTCCTCGTAACGATCCTGTGGTCCGGTATCGGCTCCGCCATCCTCTACAAGATCGTCGATGTGATCGTCGGCCTCAGGGTTCCGGTCGAAGCCGAGCGCGAAGGTCTCGACCTCGCGACCCACGGCGAAGCCGCCTACCATTCCTGATATCAGGGAAAAGGGCTTCTCCATCCCTTTCCCAAAAGGAAGGCCCGCTCCGGCGGGCCTTTTTCTTTGCCGCCAATCTGCGACCGGCCTCAAAAAACCGCATGGTTAACACGACATTAACCAGCGAGCGGTTAGTTTTCCCTGTCAATCCGGGATCAGGTCTCCTGCCGGGATCTTGCCGAAACCACAAAACAACGGGTTCAGGGACATGGGCAGAATGCATTCTCCGACATTCGATGGTCGTCACACGCGCTTCGTGCTGACGGCGTTTTTCGTGCGTCAGATCATGGCTCTCGCCGGTTTCGCCCTGCTGGCCACGATTTCGCTCGGCATTGCCGCACTCGCGACATGGAACGTGGCGGATCCGAGCCTCTCCTACGCCACGGGAAACCAGCCCACCAATCTCCTGGGTTACAGCGGCGCGATCTTCGCCGATATCGTGATGCAGTTCCTCGGGCTTTCCGCCATCATCTCGCTCCTGCCCGTCATCGCCTGGGCGATCGCCCTGATCGCCGGACGCAGGTTCAATCGCATACCCGCCCGTATCGTCGCCTGGATTGCAGGAGCCATCGTCTGCGCCGCGTCGCTCGGCTGTTTTCCGGCTCCCGTCACATGGCCCCTGCCGAACGGCATCGGCGGCGTCATCGGTGACATGATCCTGCGCTTTCCCGCCCTTTTCATCGGCGCCTACCCTACCGGCACCATTGCCACGGTACTGGGTGTCATATTTGCAGCGCCAGCCGCCTGGCTGATGCTGTTTGCAGCCGGTATTGTCGGCGGCCTGGATGATGAACTCGAGCGGGAAGATACCGCCCCGGTCGCCAGCAAGGCCCGTGCCGCCCGCGAGGCCGAAGAGGACGATGAAGACGACGGCGAAGGCTTCTTCGCCAACATGCTCGCCTTCGGCGCGCTGGCGCATTACTGGTATATCACCCAGGCCCGTTTCCGCCGACTGTTCGGCCTGAAGTCGAAATCCCTGCAGGACGAATTCGAACACCCCTACGATTTCAACGAATATGAATTCGGGACGCTGAACGAACCTTCGCGCCTCAAGACCGCGATCAACCGCCTCGACCAGCGCGCGGAACCGTCCTTCGAAGAACGCGCCGCATCGCGCCGGCAGATGTCTCCCCCATCCATCGCGCTCGATCACGACGACGACATGGATGATGAGCCGCCCTTCGACGCGGACGAACGCCGCCTGCCGAACGGCATTCTGTCCGACGAAGAAACCGACCAGAAATTCACCGCCAGACAGGCGCCTGGACGTGGGCAGCCCAGAATAACCGCCCCTTCCGCACGCCCGAAGCCAAGCGAGCGCGTGGCGCGTGAAGCGCAGGCCTCCTTCATCGCCGCCGACGGTTTCCAGCTGCCCACCGTCCATCTTCTGGCCGAACCGAAGAATGTCGTGCGCGACAACATGCTGAGTGAAGAAGTGCTCGAGCAGAATGCCCGCCTTCTGGAGGGTGTTCTCGAGGATTTCGGCGTCAAGGGCGAAATCATCCATGTTCGGCCCGGCCCGGTCGTCACGCTTTATGAACTGGAACCCGCGCCCGGCATCAAATCCTCGCGTGTCATCGGTCTTGCCGATGACATCGCCCGCTCCATGAGCGCGATTGCCGCCCGTGTCGCCGTCGTTCCCGGCCGCAATGCCATCGGCATCGAACTGCCGAACCAGACGCGCGAAACCGTGTTCCTGCGGGAACTGATCGGCAGCCGCGATTTCGAAAACAGCAAGGCAAAGCTTGCCATGGCGCTCGGCAAGACCATCGGCGGCGAGCCTGTTATCGCCGATCTTGCCAAGATGCCGCATCTTCTCGTCGCCGGCACCACCGGCTCGGGCAAGTCGGTCGCCATCAACACCATGATCCTGTCGCTGCTCTACCGCATGTCGCCGGAACAGTGCCGCCTGATCATGATCGATCCTAAAATGCTGGAACTGTCGATCTATGACGGCATTCCGCACCTGCTTTCCCCTGTGGTCACCGATCCGAAAAAGGCCGTCGTGGCGCTCAAGTGGACGGTGCGCGAGATGGAGGAGCGCTACAAGAAGATGTCGAAGATCGGCGTGCGCAACATCGACGGCTTCAACAGCCGCGTGCAGCAGGCGCTCGACAAGGGCGAAATCCTCACCCGCACGGTGCAGACCGGTTTCGACCGCCAGACCGGCGAAGCGATCTACGAGACGGAAGAATTCGACCTGAAGCCCCTGCCCTATATCGTCGTCATCATCGACGAAATGGCCGACCTGATGATGGTCGCCGGCAAGGACATCGAAGGCGCGGTGCAGCGCCTGGCGCAGATGGCGCGCGCCGCTGGCATCCACGTCATCATGGCCACCCAGCGTCCGTCGGTCGATGTCATCACCGGCACGATCAAGGCCAACTTCCCGACCCGCATCTCGTTCCAGGTCACCTCGAAGATCGACAGCCGCACGATCCTTGGCGAGCAGGGCGCCGAGCAGCTGCTCGGCATGGGCGACATGCTCTATATGGCAGGCGGCGGACGCATCCAGCGTGTGCACGGCCCCTTCGTCTCGGATAATGAGGTGGAGGAAATCGTCGCCTATCTGAAGACACAGGGGGCGCCGGAATATCTGGAAGCAATCACCGAGGAAGACGACGAGGAAGGCAATGGCGGCGGCCCGGCCGGCGCCGGCAATTTCTCCGATTCCGAGGACCCCTACGATCAGGCCGTGGCCGTCGTACTTCGCGATGGCAAGGCCTCCACCTCCTATGTGCAGCGACGTCTCGGCATCGGTTACAACCGCGCTGCCTCGCTGATCGAGCGCATGGAGCAGGAGGGCATCATCGGCCCCGCCAACCACGCCGGAAAACGCGAAATACTCGTGCCGACGGAAGCAGACATCATCGAGCGGTAATACATGTCGCCCGAAAGTGTGTAGCGGTTTCGGGATAACGACATGCACAAAGCAGAGGCCCGATGCGCCGGGCAACCAAGCGGGGCCGAGAAGCGTTATTACACGCTTTCAACGTCATGAAGCCGCCGCCTTTTATGCGGACAATCGCTGCGATGAAGGAGAATAGAATGAACGACCTCACCACCGGCGAAACGACCAACGCAAACACGCCGCAAAACGGCGTGACGCGTCGCGGCGTGCTGACGGCATTTTCCATGGCCGCAATCATGGCCGGCCTGTCGCCGCTTGATGCATTTGCCCAGGCAGCCGGCAATAGCAGCGCAACCGCACAGAAGATCGCCAATCACTTCTCATCGGTCAAAACCATGATGGGGGAATTTGTCCAGTTCGGCCCGCGCGGCGAACAGACTGGCGGCAAGTTCTATATCGAACGCCCCGGCAAGCTCCGCTTCAACTATGAAGACCCCTCGCCCATGCGCGTCATCGCCGATGGCAAAAACGTCGTCATCGGCAACATGAAGCTGAAGACATGGGATCTTTATCCGCTTTCCAAGACCCCGCTCAGCCTGCTTCTCTCCGACAAGATCGATCTCGGTAACCAGAAAGTCCGTGACGTGAAGGAAGAATCGGACCTGACCACCATCGTGCTTGGCGACAAGAGCGTCTTCGGCGATTCCACCATTACCCTGATGTTCGACCCGAAAACCTTCGATCTGAGGCAATGGACGACGACTGACGCGCAGAACAAGGACACGACCGTCATGATTTTCAACGTCCAGACCGGCGTGAACCTCGATGAACGCGTCTTCAACATCAATTACGAAGAAGTTCGCAAAGGCGGCTGAGACGTTTGGCCACGGAAACTTTTCGAAAGGCGGCCCTGCGGCCGCCTTTTTCATTTCAGCGCTAAAATAAATTCCCGTTTTCATCACGATGTTATAAGCCTGCGCCCCGGAGACATGTCACGGGCCAT
>QFOL01000138.1 GCA_003241215.1 Agrobacterium fabrum
GATATTCACATTGCCAAGATAGAAAAGAAGGGCAAGGAGAACAGGCGGTTCCGCATTCGTTTCGGCGCGCCTGAAGCTGTTGCCTGAGATCGGGAGAGATATCGTGAGCACGGATAAGAGCCGTTTCGTCGTTGCGGCGGACTGGGTGGAAAAACAGCTCGGCACCGCCGGGTTTCGTCTCGTTGACGCCTCCTGGTATCTGCCGGTGCACAAGCGCAACGGCGCGGAAGAATATGAAGCGGGCCACCTGCCCGGCGCCGTGTTCTTCGATCAGGACAAGATCGCCGATCATTCCACCGGCCTGCCGCATTCCCTGCCCTCGCCGGAATTCTTCGCGGAACAGGCCGGCACGCTCGGCCTCAGCGATAGCGATACGATTGTGGTCTATGACGGCCCCGGCTTCTTTTCCGCGCCGCGCGTGTGGTGGATGCTGCGGGTGATGGGCGTGCGCAAGGCCTATGTGCTGGATGGCGGCTTCGACGGCTGGAAACGCGAAGGCCGGCCGCTTGAAACCGGTACGCCGGAGATCGAACCCGCAACCTTCACGCCTGATTTCAACGAGAAGCGGGTAACCTCGCTTGGCGCCATGCGCGGCATCGTCGACAGCGGCGAAAAACAGATTGCCGATGCCCGTGGCGCCGGACGCTTCACCGGCGACGAGGCCGAGCCGCGTGCCGGCATGCGTTCGGGCCACATGCCCGGCGCGCGCAGCCTGCCCGCGACGGCCTTTTCCGAAAACGGCCACTTCAAGGACCTCACCGCCATCCGCAAGATGGTGACCGATGCCGGCATCGACCTTTCGAAGCCCGTCGTCACCAGCTGCGGTTCGGGCGTCACCGCCGCCGTCATTACGCTGGCGCTGGAATCGCTCGGCCACAAGGATAATTCGCTTTACGACGGCTCATGGTCGGAATGGGGCGGCTTGCAGGATACGCCGGTGGTTACCGGTCCGGCGGATGCAATCCCCACATTGTCGCACGGACCGCTGAAGGCGCATGTGACGCAGCTGGAAATGACCGCACCGCCCAAGGTCAGCCTGCCGATCCCCGTCAACATCCAGACCGCGCTGATGCGGGTCAATAATATTCCCCTGCATTTTTACCGCTATCTCTACTGGCGCGTGGGAAAACGCTGGCACTGGCAAAAGCGCATGCGCATGAGCGATGCCGAGCTTTCCGCCATCCTGCGCGATCCGAAAAACAGCGTCACGGTTCTTTATATGAACGGCGCACCCGCCGGTTTCTTCGAACTGAACAAGGCGAACGACGAGGTGACCGAGCTTTCCTATTTCGGACTGCTGGAAGAGGCGATCGGCGCAGGCGTCGGCAAGTGGTTCCTGTTGCAGGCGCTTTACGCCGCCTGGCAGGATAATCCGCAGCGGGTGACGGTGACCACCAATACGCTCGACCATCCGCGCGCGCTGCAACTTTACCAGATGATGGGCTTTTCGCCCGTCGGCACCTATGAGGCCTGGGTGGAGCCGCTTGCCGATACCGAGCTTCTGGAGATATCGCTGCGTAACTGAGGGTCAACCGACCGGGAGCAACGAAGGCCATTCTCCGATAGGGAGCCTGCGCAGAAAAACGCTGTGCAATGTTGGTGGGGATACCCTCAACGACTGAGCACGCGCGCTCAATCAGCGTCCGGCAATCTGGCTTCAGATTTCCCGTTCCAGATTGACGGCGGCCGTCGGGATTTGCCCGCCGGCGGCGCCCTTGTCTTCCGTGACGGTGTTCAGCAGGTGATCGGCAATCAGCTCCGCCTGGAACTTGCCGAGTTCGTAGCAATAGGTGATCTCGCGCTTTTCCGCCGACCAGTAGACATCGGGACGGCCGCAGGATTTGGCCGTCAGCCTGACATCGCCCTTCAGGGCATAAGCGCTGAAACTGCGGCTGATGAGATCGAGGACCTTCGATTCCCTGACCATGATGGCATAGGGTTCAAGTTCAGGATCGCGCGGCGGCACGTAGCTGATGGTGAACTTGGACGACGCCTGGCTGCGATAGGGAGCGAGAAATTTCTCCCAGGCCGAAGCAACGCCCGGATAGGCGGCGGCGCATTTGTCGAACTCGGCATTGGCGAGCCCCATCATGGCGGCCAGATCGCCATAACCGTCCTTGTCGCGGCCGACCATCAGGCAGGCCATGTTGCGGTCACGGCTCCTGTCGGGCACAAGCGCGGAAAAGACCGGCGCCTCGTGTTCCGGCAAGGTCTCCGCCTCACGCGCCAGATACCAGCTGTCGGTGGCATTGACGAGCGCGGTGTCGAGCCATTCTTCGTTCGCCTGGAGGATGAGCGTACCCGCCAGCTGATCGGCCGGCGCCTGGACACTTGCCGTATCCGCCGCCCCGAAATCCGAGATCAGCATGCGTGCGCCTTCGTGATAAAGCGAGAAGATCGCATTGCCGATAACGAAATTGACGGCCTGCTGAAGCTGATCGTCGGACAGGCCATCGAGACCGGAGGCGACCTGCGCCTCGGCCTCCATCGGAGCCGTCAACGAAACGAAAGCCAGCGGAACGGCGGCCAGAAAACGACGGAACATAAAATCAGACCTTCCGGAAACGAGGAGCGTCACTGATTCCCGAAGCTAACGAAACACGCAATGGGCTGGTTGCATCGCCTGTCAAGAATCGGGTGGATAGTGATCTGTTTCGGGATCATAGCTGCAAAGAAGCAACGCCGATCTGAGCTCCAGGAAGTCCGCCCTGGGCGGCACCCTGTGGAGAGCGCGGATATTGGCCATGTGCGTGCACGCCCGCCTGCAACAATTGTTATCAGTGCCGTATCGATACAGCATAATCGGCAATTGCCTGCAATTTTAACTGAAGAACTAAACGGCTCTCAAGCTTTCCGCGTCATGATGCAGGCATCGGAAACAATTTATTTGAGCAGCAAAATGACAAACAACCTCAATATGGCGACCCGCAGTGCACCCCGCAGCAAGACGAGGATCTTCGCGATCGTGCATTATTTCAGCCAGTCGACCAGAGGCCGTGTGGTCGATCTTTCCGCCACCGGAATGGCGCTCGAACTGGACGGGCCTTTCGCCGCCGCCAAGGGCAGCCGGGTCAAGGTGCAGAGCGAGGATCTGGGCTTCATCGAAGGTGTCGTGCAATGGCAGCACCAGAACCGCCTCGGCCTGCAGCTGAAGCTTTCCACCAACACGCTGGCGCAACTTTCCTCCTATTTCCGCTTCTTCCACGAAGAAGTGAAACCGACGCTTGCCCGCTGATCCGCGGGCCAGGAATGCGCAGGACCAAAGACGCACATTCTCCGATACGGTGGCATGCCCCCCGCGCCTTCAAATGACAAAAAATTTATCAAACGGTTGAAAACAGGCCCGTCCGTCACGGGCCTGTCATTTAGATGATGGACTCCTCGGCGATTGCTTCTACCTTGTCGTTTTCCATGACAGAGCAAGCTTCATCCGAAGGAGTTCCCATGTCGTCGCTTCTCGCTCTCCACCCCATTACCCGTCGTTCGCTTCTCGGCGGCATTGCAGCCTCCTCGGCGCTGGTGATGCTGCACCCTTTTGCTGCGCGTGCGGCGGCCAACCAGGCGCATCTGCGCATCATGGAAACGACTGACATCCATGTTCATGTCTTTCCTTATGATTATTACGCCGACAAGCCGAACGACACGATGGGGCTTTCGCGCACGGCATCGATCATCGACACCATCCGCGCCGAGGCGGGAAATTCGATGCTGGTGGACAATGGCGACTTCCTGCAGGGTAACCCGCTCGGCGACTATATCGCCTATGAGCGCGGCATGAAGGCGGGCGACAAGCACCCCGTCATCAACGCCATGAACGTGCTGGGTTACGATTGCGGCACGCTCGGCAACCACGAATTCAACTACGGTCTCGACTATATGTCGAACACGCTGGCGGGTGCGGGTTTCCCTTACGTCTGCGCCAACCTCACCAAGGGCCAGCTTGCTTCCGATCCGAAAAACGACGAGCTGTTCTTCAAGCCCTATGTCATTCTGGAAAAGCAGATCCGCGACGGCGGCGGCGTGACGAGCCCGGTCAAGGTCGGCATCATCGGCTTCGTGCCGCCGCAGATCATGATGTGGGATTCCAAGAACCTCGAGGGCAAGGCGCAGACCCGCGACATCGTCGAGGCGGCGAAAGCCTGGGTGCCTGTGATGAAGGAGGAAGGCGCCGATATCGTCATCGCCCTTTCCCATTCCGGTATCGATGGCAAGGGCCAGACCGAGCGCATGGAAAACGCCTCGCTTTATCTGGCTGCCGTCGAAGGCATCGACGCGATCTTCACCGGCCACCAGCATCTCGTCTTCCCCGGTCCGAAGACCTGGGACGGCATCGAGGGCGCGGATGCGGTCAAGGGCACGCTGATGGGCAAGCCGGCGGTGATGGCCGGTTTCTGGGGCTCGCATATGGGCCTCATCGACCTGCTGCTCGAAAAGGACGGCAAGAGCTGGAAGATCGTTGACTTCACCTCCGAAGCCCGACCGATCTACCACCGCGATGACAGTCGCAAGATCGTTGCGGATTACACCGACAAGGCAGAGGTTCTCGCCGCCGCCAAGGCCGATCACGAGGCAACCCTTGCCTATGTGCGCCGTCCCGTCGGCAAGACCTCCGCGCCGCTCTATTCCTATTTCGCGCTGGTGGCCGACGATCCTTCCGTGCAGATCGTCTCCAATGCCCAGACCTGGTACATCAAGGACATGCTGAAGGACGGGCAATACAAGGATCTGCCGGTGCTTTCGGCGGCAGCGCCCTTCAAGTCCGGCGGCCGCGGCGGCGCGGATTATTATACCGATGTCCCCGCCGGTGATATCGCCATCAAGAATGTCGCCGATCTCTATCTTTATCCCAATACGGTGCAGGCGGTGCTGGTCAACGGCGCGCAGGTGAAGAACTGGCTGGAAATGTCGGCCGGCATGTTCAACACGGTCGAGGCCAGCGCGAAGGATGCGCCGTTGCTGAATGCGGATTTCCCGTCCTATAATTTCGATGTCATCGACGGTGTCACCTACCAGATCGATATTTCCAAGCCGGCGAAATTCGACAAGGATGGCAAGGCAGTCAACCCGGACAGCAACCGCATCGTGAACCTTCAGTTCAACGGCAAGCCGATCGACCCCAAGCAGAAATTCGTGGTGGCCACCAATAATTACCGCGCCGGCGGCGGCGGCAAGTTCCCCGACATCGCCGCAGACAAGGTGATCTTCGTGGCGCCCGATACCAATCGCGACGTGATCGTGCGCTATATCATCGATCAGGGCACCATCAATCCGTCCGCGGACGCCAACTGGTCTTTCGCGCCGGTGGCCAATACCACCGCTGTCTTCGAAACCGGCCCCAAGGGCCGCCACTATGCGGCTGATATCAAGGGCGCAAAGATCGAGGATGCCGGCGACGGCGCGGAAGGTTTCGCGAAGTTCCGTCTGGTTCTTTGAGGGCTGCGGCCTTTCGGTTGCTGGCGGCAGGGTGAAACTCTGCCGTCATCCCTGAGCTTGTCCCAAGGATCCAGCCACGTCAACGAAATCGATCCGTAGCAGACCCTCGGAACAGGCCCGGGGATGACGCCGAGTTTGATGGAGGCTATCGGCAATACCGATGGCTATCCCCTCAATCGCGTCCACCGAGCGCTCGCAGCAAAAGCGGCAGTTCCAATGACGGTTTCTGCTCGATACGCCGGTAATCGCTGCCGTCCCGATTGCGGCGTATAAGCCTCAGGCCGACCATGTCGCGCCTCAGTATCGCCGCGTCGCCGAACAGATGCAGGCCATCCAGAAAGTTGCTGAATTCCCGCTCGGAGAAGCTCCGCCCAGCCGGTGTTTTCGACCAAAGATACCAGAGGCACAGTTCCTGCTGGGAGCGGCGGGCGGGCCATTGCGTCAGCCGGCCGGCGGTATCGAAAAGCCGCGCGGTCTTCAGCACCCTGCCCTCTCTGGCGACAGGCGCCGCTTGCGGTAACGGTGGGCCGCTTTCAGCGGATGGGATGCGCGACTGACGCAGATGCTGGAAATTCCGGAACCCTGCGGCCCGGCTGAGAAGATTGAGCATCTCCACATGGCTCGGCTGGCGGTCCAGCCTGCCGATCTGTTCGCGCAGCGATTTGGCAAAGGTCGACAGGTCGGCGATATCAATGGACAGGATCGAACGTGGCATGACTTATCCTCACGTGCCATTCCGAAAAGGTGTCGCTGACCGCCGGCTTCCGACAAGGCACGGGATAAGTGCTGTCAAGTTTTCAAATGCAGGTTTAGCTTCCCTTGCGGGACGGCGGTGCCTCGGTGAACTGCTGACCGTGTTTCCTGTATAGGCAGGCCGTTCGCCGTCGTCAATTGGCCGCGCCTAAGGCGAAGCACCGAGGCTGCCGTGAGTTCCTTCTCCCCGGCGGAGAGAAGAGACAAGTGGCATGCGCTTGGTCCACATGCAATTCGCATGGCTCCAGCCAATGTCACTCAGCGGCGACAGGAATATCCCTTCGTTTGTTCGCTTCCAGCATCCCGTTGAAATCCTTGTGGTTCGGACAGGCCGACAGGCGCTGCTGAAATGCTTCGGCGAGCCATTGGCCGGCGGGGCCAGCGGGCGAATCGACACGCCGTAGTGCAAAGAGCGGATATTCACCCTGCTCATAGGCCTCGAGATCGAGCGCTCTCAGGCTGCCATTGGCAAGGTCGTTGCGGACGATCGAGGCAGGCAGACCGCCCCAGCCCAGACCGCCCTTGATAAGCTGGTATTTCGTGGCGATGTCGCTGACCCGCCATGTCTTGTAGGAGAGGACATTAAAATCGCGTCCCTTGGTCAGGCCCGAGGCGTCAGTCACGACAAGCTGAACCTCCTCACGCACGTCTGCAAGCACCAGCGGCCGCTCGATCTGCGCCAGCGGGTGATCGGACGCTGCGACCGGCAGCATGAAGGAATGACCGACCTTTTCAAACACGAGTTCATCATCCTGGCGCAATATGGCCCCACCGATACCGATACCCGCCTTTCGCGAGAGCACCATATCCATGACCATGCCGAGTTCGCCGACATTCAGGCTGAGCGTGACGGTGGGGAATTGCTTGCGAAAATCCCGCAGCACGGCCACGACGGCCTCCGCCGGCACCATGGTGCTGATGGCGACCGAGAGTTCCGCCTCAAGCCCCTGTTTGAGCCCCTTGGCGCGGGCGCGCATTTCCTGCAGGCCGGCGACGATGCGCCGTGCATCCTCCAGCATGGCGCGCCCCTCATCCGTCAGCTTCGGCTGACGCACGCCGCTGCGCTCGAACAGCGTGACTTCAAGCTGCGCCTCGAGATTGGCGATGGTGTAGCTGACCACCGACTGGGCGCGGTTGAGCGCCCGCGACGCGGCGGAAAAACTGCCGGTCTCGGCAACCGTCAAAAACACCTGCAATTGGTCGAGCGTCGGGTTCGCGTCCATGTTCCATCCATTTCATCGATAGATTACTTCCACATTATCACAGTTTTCTTGATGGCAGTAATTTTTCATATAGAGCGCAAAGGAAGGGCATCGTGCTCTCCCGCCCTCCCAAGGCGCCCGTCAATTCATCGCTTATGCAAGGAAAGACCATGTCCAACATTCTTCTCATCACCTCCAGCCCGCGTGGCGACGAATCGGTTTCCAACAAGTTTTCGGGCGAGCTCGCAAACAAGCTGAAGGCCAAATCGGCTTCCAACACCCTCGTCCACCGCGATCTTGCTGCCGATCCGATCCCGCATCTCGACACCGTCAAGACGGCTGCCATCCGCAAGCCGGCTGACCAGCGCACCGCCGAAGAAGCGGTTGCCGCCGATTATTCCGACAAGCTGGTAACCGAGCTTCTGGCCGCCGACACCGTCGTCATCGGCACCGGCCTCATCAACTTCAACATCTATTCCGGCCTGAAGTCGTGGATCGACAACGTCGCCCGCGCCGGCCAGACCTTCAAATACACCGAAACCGGCCCGGTCGGCCTTGCCACCGGCAAGAAGGTCTACATCGTGCTGGCCGCCGCCGGCGTTTATTCCGAAGGCCCTGCCGTATCGATGAACCACGCCGTTCCCTACCTGAAGACCGTTCTCGGTTTCATGGGCATGACGGATGTGGAAGTGATCTATGTCGAAGGCCTGGCATTCGGTCCGGAAGCGGTTGAAAAGGCCGTTGCCGCCGCCGAAGCCAAGGTTGCCGAGCTGGCGCTGGCCGCCTGAGGCGCCTTGCATGAAGGGGATGCCGGCTGGATGGGCCGGTATCAGCCAACCCACATTCCGTAACGGCCGTGGACCTGGTCCCGGCCGTTATTTTTTGCCGCATAGAGCCGCGAGTCGGCTTCCGACAGAAGTTCGAGAAATACCCTCCCGTCCTCCAGGCCGGTGGCGACACCGATGCTGACGGTCAGCGGCGTTCCGTCCGGCCGGCGCAAACCCGTCAGCACGGCGGCACGCAGACCTGCGGAAAAGACAAGCGCTGACTCGTGTGTCATTGCCGGAAGCAGGGCCACGAATTCCTCGCCGCCGAAACGATAGAGATGCCCGTGCGGCTGCACCGACCGCTTGAGGACGGCGGCAAACTCCCGAAGGATTTCATCGCCCTGCAGATGGCCGAACGTATCGTTGACGGTCTTGAAATGGTCGATATCGACGATAAGCACACTGACTGCCCGTCTCCTTTCGGCACAGTCGAGTACGATGGAGGGGGCATCGAGCTCCATGCGGGCGCGGTCCGAAACGCCCGTCAGCATGTCGCGTCCGGAGCGGGATAACAGCTCTTCGTAACGTTCCCGGAAAGTCAGGTCGTTGAAGACATCGGCAATGCTGCGGCGTGTCAGAAAACGGCCCTTTGCCGATGTCAGCCAGAGATAGATGGCAAAGAGCAGCGAATAGATCGCGACGGCCGCCATCTTCGCTTTCCAGCCATCGTAAAACACATCGACCGGGGCATTGAACAGCAGTCGCAGCGCACCGTAAAAGCCCGCCTGATCAAGGCTGAGGACGACGACGCCGCAGATCGCGAAGCGCAGCACGATATGGCGCTGCAGATATCGCCCGAGCTTTTCGTAAAACAGGATGATGGCGATGGCGTCGATGTAAAGCAGGCTGGTTCCCCAGACCATCAGCATACCCATCTCGTCAAGAAAGCCGACGCTGGCCGACTGTCCGGGAACGATCGCCACCGTCTGATGAAAATGGATGATCTGCGCCATGATGACGGTCAATATATTGCCGAGAAACAGGCCGTAGATCGGCTGGCGCACCACCGCCGCATCCTCGCGCATATAAAGCATGAGGATCATCATCAGCTTGCCGGCGAAAAGGATGGAGGAGCCGGGCGAGGCCGCGCCGAAGGGCAGCTGCACATAAAAGACGGCCGCCAGATAGGTTTCCATGAAATGCATGACACCCAGCGCGGTGAGAAAAACACCGATGCCGAGAATATGCCGATAATGAAGGAATGCCGTCATTACCGAAAAATAGACGATGGCCTCCGTCAGAAAGAGGGCCAGATTTGCCCATTGCATCGGCACATGCCCTATCGATCCATATCGCGCGGGTTGATTGGCGCGACTCCATGCCCTCTAGAGACGATAGGCCGAAGCAACCAACGGAATCTTAATATCCGCAGCAAGAAAACGTCATCATTTTCCTGGGAAAAGCGATGCACCGTTCTGGTCGATGATGAGCTTCGCCTTGCGGATCGTGAATTCCACCGCATCGTCCAGGCTGGTGAAGACATCGGCGCGCACGAATTCATGCACCAGAACTTCCTCGCCGGCCTTTTTTTCGATACGGCCCGCCAGGCGGAACTGGCCGCCTTCCTTGATTGGCGTCGCATAGATCAGATAGTCGCCATGCGCATGCG
>QFOL01000573.1 GCA_003241215.1 Agrobacterium fabrum
ACCATGCGCGACGGCGAAGTGCAGCAGAAGACGCCGGACGGCAAGGTTTCGATCGTCAAGTTCCTGTCCTATGCCTTCGACCTTTCGACCATGTCGGAAAAGCAGGATTCCGAGCCGTCGCTCTCTCCGGGCGATGCCAGCCTCGGTTTCCTTCTTTCGCCCGACGAGAACAATGCGAGCTACAAGCGCTCACCGGAGAATTTCCGCAGCGAGCTGCACAAGCGCCTGTCGGACTGGATGTTCGCCTTCTCCTTCGCATTGATTTCGCTGGTCATCGCCGCCGATGCCCGTTCGCACCGCGAGGCGCGCCTGCATCCGATGGTCGCCGCGCTGGTGACCGCCTTTATGCTGCGATGGCTCGGTTTTTACGTCACCAATCAGGTCAAGCAGAGCGCGGCCTTCATTCCGCTGGTCTATGCCGTGCCGGGCCTCAGCGGCGGCGCCGCCGCCTTCATTCTGCTGACCGGCCGCAAGCCGAAAATGCCGAAAGTCATCGCCGATGCGATGGGTCGTCTGCGGCGTCTCTTCTCCAACCGGATGCCCAAAAGCTCGGGGAGCGGCAACGCATGATTTTTAACACGCTCTCCCGGTATTTCCTGAAACGATATCTGATCACCGCCATCTGGTTCGTGCTCGGCGTATCCTCGATCATTTACCTTGCCGACTTCAGCGAAACGGCACGGCGCATGTCCGGCCTGCCCGGCTATTCCGTTCCGGCCGCCCTTGGCCTGACGGCGCTTCGCCTGCCGCTGATCCTGCAGCAGACCGTACCCTTCATCGCGCTTTTCGTCGGCATGACGACCTTGATCTCGCTCAACCGGCGTTACGAACTGGTGGTGACGCGCGCCGCCGGCATTTCCGCCTGGCAGTTCATCCTTCCCTTCGTGCTCGGCGCGGTTTTCATCGGCATCCTGTCGGTCACCATCCTGAACCCCATAGCCGCATGGGGCCAGAACAAGTCGCTGGCGATGGAAGCCGGTCTGCGCAACGAAGCGGGCGGCGGCCGCCAGCAGGAGATCATTCCGTGGATGCGCCAGTCGAGCGGCGGTCAGGATACGATCATCGGCGCCAAGAGCTTCGAGGACAATGGAACGTTGCTTCTCGACGTGGTTCTGATCGACATCGACAAGGACGGAAACATCGTCTCGCGTAAGGATGCGAAGTCGGCTAAATTGGAAGATGGTTACTGGCTTCTTAACAACGTTTCTGAAACGCGCGCCGGACATGTGCCAGTTCGGCAAGAGAGCACGCGGATCAGTACCAATCTGAGACGGGAATTCGTCCAGGAGCGCATGACGCAGACGGAAACCGTTGCTTTCTTTGACCTTTCTCACAAGATCGAAGTTGCAAAGTCCTTTGGACTATCTTCAAAGGCGCTTGAGACG
>QFOL01000574.1 GCA_003241215.1 Agrobacterium fabrum
GTAGCGGGGCTTGCCTTTTGAGGGAGCCTCAACCCTAACACCCGGAGCCGTGCCGAAAGCGGGCGGGCCGGTCTATGGAGGTTCGACTATGAATATTGAGAAATACTCCGAGCGCGTTCGCGGTTTTCTGCAATCGGCGCAGACTTTTGCGCTTGCCGAAAACCATCAGCAGTTTTCGCCCGAACACGTTCTGAAGGTTCTGCTCGATGACGAGCAGGGCATGGCTGCATCGCTGATCGAGCGCGCCGGCGGCGACGCCAAGGAAGCGCGTCTTGCCAATGATGCGGCACTGGCGAAATTGCCCAAGGTTTCCGGCGGCAATGGCGGCCTTTCCCTGACCGCTCCGCTTGCGAAGGTGTTCTCCACCGCGGAAGATCTTGCCAAGAAGGCCGGCGACAGTTTCGTCACCGTCGAACGTCTCCTGCAGGCGCTTGCGATTGAAAGCTCCGCCACCACTTCGGCTTCCCTGAAGAAGGCTGGTGCAACGGCGCAAGCGCTCAATCAGGTCATCAATGATATCCGCAAGGGCCGCACGGCCGACAGCGCCAATGCCGAACAGGGCTTTGACGCTCTGAAGAAATATGCGCGCGATCTGACGGAGGAAGCCCGCGAAGGCAGGCTCGACCCTGTCATCGGTCGTGACGACGAAATCCGCCGCACCATCCAGGTGCTGTCACGCCGCACCAAGAACAATCCCGTGCTGATCGGTGAACCGGGCGTCGGTAAAACGGCGATTGCCGAAGGCCTTGCGCTGCGCATCGTCAATGGCGATGTGCCGGAAAGCCTGAAGGACAAGAAGCTGATGGCGCTCGATATGGGTGCGCTGATTGCCGGCGCGAAATATCGCGGTGAATTCGAAGAGCGCCTGAAGGCTGTGCTCAATGAGGTGCAGGCTGAAAACGGAGGCATCATCCTGTTCATCGATGAGATGCACACGCTGGTTGGCGCCGGCAAGGCCGACGGCGCAATGGATGCCTCCAACCTGCTGAAGCCCGCTCTTGCCCGTGGTGAGCTGCATTGCGTCGGCGCCACCACGCTCGACGAATACCGCAAGCATGTGGAAAAGGACCCGGCCCTTGCCCGCCGTTTCCAGCCCGTGCTGGTGGACGAACCGACCGTTGAGGACACGATCTCGATCCTGCGCGGCCTCAAGGAAAAATACGAACAGCATCACAAGGTCCGTATCTCGGATTCGGCCCTGGTCGCGGCTGCGACGCTTTCCAACCGCTATATCACCGACCGGTTCCTGCCTGATAAGGCAATCGACCTGATGGACGAGGCCGCGTCGCGTCTTCGCATGCAGGTGGATTCCAAGCCGGAAGAACTGGACGAACTGGATCGCCGCATCATCCAGCTCAAGATCGAGCGCGAAGCCCTG
>QFOL01000006.1 GCA_003241215.1 Agrobacterium fabrum
CTACCGCGCCCGCGCCAAGTAAGAACCGAGGAGAACTCCTATGACGGACCAAGTCACGCCCCTCGTGGAAATGCGCAATATTTCCATTTCCTTCGGCGGTATCCATGCGGTGGAAAACGCCTCTGTCGATCTTTTCCCCGGTGAGGTGGTCGCCCTTCTCGGCCACAATGGCGCGGGCAAATCGACCCTTATCAAGATCCTCTCCGGCGCCTATCGGCGCGATGGCGGCGATATTCTCATCAATGGCGAGGATGCCGATATCCGCAATCCCCGCGATGCCAAGAAATACGGTATCGAGACCATCTACCAGACACTGGCCGTGGCCGATAATGTCGATGCGGCGGCCAATCTTTATCTCGGCCGCGAACTGAAGACGAAATGGGGCACGCTTGATGATGTCGCCATGGAAGCCTCGGCGCGTGAGGTGATGGGGCGTCTCAACCCCAATTTCCGGCGGTTCAAGGAGCCGGTGAAGGCACTGTCCGGCGGCCAGCGGCAATCCGTCGCCATCGCCCGCGCCATTCTGTTCGATGCCCGCATCCTCATCATGGATGAGCCGACGGCCGCACTCGGGCCGCAGGAAACGGCGCAGGTGGGCGATCTCGTCAAGGAGCTGAAACGGCAGGGCATCGGCATCTTCCTCATCAGCCACGATATTCACGACGTCTTCGATCTGGCCGACCGGGTCTTCGTGATGAAGAACGGCAAGGTGGTGGGCCACGCCCGCACGCAGGATGTCACCAAGGACGAGGTGCTTGGCATGATCATTCTGGGCAAGGTGCCGCCCGGTGCGGTGCCGGGGCCGGGTGCCGTTGCATCCTGAGCCTGATCGATCTTCTGTCGTTGCGGAGTTGCCGCGCGGTGCCCTGACAAGAAAGGAGGCCCGGCAAAACCGGGCCTCAATCATGGCTTTCCGCCAGGAAAATGTAGGGAGGGTATGTGATGCCTGTTCCGCCGGAATGGAGCCGGCCGGACAGGCGGATAAGAACGTTCCCGGGCTTTCACGACTGGAGATCGGTGTGGAAACGCTCGATCCGGCGGATTATGCCATCGCGGAAGCGTTTAATGCAGATCGGCCTGCGCAAAGGCGCTGACATTCAGCTCTGCGCTTACCGGTGGCAGACCCTGCTGATTGATATCCTGGGCGAGCGACAACAGTGCCATTTCCAGAAAATAGGTCGACATGCCCAGTTCCAGAGATTTCGAACGCTGGCAAAGATAGGAAACCATCCGCCCGAGCGCCAGAATCTCGTCTGCATTGTCCTGCTCAAGTATTGCTGTGGTAGACGCCACCATGTTTCCCTCTCGACAGTCGACAGTATGAAAACGCGTTGATCTCGCGTTATTCATTTTCGACCATATCGAGCGTCACGCGAGCGTCACACCTGCGTCAATCGTCGTTTTTGTCGGTCGCCGGGCTGGCATTTTCCGCCGCTTCCGTCGCTGCGAGCGATGTCACGAGGGCAACGATGCTTCTGCGCACGGCCGCGCTCTTGATGCGCGAAAAGGCCTGATTGAGCGAAAAACCTTCATTCGAGGCCACGAAGGTCTGCATGGCGTTGATCGTGCCAAGCGCCGGGTTGGCGCCGCCATCGGGCGTGGCATTGGCGAACAGGGAGCTGACCTCCACGCCGAGGATAGACGCAATGGCCTGCAGGCGCGATGCGCCGACGCGGTTGGCGCCCTTTTCATATTTCTGGACCTGCTGGAAGGTGATGCCCAATCGCCCGGCCAGTGCGCTCTGGCTCATGCCGAGCGACTTGCGGCGCATTCTGATTTGTGCGCCGACATGAACATCGATCGGGCTGGGTAGTTTGGCCTGCATTACAAATTCCTCCAGTTGTGAGGTTCTTAAATCCGATAATTATCAATTAATATTGTTGAAGGTATACATTCAACACAATTTCCACGGGTATTATGAAGCTTTATTGACCAAATGACACGGTTTTCCGTTCATAATTGCGTGTCCGGACCGCGATTTATGATCTTTGTCGCGCAACGCAACGCACCGTTGCGGCTTGAAAGATGGCTCCATCCGCCCACACCGATGGCCTGAAAGCCGAGTCTGTCCCAAATTTTGCGGTTCATCGCGTCGAATTCCTCAAGCGTTTCCCTATCGCCGAAATGCGGAATCCAGACGAATGGCCGTTTTTGACCGGAACGTGTGACATTTTCAAGAAGGACATTGTTGTAAAGCCTCGGCAGGCATTTGTTGGTATCGATGGCCGGTGAAACCGGGATGGGATTGCGTTCAATCGCAAAGCCTTGTCGCGCAAGGGAAAGGGCCGAGGCGTCCAGCTTCCGTTTCAGATCGGTTGCGGCGCGCACATCGCATCCGCCATGCGCGACGGGATCGGCAACGAGCAATAACGACCGGCCCTCGCGCCGGAGGCCGGTGACGGAAACGAACTGGTCAACATGGAAACCGCATTGGTGCATTTTTTCGTCTGCGCTTGCCGGCTGGCAAGTCGCCAATGCGCGAAGATCGCAATAAATCGGGGGATGGCCGAGCTCTCCGGGCCGATATCCGAAACTGAACACCGCCCTTGCATCGAGGGCCTGAATTTTTTGCCATCGTTGTGAAGGGATGGCCGCACTCTTCGCCATTCCCCTGTCATCCTGCAGGCTGGAATGGCCCACCAGTCGGAAATCCGGGCCGACAAGCTGGTTGCCGCCCGCCAGCGCGACATCGGAATGAGTGGTCGCCGCTCCGAAATGCCTGGCCAAACCGACGCCGGTGGTTCGTTCCCCCATCAAAACAAATTCCGCCACGGCACCCTTTTCGGGATCACCCATCCGCACATGAAACATATCCTGTATCCACGGATGCGGAATGGCGTCCTTTCCAGAAAGGGGCGCCAGCGCGGCGATACAGGAGATTGGCAGGCCGCCGAGCCAGCTTCGTGCCGATGCGAGACGGGCGTTATCGACCAGCACGGTTGCGGTAATGTCCGAAGGCAGGGCCGAGAGCAGGTTACCGATCGGAATGAGCGGCGAAACGACGTCGCCGCCCCTGCTTTCCGCAAAAAAGGGCGCAGGCAGTGCGAGTGCGATTGTGCGGATCAGCCCGCCGCAATCGGCCACCAGCGGCGGGGGATGGGCGGCGGTCAAGGCGCTTTTTCTCCCGTCGCCTGTCGTGTGACCAATTGCTGGAAAAACATGGTGTTCTGCAGTTTCCATGATGGCGGCGACGGAGGTGGCGGCGTTTCGCCCGCAACGGCCGCCAGAAGTTTGGCAGCGTCGTTTCGTTTGATGGAGATCGCATTTGCAGAGAGCAAATTTGCCATTGCAGGGTCGAGGCCTGCTTCAAAGGCGATGGTGCGCCATGTCCTGCGGGTAAAATGCAGATTGCGGGCGGCAAGCACGAGTGCGTCACAGTCATCCGGAGAGACCCTGTCACGGCAGGCCGCAAGCGTCGCCTCGGCGTCAACCAGTGCGACCGTCAGCGGACGGTAAGCGAGTTCGCCGGGTGCGTGGCTCACCGCCACGTCGGCATCGGAAACACGCTGTCCGTTGCGATAGGCTTCGAAAATCTCGCCAATGCCGATCATGCCGAAGGGCGCGCATTCCGCCGCCCGGAGCGCGCCCATGCTGGCGGCGCCGAAAACGGTAACGCCGCTCGCCAGCGCATAAAGGATTTCCTTGTGCCAGACGGCGGCGCAATCGCCGTAAAGACCGTCGATCAGCCCGATCGCCCGCACGCCCTGCCGGGCCGCATCGAAAATATCGCCGCAGGCGGCCGGTCCGCGAAGATCGAGGCCCGACATATGTTCGCCGGCGATGCCGTGGACGGACGGGCCTGCAAAAACCACCGGTTTCATTGAGCGCCTCCGGCATTCAGCAGATGATCGAGAGTGCGTGGCGAGATGCGTTGCAGGCCGCCGCCTGCCGGGGCGAGGCCGCTTGCCAGAACCCGCACGACGTGCAGGCCGGAGACTTCCGTTTCCAGCGGAAAGACATGGATATCCTCGATCCCTCGGGCGAACAGGTGCGCCGCAAGCTGGCGCCATGGTGGCGCAGAGGCGTCATCATGCGCAAAATCGAGATCGGCCGGAAGCCTTTGCACCGGTCGCACGCCGGAGGTTACCGGCCCGGCGGCAAGCCCATCCCGCTGATAGCGGAGCGGCGAAAGATCATCCCTCGCGCCGCTGATATCGGTCAGCCGTGACTGGATCGCCTCCAGCAGCGCGGCAGTCGCAGCGTCATGGACGCCAGCCCGGCAGGCCGCACCCGCGGCGCTGCGGGTGGTGGGGCCGTCCTGCGCCTGAAGCGAGCGGGGCAGGCTCGCCATGACCACCGGCACGCCGAGCGTATTTGTCAGGTCGAAGAAGGAGGGCGGCAGGCCGATAGCGCAAAGGCGTTGCACAAGACCGTCGAAGCTGGGAGCAATACCCGCCGGCAAGCGGAGCGGCTGCCGCGCCATCGCACGCGTCTCGAAGGTGTCGATGAGAAAGCAGGCGTCATTTTCAATGAGTTCGAGAAGGGCGTGGAGAACCGCATGGTCGTGGTCGAACCCGGCTGCGAGGCCCTGCGAACTCATGCGGAAAGCCCGCCGGTCCCAAGGGAAATCCGCCCGGAAATCCATGCCGACGAGTTCGTAAGGAGCAAAAACCTCGTGCTGCCGGCGAATGGATGTTCCCTTCACCCAGGCGCGTTCTTTTTGGAGATCGAGGGCGTCGGGATCGACCCTTCCGACGGTTTCGAAGGGAATGACAGGAACGCCCTTTTCACGCATGTCCTGAATGGACTTGAAAGTGGCAATATGTCTGCGGGTTTCCTCGGCAACCGCGCCTTCGATCGCTTCCATGATCGCCGATAGCCGGGCCTGTTCCGCGACGAACCCCTTGCCCTGCGATACCGAGAGGCCGCGCGAATTTGGCCGGGCCGCAAACCACACTGGGATGCCGACGACATCGAGACCGGTCACATCGCCGACACGGGTGATCCCGAACCGCCGAAGCAGTCCGGGATCGAAGAACGAAGCGTCTGCATGCCTTGAAGCCGCTATCGCTGACATGGGAGCATCGGCGCCGGTCAAGGCTGCGGGGCCGCGATCAGGGTGCCGTGTTGCTGTCGTCGGCGAGGATGGCGTCGAACAGCTCGCCGGTGACGGAGCCGGCCGGACCGACGGCCTTCAGGGCCGCTTCGATCGGCGCCTGCACCATGCGGTTGAAATCCCAGCCGGCGTCGTTCACTTCGCCGATAAAGGCGAAATCGGCTTCAGACACCACCGCGCCACCGGAGACGAGGGCTTCGATGCCCTGAATCTGAACCTGATCCAGTTCAGCCTCAGGCTGGCCGTTCTGACGAACGAGCATGGATTTTGCGGCGGCGGCCACGCGGGCATAACCATCCACGCCGGGATGGCTGGCTTCATAGGCGGCAATCGTTTCATGCGACACGGAGGCAACCCGAAGCGGCGCCGTGCGAATGAACAGAACGCCAAAACCCTTTTTTCCGACAATAAAGAAATGTGAGGACATAATATCTCCTATTTGATCCCAGCTAATCGAAGCGCGTGATAGAATTTTTCATTCGCTATCGGGTCGCGGTCTGGAGACAGGCTGCTGATCTCCCTCGCCGTCATACCCGGATAGTTTTCCTGAAGCCTGCTGCCGGTTTCCCGGGCGGCGGCCAAATCTCCATAAAGCGCGTGGCTTGCGGTGAGGACACGCAGCGCAGGCTCGTCATTTTCCATTCGCCCGCATAATTCCACCGCCGTACCGTAGTCCGCCCGCTTGAACGCGATGCTGGCGCCGGCCCACCAATAGATGTCCGGCGCCAGCGGGTTGAGGTCGATGGCCTGCTGAAACTTCTCCCAGGCGATTTCCGCATCGCCAAAATGGGCGAGCGCATCGGCATGCTGGAGCAGCAGATCGGCGGAGTTGGGCGCCAGCGCTTCCGCCTCGAAGAATTTTTCGGCGGATATGTCGAAATCCCGCTGGTAGAGCGCCACCACGGCGCACATCCAGTGGCCGACGCCGAGAGCCGGATCGATCTCCACGGAGGCATCGGCCTCCGCCTTGGCGCGGTGGAGCAGGTGGGGGTCGTTGCCTCCGAGCATCAGCCATTCCAGCTGCAGGCTCTGCGCCACCCGGGCGCGGGCGACCGCCAGGCTGTGGTCAAGGTCGACCGCCCTGCGGAACATCGAGCGGGCTCTGCGAAGCAGCGGCAGGTCGCATTTGCCGCGCAGAAGCTGCTGGCCCTCCAGCAATTGCCGGTAGGCTTCGCCGCTATGGTTGCGGTCGGGCTCCACCTGAAGCCGCTCGATTTCGCGGGCAAGCGCCGCCGCCACCTGTTTGGAGAGCAGGCGGAAGGCGGCGTGGATATGCCTCTCGGTCAGGACCGCTTCCAGTGACCAGACGATTTCACCGCTCGCATCCTCGATCAGCGCGACAGACATGCGGGCGTCGTCGAATACTGTCGAAATGATGCGGTAATCCGCCCGCAGCATGGCGTAGCTGTCGTCGACCCGGTCATGCGCCAGCGCAAAGGTGCTGTGCGGCGAAAGCACCGTGAAGGTGCGGTATCGAACGAGGCTGTTGGCGACATCCTCGACGAAGGCCTGCATGACCGGTGAGACCGACTGGCCGTCGACCCTGACGGGGCGGAGGAATGCGACGCGCGGTTTTGCCAGCGTTTTTCGGCGGCTGCCTTCTTCCGGCTCCGCCGGTCCGGTTATTGTCGCGGCCAGGCTCTGTATTCTTCGCCGCAGGGCCACGGTTTCCGCTTCCGGCGAGCGGGCCTCCTGGCGAAGCTCCTCCATCAGAAGCTGGTACATGCCCTCGCAGGCGCTGATATTTCCTATCCGCGCATAGGCAGCCATGGCGGCACGGTAGGTTTCCTCGCGTTCCGGTTCGATCTTGCAGGCGCATTCGGCCAGCCTGGCAATGTCGTTGGAGCTTGCCCGGCCGAACCGTGTCAACTCCTCCAGGAGCTGCGTGTAGCTCGAAAAGAACAGGTCCTTGAGACGACGGCGCTCTGAAAGCAGCCAGAGGTAGAGATGATCCTGCCCGGCCTCCAGCCCCTCCAGTAGATCGCCGCCGAATTCGAGCAGCGCAGCAAGCCGCCGTATCGGGTCCTCGGCTCTTGCGCCGGCCAGGAAAATCGCAAGGTCGGTTCGCTGCGCCAGCTTCCCGGCCTTCAGGTCGTTGCCATCGGTAACGAGAATGGCGTCGTCTTCATTGGGCAGCTTCTGGAGGCGCAGGATCAGCTGCCGCAGATTGCCAAGAGCCCTTTCCTGCTCGACATTTTCCCATAGCAGCGATGCCGCGTGCTGGCGGGAAAGGGACTGGTTCGGCGCAAGAATGAGGGCGGCGGTGAGGGCAAAGCCCTTGGACGGAAAAAACGCCTCCCGCACCGCATCACAGCGCGGGGTGCCAAAAAGCCGGATCGGTATCAGTTCAGCGTTCCCAGCCACTTTCGTCCCCTCATGAATCATCATCTAACAACGTGCCCGGGAAATTGAAAGTCATCATAACGTCCCATTTGACGCTGGTGTGACGCGACCTGCCTATTGTCGCAGGCAGAAGCATGAATGACGGGCGAAAACAGCGGACATGCGACGGGCAGGCATCGGGAATTTTCGACAGTGATAGCGTTTAACGGAAGCTATATGGCGTTCGAGCCGCGTATCGAACCTTATCAGCGTGCCGACGATGTCGGATATGCGGTCAGTGAATTCATGTGGTTCAAGGGCCGTCCGTTCTATCCGGTCTCGGCGCTTGTCCATGCGAAGGTCGCGCATGCCAGGCTGTCGGCCGAGAAAGGCGACGACGGGGACGAGGACAATCTCGATATTCTCTTTCGCATGCCGTTGGTGGCGGGCGGGCATTTTTTCGAGATCGTGCTGCGTTCGAATGAAGGGACGTCCTACGGCGGCTGGGTGTGGGGAGAAGAGCTGGAAATCCTGAATGAGTTCGTCAACGGCTATCGCGTTCTGGCGGGAAAGTGTGACGACAGGCTGATCCGGTTCGAATATTCCAGGCGGTTTCAGCGCTACCGGACGATCGAACCGCTGCCGGTGGAGAAGTCCGTGTTCCTGATCCAGCGCGAGGCAAAGCCTTATGCCGGTGGGCGTGGTCTGCCGGGAGGCCTGGCTCCCTGATCGTGGGCACGCCTTTTGTGCCAGGGGCGGCGCGAGGTGTGGGGAAATTGGGTCGATCAGTGCGGTGTGGACCCGCACCTATCGCAGCATGCCCGGTAAAGCGCGGCTTTACCGGAGGTTACCGGATATTTTTATTTTTATTGTGTGGAACATTATGATGCCCAATAGAGGTAATGTGCGTAACAGGGGGGTGTCGCCGCAGCTTGTGGTGGTGGACTGCGCTTCCGGCGACAAGGTGCTTTCCGATGCGGAGCGCGTTGATGACGCGCCGCGTCCGCCTCCGCGCGGCGACAGGCTTTTTATTGTCAGCGAGCTGCCTCCCCAGAGGCTGCCACCATCTCCCGTCCGGGATGATGGGACCGGAGGGGAAGCCCCGGGCAGGACCGATATCCGCAACCGGATTGTCGATGCCGATATCCGGGTCGCAAAATGGGCATGGGCGATATTGGCGATCGCGCATTGCTGGCTGATCTATTTCATGGTGTATAATCTCGGCGGTTGAGACGTCCACCGGCACCATTTGCATGCCCTCAATCCATGTCGCCGATCCTGTGCAGGATCATGGCTGCCGCGCCGAAGGCAACGGGGTCAGTTGCAACGACTTCGGGAAGGAGGATTTGCGGCTGGATGACCGTTGCGCCGCCGAACGGGTCCGAAGCCTCATAATCCAGCCACTTCGCCAGTTTTTCGCGTACCATCCGCGGTAAGGTACCGCCGAAATAGATGGCGTCGGGCGCCAGTACCGCACTGACGGCAAAGCCGAGGCGGGCGACCTGTGGCCCGGCCCGGTCCAGCCATGCATCGAGTACGGCGGCGTTGCGGGACAGGTAGTCCGTCCAGATATCAGGAGCCCGTCCCGAGGGTTTTTCGCCCACATGCTTGAGGCACCAAACCGCCAAATCTTCGAAAGAGGGCCGTGAGTCCCCACGACCGCGCAGGGCGCCGATCTCGCCGGCATTGCCGAGAAAACCGCGATAGAGCTCATTCCTGATGATGATGCCGCCGCCGATTCCTTCGGACAGGTAGAGATAAGCGAAATTTTCGTGCCCCTCAGTATTGCCGAGGGAGAGTTCGCCCATGGCTGCCGCATTGGCATCGTTTTCGATAATCACCGGGCAGCGCAGCGCCTCGCGCAACATGGTGGAAAGGTCGGAACCCTCCCAGGAAATGACTTCTTCAGCAAGATCGAGAGACATAGCCTCCTTGCGAAAGCGGGTGGGCATGGCAATCGCCGCACCGATCAGGTCGCTTTGGCTAATCGCGTTTTTCGACAGCAGCTTTTCCGACCCGTCCTGAAGCGCGCGTTGGACGTCGGAAAAGGCATCGTAGGAGCCCCGCATCTGCAATTCGCCGACGATTTCACCGCCGAAGTTCAGCAGGGTCAGCATCACCGAATAGCGATTGGCGTGCACGCCGAGCGCGTAGCCGACATTTTTCCTGAGGGTGAGATCGATATGCGGTGCGCCCCGGCCTTCCTGCCGGCGCGCGCCTTCCTCGATAATGCCGCGTTCAAGTAGGTTGCGCGTCATCATGCTGACGGCGGCCGGCGTTACGCTGCAATGCTCGGCAAGTTCGACCCGCGAGGCTGAGCCCTTGCGCCGGATATAGCCAAGGAGCGCGCCCTGTGTCGCACCGATACCCGAAAGTCCGCCGTTTCTTTTCTCAGCCAAAGTTCCGCTCTCCCCGCTTTGCCATCGGAAATGTCATAAAGCTGGAAATTAAGCAACTTAATTAAATAATAAGTTTCAACGGGAATGGATCACATGCTCAAGTCTCTCTCCTTGGCGGCCACGGTAGCGCTCGGCGCGCTTTTGCCGGCCGTTGCCTTTGCCGAAGACATCAATATCAAGCTCTGGACACTCGCCGACAAGAACGCGCCTGCCCGCATCACCAATATCGAGGCGGCAGCCGGCATCATGAACGCGCAGTTCAAGGCGGCCGGCGTCGATAAGCGTATCGTCATCGATACGAACAATAGCAGCGTGCAGGGCTGGGATGCCTTCGCGCTCGATACGCTGAAGGCGTTCTCGGTGGGGCAGGGGCCGGATATCTACATTCTGCCGCATGAATGGATCGGCCAGTTCGCGCAGGACGGTTATGCGATGGCGATGGAAGACAGAATCGCTGCCACCCCCTGGGTCTATGGCGATATCCTGCCGATCCTGTGGGAATCGGCCAAGGCCACCGACGGCAAAATTTATGGCATTCCGCAGGATGCCGAAATCCGCATGTTCTTTTACAACAAGGACATGCTGCGCAAGATCGGCAAGGACGAAGCCTTCATCGAGAGCCTGCCAGCCAGGGTCGATGCAGGGGAATTCACCCTCGACGATCTGACTGCACTGTCCAAGGAAGTGGTCGATGGCAAGGCTGCGCAATACGGCATGCTGCACCGCCCGAATGTCGGTATCGATTATCTGATGGTGTTCCAGTCCTATGGCGTGAAGTTCATGGACGAAAAGACCGGCAAACTTGTTTTCCCCAAGGCGGAAATGGTCAAGGCGCTCGGCTGGTATGAGCGTAACGCCAAGCAGGGCGTCACCCCGGTCGACAATACCGCCATGAGCTGGGAGGCGATCCAGACTGCTTTCAAACAGGAAAAGGCTTTCATCTTCCATCAGGGTGTGTGGGCCGTTGCCTGGCAGGTGGGCGACAAGAACGGAGCCACCTGGCCGACCGATGGCGCGGGATATTTCAACAAGATCGGCTGGATTTCCGCACCGGCAGCCGAAAAGGGCGGCAAACCGGCCAACCTGTCGCATCCGCTGCTCTACACGCTCAATCCGAAGAGCGCCAATGCCGACCTTGCCGCCGATCTCGTGGCGTTGGCGACATTGCCCTATTTCAACAACGAGCATGCTGTCACCTCCTATCACACAGCCATCAGCAACGCGCAGACGGCCATGCCAGAATACCGGGACAACTGGGTTCTTTCCGCCGCTTCGCCGATGATGAAGGACGCGCAGTTCGTGCCCAACCACACCAAGTTCGGCAGCTATAACAAGGTGCTGTTCAGCGGTCTGCAGGCGGTCGAGACCGGCAAGATGACGGCCGAGCAGGCGGTTGATTTCATTGCCGACGAACTTGAGCTGCAATTCGGTGCGGAAATCGAAATCCGCGACGCCGCAAGCAACTGAGTTTGCCTGAAACCACGCCGCCCGGTTCTGCCGGGCGGCTTTCCTGCGTTCCCACGGATATGTCGTGATGTCTCAATTCCAGCTCAGGGCGCGCCGCCCGGCCCGGCCGATCTTTTATCTGGCACCGGCTCTCGCTTTGCTCGGGGTGTTTTTTCTCGCGCCCATCGTCGTCAATCTGGTGATCGCCTTTACCGATATGGGCGCAAATCTGAAGGTCGGCAAATTCACGGTCGAGAATTTCCAGCGCATGGTGCAGCGTGACGTGCGCCTGCCAGTCGTGCTCCTGACGACCTTCATCTATGTTGGCGCGACGCTGTTTTTCTTCAATATCGGCCTCGGTGCGTTGCTGGCCGTCACGACGACGGCGATCCCGGACCGGATCGGCAATTTCTTCCGTGGCCTGTGGCTTTTGCCGCGCATGAGCCCGGCCGTGCTTTACGGCGTGCTCTGGATCTGGATCGCCGATCCCACCTCCTCGGGTCTGCTCAACCAGTTCCTCGGTGCGCTTGGCGCACCGGCATTGAACCTGCGCAACGATTTTCCGCTGTTTCTGGTGGTGGTGGCGAATGGTGTCGTCGGCGCATCCTTTGCCATGGTCATCCTGACATCATCGATCCGCTCGATACCCTCGCATCTCGCCAATGCGGCGCGCGTTGACGGCGCCAGCGAATGGGGTGTGCTGCGCCACGTCGTCGCCCCGGCGCTTTCCGCCCCGATCCGCTTCATCACGCTCTACCAGGCGCTGTCGCTGATGACGACCTATGAATATATTCTGCTGATCACCGGCGGCGGCCCGGTTTATGATTCAACCACCTATGCGCTCTATATCTACCGGCGTGCCTTCGAAAACGGCGCTTACGCCTATGGCGCAGCACTTGCGCTCGGCCTCATGGCCATCGGCGTTGCCGTCACCCTCGTTCAATGGCGCCTCAGCAACATGCGCTCCACATTTGCTCCCGCCAAGATCGAGGTGCTGTGATGACGCTTGTGCAAACTTACACCCGGCGTGCCTCGGATACGAAACCGGACTGGGCGCGTCTTGAAAGCCGCAGCCGCGCCCATCGCGCCGGCTTTCTTCCCGTCATTCTCGTGTTCCTGACGGTCGTTTCCGTTCCGGTTCTCCTGCCCTATCTCTGGCTGCTGGTGAAATCGCTGACGACATCCGACGACAATCTCAGCCGACTGGTTCTCTGGCGCAGTGGCGCGATCGCCGCCCTTGCCTATTGCGGGGCGATTGCGATCGCACTGTTTTCAGCGCGTCTGCGCAACCCCGTGCTGCTCTGGCTGGCGCTTGCCGCTGTTGTGGCGGCGCTGGTTTTCGTGCTGGTGCTGCCGCATCTGACCATTGATAACTATAGCTTCCTGTGGAGCCGCGATATCGAAAAGACCGGCACCACCCGCATGGCGCTGATGCCGTCCGTCTGGACCGCCATGCAAAGCTCGCTGCTGTTTGCCGCTTCCCAGACGCTGATCGTGGCGCTGGTCGCCACGCCTGCGGCCTATGCGCTGTCGCGTTTTGCCTTTGCCGGGCGTGAAAACATCCTGCGCGGGCTGCTGTTGCTGCATGCCTTTCCGGCGCTGGCGCTCACCGTCGCGATCTTCGTGCAACTGCATTACATGGGCCTGCTCAACAACCTCTTCGGCGTCGTGCTGGTCATGAGCGCATTGGAATTGCCCTTTGCTATCTTCGTTCTCAAGGGCTTTTTCGACAATGTTCCCTGGGACATCGAGATGAGCGCCGTCACCGATGGCGCGACCCGCTTTCAGGCTTTCCGAATGGTGGTTCTGCCGCAGGTCAGAAGCGGGCTGATTGCGGTTGCCACCTTCACCTTTCTGCGCGGCTGGGAAGAATATGTCTTCGTCCAGACCCTGCTCATCGAAAAAAGCCAGATGACGATGAGCCTCTATCTCTTCTTCGTGGCACAGGACAGCGTGGGCGTGAATTACGGCATGATCGCCGCTGTCGGCATCGTTTATCTGCTGCCTGTGCTGATCATCTACATCTTCACGCAGAAATACATCACCCAGATGAGTTTCGGCGGGATCAAAGGATAATTGCCATGGCCAGGATCACCCTTAACAAAGTCACCAAAAGCTGGGGCAACAGCCGGGTTCTGCAACCGATGACACTGTCCATCGAAGATGGCGAATTTGTCGCGGTTCTCGGCCCATCCGGATGCGGAAAATCGACCACGCTTTTCCTGCTGGCCGGGCTTTATGCCCCGACCGGCGGCGAGATCGCCTTTGATGGTCACAACGTCAACCGCATCGACGCGCGCGACCGCAACGTCGGCATCGTTTTCCAGTCCTATGCGCTTTATCCCAATCTGACGGTGCGGGAGAACATCGCCTTTCCGCTGCGCTTCAAGAATGTTCCGCGCGATGAGGCGGCGCGGCGAGTGGAAGAGGTGGCAGGCCTCGTGCAGATCACCGCGCTGCTGGACCGGCGGCCGTCGCAGCTTTCCGGCGGCCAGCAGCAACGCGTGGCGCTGGCCCGGGCGCTGGTCAAGGAGCCGAACATCCTTTTGCTGGACGAGCCGCTCTCCAACCTCGATGCGACGCTGCGCATCACCATGCGGGCCGAACTGAAAAGCCTGCAGAAGCGGTTGAAGATCACGACGCTGATCGTCACCCATGACCAGATCGAAGCGATCACCATGGCCGACAGGATCATCTGCATGAACAATGGTGCGATTGCCCAGATCGGCACGCCTGATGATCTTTATCGCCGGCCGGACAATCTGTTCGTCGCCGGTTTCATCGGCACGCCGCCGATGAACCTTCTGAAGGGGCGGGCCGAGCGCGAAGAATTGCGGATCGGCGACGCTCGGCTCGGTCTCAATGCCCGCTACGATGGCGAGATCACCCTCGGATTGCGTCCCGAGGATATTGCGCTCGTCAAACCCGCCGAAGCACGGCTTGGGGGCGAGATCGCCACTGTCGAGCCGATGGGGCGCGAGGTTTTCTATACGGTCGATACGCCCGCAGGCAGCATCCACGCGCTGGAATATGGCGAGACGATAAGACACGCACCGGGTGAACGGGTCGGCCTTGCCTGCACATCCGGCCTGACGCTGGTTTTCGATACCGCTGGCAATCGCATTGCCGGACTGCACGCTGACCTTTCGCATCCTTCGACCATTCCGGCGCGCGCGCCGGAACCCGTAAACTGACAGGACATTCCATGCCCAAAATCGTCTCCCACCGCGGCGCGAACCGGTTCGCACCCGAAAACACCTTCGCCGCAGCCGACCTCGCCTTGCAGCAGGGTGCTGATTACATCGAGCTTGACGTGCGCGAGAGCGCGGATGGCGTGCTCTACGTCTTTCACGACGAAACGCTCGATCGGACCACAAATGGCACGGGGCCGATCGGCCATGCCCTGTCGAGCGAAATCGATGCGCTGGATGCCGGCGGCTGGTTTGGCGAAAGCTTCAAGGGGGCGGTCGTGCCGCGTCTCGATGCCTATCTGCGTCATCTGCGCGGCCGTTGCGGCGTTTATGTCGAGCTGAAATATTGCGATCCCGTCAAGGTCGCTGCGCTGGTGCGGGATCTCGGCATGGTGCGCGATACGTTTTTCTTCTCCTTTTCCGAGGATATGCGCCGGGGTCTGGCTGTGGCCGCACCGGAATTTCGCAAGATGATGACGCTCGACATCGCCAAATCGCCTTCGCTGGTGGCGGCGGTGCACCATGCCTCCATCATAGAGATCACGCCGGCGCAGATGCGCAGGCCCGGTCTTGTCGAGGCATGCCGCAAGGCCGGTCTGGACGTCATGGTTTATTACGGCGGCGATGACATCGACCTTCATAATGAGATCGCATTGGCCGGAGTAGACTACGTCAATATCGACCGCCCTGACCTGTTCGATACGGCACGTCGTACCGCACGGCTGCCTGATCTCGCCTAACCCTTATCCCGTGGAGATGAAGACATGAGCAATCTGATTGGTACCGGTTTCAACGCCGGCTCGGACGACGGCGAACTGGCCACCCTTGAAAGCGATCTGCGCGCGCTGGCCGAGATTGGCTGCGACACGGTGGAAATCGCCGCGACCAGCCTCGACATGATCGCCGGTGGCCGCATCATCGAAGAGCGCGTCGACCGTTTCGTGGCGCTCGTGAAAGAGTTCGACTTCCGCTACACCGTGCATGGCCTGGTTTCGTCCAATTTCATGGACCCGGTCACCTGCCGTTACCAGATCGATGCCGCCAAGGCGCTCGTTGTCCTCTGCGACCGCATCGGCGCGGGCATCCTCGTCCAGCATAGTGGCGCGCTGCGTGCCGACCAGATTGCCGAGCGGGCCGATGCCGATGCCCGTGAGCGGGAAGCCCTTTTCGAGCTTGCGGAATTCTGCAAGCCCTATGGCGTGCGTATCGCGCTTGAGAACATCTTCTCCACCGAACCCGGCCAATATCGCCAGACCCCTGCCGAAGTAGCCGCGACCGTGAAGGCCGTCGGTCACGACAATGTCGTGGCGCTGATCGACTTCAGCCACGCCTATCTCGAATCCACCTATCGTGGCCTCGATTTCCGCGAACAGCTTCGCGCCATGGCGCCCGTTGCCGGCCATCTGCATGTGCACGATTCCTTCGGCCGGCCGCAGGGTTTCTACGAAGCCTATTTCCCGCAGGAAAATACCGCGCTCGGCATCGGCGATCTGCATATGCCGCTCGGCTGGGGCGATATCGAATGGGACAGCATTTTCTCGGAACTCACCTTCCTGCCGGATACCGTGCTGATGATGGAAATAGGCCGCCGCTACCGGGCCGAACAGCCGGCAAGCCTTGAAACGGCGCGGCGCCTCATATCGCTTTATTCGGAACGGACGCAGCTCGTGGCCGAATAACGGACCTCCATGGGGCGCAGCCCCGGTAGGCTGATGTCTGAAACGCCGGCAGTTGTGGACGCGACTGTCGGCGTTTTGTCATGCGGCCCAATCGGAAAGCGAATAGGCCCTGATATAGTCGATCATCATCTGCGAGCCATCGCTGAAATCACCAGTAGAGGGCGTTCCCGCCATGCCACCAACGGCAAGGTTGACGACCATATACATGGGGTCGTGCATGTCATCAGGCGTATCCGTCTGCGCTACGGCGACATCATCGAAATACCAGGTGATGTGTTCGGCATCCCACAACACGCCGTAGGTGTGAAACCCTTCCGTGCTCGGCACGCCGACATTATTGATGACCGAGGCCTGCTCGCCATTGGCGTTGGAATGGGCGGACATGATGAGCGTATTGGGATTTTGACCGCGCATTTCGATGACATCGAGTTCCGGCGGCCAGGATCCATTCTCTGGCAGAAGCCAGAAGGCCGGCCATGCACCCCGGTCTGTCGGCATATCCGCGCGGATTTCGAAATAACCATAGGTCTGGCTGAAGGTGGAATAGGTATTCAGCATGCCGGATGTGTAATCGTAACCTTCGACCTCATCGGCAATCGACTGCGGGGTCTCCTCGGCGGTGATGGTCAGGACGCCGTTTTCGACGCTGAACGGATTGACCTCCGATGTGCCGGCATAGGCGGGGTTGATGTACCATTGCGCCTCGCCATTCGTCGTCAGCGAGCTTCCTTTTTCAGGCGCCCACCAATATTTGGCGTCCCAGGTGCCCTGATCGCCGCTGCGCAACGAGAGCGTATCGAATTCATCGGCAAAGGTCTGGACAAAGGACGAGCGGTCGAGGCTGAGTTCGAACTGGTCGGCCTGAAGGTCGTCTATGGTCGTTCCGGCGAGAACGACGGCTTCGCCATTGGAGAGATTGAGCCACAGGTCGTTGCCCTGCTGCGTGGCATTGCCGACAAGCTGATCGAAAGACGTGATGCCGTAACCATTGAGCCGGATCGTATCATTGGCGCTGAAGTCCGTGATAAGATCGGTACCGTTGCCGCTCGTGAACACGAAGGTATCGGCTCCGCCGCCGCCGATCAGCACGTCGTTGCCAGCCCCGCCATCGATCGTCTGGCTGCCCGATCCGCCGGTGATGATATTCTCGAGCGAATTGCCGAAGGCATAACGCCCGTCGCCCGTTACCCGCAGGTTTTCGAAATTCTCGGGCAGGGTATAGCTCATCCAGGTATCGATGGTGTCGATACCTTCCCCGGCATTTTCGGCGGCGCGGTTGATGCCGGAATAGAGATAATAGATATCGTCGCCCGTACCGCCCGCCATGGTCACGTTGACGGAACTGTCACCCCACATGGAATCATTGCCGGCGGTGCCGGTGAGCAGCGGGCCGGAACCCGTGGCGGAGAAAAATCCGGTGGAACTGCCGCTGTAATAGAGTGTGTCTCCAAGCGCATTCACTATTGTCCGGGCCATGAACCGTCTCCTGTCCGTTCGCGTTGGTGTCCTCACTCCTCCTGCCGCACACCCTAACAGGGTAAAATGCCCGCTGTTAGGCCGAAATATGAGGGGTATGTTCCGTTGAGGTTGCATTGGCGTGTTGAACGGCCACGTTGTCATCAGCCGCTTCAGCCTGTTACATGTCTATTTTTTGAACCGGCGGCTGTTTCCAGGGTTAGCTCTCTCAGGGGTCCTGCGGTCGATGACGGAATTGGATCGGATTGCAGATGTCCGCGCGGCATCTTGGGAATGGGAGTGTCAGGGTTGAGCGTAGCCTTTACCAAGGAAGACAGTGCCGAAACGGCAGCCGAAACCGTTTTGCCGGATCGTGTGATTTCGCCTCACCCCAATCTGGTGACGCAGGCCGGGCTGAAAGCGCTGGAAGAGCAGTTGCGGCTGGCGCGCGAAGCCTGTGAGGCGGCCAATGCCGTTGAAGACATCAATGAAAGACGGCGCGTTTCCGCCAGCCCGTTGCGGGATATGCGATATTTCGCGGAGCGGGTCCGCACGGCCCAGCTGATGCCTGATCCGCCAGCGGATGGTATCGTCGCCTTTGGCAGCCTGGTGACATTCAGCCGCGATGATGGGCGAACGCAACGGTTCCGGATCGTCGGCGAAGACGAGGGCGACCCCACTGCCGGAACGATGTCTTACGTGTCTCCGGTTGCAAGGTTGCTGATGGGAAAAATGGCTGGCGATCTGGTCAGCCTGGGCGGCAGGGAGATTGAAATCATCGAGGTTACCTGACGCCTCTCGCTGCGCATTTTATAGTCGGCGGTCAAGAGGGACTCGACGATCAAAGCTTCTTATGACTGTCTGCCATCGGAGAACAGCGGGCTCGGACCGTGCGTGGCACCAATGACGCTTCCGTGCTCCCGGTTGCGGGTGGTATCTGCCGTTCCCAGTATCCGCATCATCGTATTTTTCAGGAATAGCCTGAAATCCAGATCTATGGCGGCATAAGCGAGGGCAAGACCCACATGAGCCATGAAGACGGGATTGAAATTCAGCTCTTCAAATTGATAACCGATAATGATCCCGATGGCCGAATAGGCGAAAAAGCCGATTTTGCGGTTCCGGAAAACTGCATAAAAAAGCGCGAAGGCGCTCATAATGCAAAATCCCAGTCCGGAAGCGTAAGAGGTCGCCATAAAGCCGTTATGTGGCGTGCCGATTTTCGATATCCGCGCAAGCTCTTCATATCGCGCCGTAAAGCCTATGCCCAGGGGATGCTGGAGCATGACCTGAAAACCGCCGGTGATCGTCTCCCACCGCTCCTGCAGGTTGTTGCTGCTGTTGCTGTCCTCCAGAAAACGTTTTGAAAGCGCCTGTTCCGCAAAGTCGAAAGCGCCGAGCGGCAAAACGGCGGCGATGACGAGGGCGCACAAGGCAAAACCGACATAGGTGCTGAGCAGCATTTTGATCGAAAAATTCCGGACGTAGAAATAAAGGCCGATGGCGAGGACGGCAAACACGCCCGAGCGGTTGAGCGTGAGTGTGAAGCTTGCAAGGTATATGAGCAGGAACACGGCAAACAGTGCAGGACGCTTCTGGCGTTCGGCCAGATAAGCGGCTGCCGCTCCGGCGAGCGCGAAGACCGGTCCGGCCGTGTTTCCTACGGGCCAGATACCACCTGCCTTTTCGACACGCAAAAGCAGCGGGGTAATTTCACCCTTTGCCGCAAGCTCCAGGACGCCCGCCTCATCGAACATGAAGGATAATCCGAGGGAGGCAAGCTGGTCATGGATGACGACATCAAGGAAAAGCAGGATTGTCACCGCAATGAAGCCGGCAAATATCCCCCAGCAGAACAGTTCGAGGCGGTTCTCCTTGAACAGCATATAGGTAAAGAACAGAAAATAGACCGCATAAAAATAGGTCATCGCCGTCGTATAAAATTCGCCCTCGCCACGCGCGTCGGCAAACAGGGTCGTGAATGCAAAGAAGACCGTCAACGGCAGGAGATAAAACAGGAGGATCGAAGGCGTCAGGCAGCGAATGTAAAGCAGGGCAATGACGGGCAGCGTCATCAGTACCAGCATGTCGGTAATATTGAGGAAGCGCAGCCCAAGATTGCTGGTCAGCACGTTACATTGGATGAAGAAGCCAGTCGAAAAGACGAAGACTGCGAGGAAGATGTCGGGAACATTGATTGTTTTCGAAGGATAAAGCGGCATTGCCATGACAAAGGCCGGCAAAGCGGGCTGGTGCGATGCCCCAGGATTTGCTCGTCTTCTCATTGGCGGCCTTTATCTTCGGTTGGCGGATTTCGACGGTCCCCTGGGGAAAGCGTTACCGCGCGGCAATAAATATAATATGGCGACCATTAGTGGGCTTGATGACGTCGCCACGCAAGATAAATTTATCGGTTCTCATTAGATCAGATTGCCTTTCGGCAAATCCCCTTCGACGGCAATGACACGCTGAAGGTAGATTGGCTCATTTGAAATTGGCGCGCTGGTACCGAATGCCGGAAGAATCCGCAGATAGAAATTATAGCCGGTCGGGCTGATATCGGGGTCTATGATGATCCCGTTGGCGATCGCCCACATCCAGCCGCTATTGCTGGAGATGCTGGCGCCGCCGAATTGCAGGGCGGAACAAGCAATCGTCCGAACCGCACCGCCGCTTTTTACAACGAGGGTAATGTAGGGGAGACGCTGCTTCTCGGTGTTTTTGTAAAGCACGGCGAAGGAAACGCTCTTGCCGATCATCGCTGCCGCCTCCGCATTGCGGAAATAGCGCGTGAGCCCGGCTGTCTGGTTGCCATTTGCATAGAGGACGAGGCTGCCGGCGAAGGACGGGGAAAAGGTGACGTCGGTGGTTCTGGCGGCGGAGCCGGGTGAAGTCATGCCCCAACCCGTTGGAGTAGAACCGGACCAATCGGTGAAATCGCCATTGCCGATAAGATTGGCGGCAGGAAGCCTGGGCCAGCAAGGGGTCTGAAAACCGCTGTCGGATGCTGAAGCCAGATAGGCATCGAACAGGGTTCGGGCGATGAGCCGGGATCCCGTATCGTTCGGGTGGATATTGTCCCGGTAAAGGGCGGCATCCTTGCCCTTCGCAAGAACCGCGGCGTGTGTATCCACCAGTGTCAGATTCGGATGTGCTCGCGCCAGTTCGAGGATCGCCTGATAGACCTTGTCGTAACCGGCCCCATCACGCCACGGGTTCTGCGTGGTGATGAGCTGTGGCGCCCCCGGCCATTGCCATTCGGTCATGCCCAGCGGGCCGAGCAGGGTGGATCGTCCGGAACTGAGAATGCCGCCAGGGGTTTCGAAGGTCTGCATATTGTGGCCCTGATGCATGATGCACAGGTCGGGGCGGGGGATATTCAATGCCGCTGCACGCTGCTCCGCAAGCATATACCCCGCCATGCCGCCGGGCAGCGTCGCGAGATAGATCGTCAGCGTTGCTCCCTTGCCGGTGCGCAATGTCACGGGATCCGCATAGGCCTTTGGCCCGGTGGCGGCGCTCGTTCCCCATTCGGCCCAGCGGTGTAGCACCACTTTCGCATCGTGCAGATCGCCGAGCATCATCGCAAATTGCTGAAAGGCGCCTGCTTCCGCGTGGGCGGTGCTATCGCCGTTGACGAATATCGTGGCATTCTGACCCGACGCCAGACGGCTGCGCAAGGGAGAGAGCGCGGTCGCGGAAAGGCCGATAACGCCTGTGTTCGGGGGGCGGATACCAAGCGTTACGCCGATCATGCCGGCACCTCTTCCGTTCGCGCCATATATATGCATATGTTGTATTCGAGCGGTGCCATCGTTCATTCTCCTTGTCCGGCCCCAGGATAGTTCCGTCGCGGGGCGCGGGGAAAATGCCGTTGGAAAAAACGCCGAGCAGCGCATAAAACGAACGTCATGAATTTTTCTTCGATTTCGTTCGAAATATAAAATCAGAATATTTATCTTGTATTGTCGATATTATTGAATTTTATTGCGAATAAAGGTTTTTATGCTGGTATTTTTATCTGGCAATCGCCGTTTCCGTGCAGTGTCCAGCGAGGATATCCCTGTCATTTCCGGGCGGGTCGATTTTTGTCGCGGGCGGGCTGTTCGTTCCCGCGTTCACGGGCTGAAGCGCCATTGGAACCTTCCTCGGGCAGGGGGGGCGCGATGACATCTGCTCTTTTTGTCAGCCATACCGGAGAGAAGGGCGGCGCCGAGCTTTTTCTGACGGACCTCGTCAAGGCTGGCCCGCATTCCTGGCGCGCCTGTTTTCTCAGCGGTGGCGCTGCCGCAGATGATCTGGCTGATGCCGGGCGGCCTCCGGTCATGCTGTCCGCCGGGAAAAAAATGTTGTCGATCCGCCGCAATTCGTCGTTCGGCGCCCTGTTGAGCGGAGCGGCCGATGTCATGGCGGTTGCCTGGCAATTGAGCCGGGAAGCAAGACATTACGATGTGATCTGCGCCAATTCGCAAAAGGCGCTTTTTGTCTGTGCGCTGGCGGCGAAGCTCAGCCGTCGCCCACTTGTCTGGATTTTGCACGACATTGTCACCGATCCGGCTTTCAGCGCCGTCAACCGTCGGGCTTCACTGGCATTTGCGCGCCTTTTCACCCGGCGGGTGGCGGTCAATTCAGAGGAAACGGGCCGGGCTTTCATCAAGGCCGGCGGCGATGCGGATAAGGTGCGCATCGTTTACAACGGCTTCGACCCCGCAAAGGCGCGGCTTCATGACCCCGGCGCGGCCGAGCGGCTGCGCGCGGAGCTGGGCCTCGGTCCGCAGCCGCTTGTCGGTATTTTTGGCCGGCTGAGCGAATGGAAGGGGCAACATGTATTTCTGGATGCGATTGCGATGATGGAGGGCGTGCAGGCCGTCATCGTCGGCGGAGCGCTTTTCGGGCAGGAGGCCTATGAGGCGCGCATCCGCGAACAGGCATTCCGTCTCGGGCTCGATGGCCGCGTCCGCTTCCTGGGTTTCCGTTCGGATGTGCCGGAACTGATGGCGGCGATGGATGCGGTTGCGCATACCTCGATTGTCGCCGAACCCTTCGGCCGGGTGGTGGTGGAGGCCATGATGTGCGGACGACCGGTTGTCGCCACCCGTGGCGGCGGGGTTACGGAAATCATTCGGGACGGCGAAACGGGTCTTCTCGTGCCGCCGGGGGATGCATCGGCGCTCTCCGCGGCGCTTGGCTGTATCCTGTCGCATCCAGCCCTGGCGACAAGGCTGGGGCAGAGGGGGCGGGAGGATGTGACCGAACGTTTCTCGCTGGAGGAGACGTGCCGATCCGTTTGCGCGCTGCTGACAGAGGCGGCGTAAGATTTTCGAGGTGGTGGACCAGCAACAGGTATTGCGGGCGAGCGGAAGGGCCAGGATGCGCATTCTCGTAAATATGCCGAGCCAATATGGCGGCAAGGCCTCGGGTGTGGCCCGCGTGACCTTCAGCCTGCTGGAGCGGCTGCTGGAGCAGACCGCTGACGATTATGTTCTGCGTTCTCCATGGACGAGGGCGCAATTGCCGGCAAGCCTGCGCGACAGCCGGCTGGAACTGATAGAGACGACGCGGCCGCACATCATGGTTCTTGACGTGGTGCGCCAGGCCGCAACGCTGCCCGCACTCTGCCGCCGGCATGGCATCGATGTGCTGTTTAATGCCGATCCGTTTGGAAGTCCCCTCGGCGGCAAACGGCGTATCAGCCTTGTCCACGACCTCTATTTCAAAACCATTCCCGAACAGATTGGCTGGCGGGCGACACTGACGACCGATTTCATCTTCAGGCTGATGATGGCCGGCTCGAACCAGATTGTCTGTGTATCCGAGGCGACGAAGAAGGATCTGGCGCGTTTTTATCCCGGTGCCGCCGGCAAGAGCCTCACCATTCATTCCGACAGCACCCTGAATATCGATCCCGAGGTTTTCGATACGGTGTCGCCCATTGCCGGTCGCTATATACTGGCGGTCGGAAACGCGACTTCCAACAAGAATTTCGCGCTTCTGGGCCAGGCCTTTGCGACGCTCGGCAAAAAATGGCCGGACCTGCGCATCGTGCATGTCGGCCGCGACGAAGCGGAGGAAATCGCCGGTGCGCTTGATGATCCGGAACTGAAGGCCCGGCTTATCAGGCTTTCCGGCATAGATGACCGGCAACTGGCCGAACTTTACCGTCATGCCGCCTGCCTCTGCGTACCCTCCACCTATGAGGGTTTCTGCCTGCCGGTTCTGGAGGCGCAGCAGCTGGGATGTCCGGTCGTCTGCTCCAACCGTTCCGCAACGCCGGAGATTGCCGGCGACGGCGCCCTGACTTTCGATCCGGCGGATGTGAAAAGCCTTGTCGATGCGCTTGAGCGACTTCTGAGGAGTCCGGAACTGGCCGACAATCTTCGCCGGGCGGGTTATGAAAACCGCAAATTATATTCATGGCAGAAGGCGGCGGAGAGCTATGCGAAGCTTTTCAGGCAAGGAGTTGAGACGTCATAGGCCCCTCCCGGGGAGAACGCTTGTGCCGGCTCAGGGCAGGGAAGCACCCGTGCTTTGCTCATGCGCCAACGGTTTTGCGCATATCCGAATAGAGCTTCTCATAGGCCGCGACAACCGCATCCGGCGCGACGCCTTGGCGAATTCGTTCCCGGGCCTCCGGTATTTCTGCGAGCATCGCGGGATTGCGCATGGCCTCCGTCATGCGTGAGGCAAGTTCGGCGGCGTCGCCCGGCGTGAACAGATGCTCCTGTCTTTCCGGGCCGATCTGCTCGGCAACGCCGGCGAGATTGGCGCCGATGACGGGTACACCACGTAAAATCGCTTCGGCGACGGTGCGCCCAAAGGCCTCCGGCCATAAGGGCGGGACGATGAGGCAGTTTATGCCGGCGAAGAAACGATCGGCTTCCACATAGCCCGGAAACTCGACCGGAAGGCCGGCCGCCTTTTGCCGATAGGCTTCGATACCATCAGGCGCGCGGCCCGCCATGACCAGCCGCCAGCCCTGCTGCGGCAAAAGCCGCAAAGCCTCGATCAGGAGATCGGCTCCCTTGGCCGCCTCGATACGGCCGAGATAGCCGAAAACGAGCGGTTCACCGGGCGTGCGGGGCATGCGCGGTTCTGGCAATTCAGGTGGTGAGATGGCATTCCAGATCACCCTGCGGCGGCTCTCCGGTACATGGGTGAAAAAGCCGGCTCGCACGTGGCGTTCGACAATATCGCGACCGACGCCGGCCACCGCATCGACGGCGCATTGGCACCGTCGGTGGAGATAAGAAAAGGTGCGGCATTTTTTGCCGCTGCCATCACAGATGCGCCCATCATGAAAAAGCGAGCCGTTGGTGCACATGCTGGTAAAATCATGCAGCGAATGTACGAGCGGAATGCCGCGTCTGCGGATCATCGGCCAGATCAGCGGCGTCAGTTCCGACAGCGAATGGGTATTGACCACATCCGGTTGGAAATCATCGATGACGCGCGCTAGCCGACGCACGAGGCGGGGGTCCAGTTGCACGGCAATTTTGTAGTATTTTCGCTTCCATTCCGGTTGCTGGCCCCAGTCGCCGATAAAGAACGGCGTGGTGTGCCCGAGGCGATGAATGGCGAAACCGTCGCGCCGCTCTACGGCCTGTTCTTCGCGGGAGATGGCGGCCACGGCGACCCCATGGCCTTTATCCGCAAGCCCGCGCGCAAGGTCTTCCACGAATATTTCCGCACCGCCGACCCGGTCCGGAGAAAACAGCGAGGTTATCTGCAATATCCGCATGCTCAAATTCCTGCGCCCATGGTTTTAAAATCCCGAAAACTATTCTGCATCCGCGAAATCCATGCCGGGCTCCGGTTATGGCAGGCGAAGTGCGGTTTGTACTGTCTCGCCTGAATGGCCCGGCGCAGGCATTGCAGCTTCGTCTGGAGATCGTTTCCGGCCTTTGCGGCCCTGCCGTTCCATTCCGGGCGGATTGAGGCAAAGCGTGACGACCGGGGCGAGGAAAACGGCATAGGCCATGGCAAAGCCAGGAATTTGCAGCGAAAAATCAAGTGTCGAATGCAGCAGGACAAGCAGCAGCGCGGCAAGGCCGAGATGAGAGGCATAACGATAGTTTCTGCGTTTGCGCGCCCCGCGAATAAAAATCACCAGTTGTACGAGAACGAAAAAAGCCGCGTAGAACGGAAAGGCGGCACCAAGGGTCAGCAGGCCCTCGGCATAGACATTGTGGGCATGGGTGACGACGGCGTCCACCCCGCATCGCGCCAGATGATAGGGGGCATAGATTTCCGCAAAGCTTGCGAGGCCCGATCCCATGGGCCAGTTATCGGCGATGGCGCGCGCAATGCCCGGCATATAGCAGAAACGCATGTCGTCTTCCAGGCGCGCTTCCATACGAAGCGCCACACGGTTGGCAAAAAGCGCGAAGAGGACGATGGCAACCGCGATGACGAGCGCGGCGCGACGTCTCGCCCCCCGCTGCCTGCGCCGGCTGGAGACCCCATCGCGGCCGGTTCGGGGAGCGGAGTTGAAAACAGTCAGAAGGATCAGGAAAATCAGCGCTGCGAGGCTTGACCCGATCCCGGCGCGCGATCCCGTCAGCATCAATGCGATGAAGCAAAAGCCCGCAAGCACCCCGAGAAAAGCGGCCTTGCGTATGAGTTGTTTCTGTTCGGCCGGCACGGTAAGGCGGTTCGCCACGAGCGCCCTTACCATCGACCAGTCTGGAGCGAGGAGGCTTTTGTGCAGCAATATGGCGAGTGTCAGAAGGATGAGGCCGAAGAAGGTGGCGGCGGTATTGCGATTGACAAAGAGGCCGGTCAGGCTGCCGAGATAGAAACGTTTTTGAATGAAGCCGAGGGCTTCGGGAAAAAGCGCGAATTGCACGATTGAAAACAGCGCGAGCCAGCCGCCGGCAATTGCGAACCATCGCAGTGTTTTTGCCGCGCGTTCGTCGCTGTCGAAAATCACGAGGCCGGTCATGAAGGCGCCGAAGGGCAGGGCGGCGCTCATGAGGCCGAGCAGGTCATCGGCGGGCGTCAGCGATACCGTTGCAATGGGCGCGATCTGCGTAAACATGGCGGCGACGGACCAGGCGGGGTTGGGGCGCGCTATTGCCGGCACGGACGACGCCTGCAGCGTTATCTGCACGATGAGCGCTCCCAATAAAAGGCAGGCAGCCACAAGCACCTTGCCCGCCCCGGCCCTGGGGGGACCCAGCAGAAGGATCGCCGGCATCAGCAGGAGATAGATGGCGGCCGTGACAACGATGCGGCTTTCGATTTCCGTTGCGCCGCGGTTGAGAAGCGCCAGCAGAAAAATAGCCCAGAACGCGACTATCGCGACCGGCCGAAAATAGTTCCGAAATGCCATCGGCCAAGGCTGCGGGGGGGAGAGCGGTTCTGATCGGGCTTCGGTAAGCGACATTTTTTTGGAGCTTTATCGGAATTGTTCGTTGGGACGATGCCGCGAATGCGGACGGGGGCTTGCCCCTTTCGCGCGTCAGGTCAGGGCTGTGGTGTCGGGCGTTTCATGCCTCCCTGCGGCGGCTTTGGGCAGACATCCGCCAGCGTCCATCGCAGGATTTCCCCTGCCTTGCCGCAGACGATGGCCGTATCCGCGTCGCGGGCCGCCTCGGCCCCCGGCAGCGTATTCTTCGGGAATTGCTGCCACATCACGAAACGTCCCCGGATGAGATTGGCATCGGCGGGCCCGTAGAGCTGCGAAAAATTCATCAGCACGGCGACTTCCATGGGCGAGGCGTTGCGCAGCGAACGAACCATGGCAAGGCGCAGCCAGACATCGCCGTTTGCGGGAAAACAGGAGAGCGAGTGGCGAATGAAGGTCTCGGCAAAACCGAGGCGGGCCGCGCCGGAATCGGGTTCGACGCCATTTGCATCGAGATCGGCCAGAACCAGCCTCAACCCGGCCTTGACGATATCCGAACGGCAGATTTTTTCGGCAACGACCGGGCGCAGCTCGGTGACCGTCGCTGCAAGGAGATCGGGCGCGATGCCATTATTGTCGTCGGCGATCCTTGCCATTGCGACAACGTCGGAAAAGCGCCGGCTGTGCGAAAATGCCTGTGCCGCGACGGACAGGACAAAGATGGAAATGACGAGAACCGGTATGACTGCGAGCACCTTTCGCAGGCGCATCATGCCGTCACGCCTGGTCATGGTAATATCGGGTGTAACGCGAGTGATAATATTCGCTCGAACCATAGGCGCGATAAAGCTTCAGCTTTTCGGTATCCACCTTGTTGAGGATGACGCCGAGGCACTTCTTGCGGATATGGACTTCATTTTCCACCGTGTTCCGCACCGCCCGGCGCGCTGTCTTGCCCCATTCGGTGACGAAGATGAAACCGTCGATCCGTCCCGCCATGGCGCGCGCATCGACCACCGGCCCGAGCGGCGGCAGGTCGACGATGATATAATCGAAAGCACTGCTCGCCTCGGCCAGGAGCTTGTGCATTTGCGCCGAGGTCAGCAGTTCGGAGGAATGAGGGACGCGCTGCTTGACCACCGTGGGCAGGAAAGCGAGGCGTGTCTTTTCGTCACGAAGCAGCACCTCCTGCACGCTGCGGCCTTCCAGCAGGACTTCGAGCAGGCCCTCGCTGGCGTGGCGCGCCATGGCGCGCGTCGCGCCGGGATTACGGATGTCGGCATCCAGCAGCAGCACCCGCGCACCCTGTCCGGCCAGCAGCTGCGCCAGATTGATGGAGATCGTCGATTTTCCTTCGCTCGGCAAAGCCGAAACAACGCCGACAATGCGTGCGCCGCTCTTGGCGGCAATGCCGAGATCGATGGCCAGTCTGGTGCTGCGCAGCGTTTCGGCGAAGGAGGAGAGCGGGTGGTCGACCGCGTAACGCGCGACGCTGGATGGGTGGGTGAGGGCGGGGTGCCCGCCTTCCTGCGGCTCCACAACGGCCTTGTTGTTCTGGATGAGCGGGGTATTGCCGAGGAATTCCAGCCCGAGAACATCGCGAACCTGTTCCCCGGTGCGGAAAAACCGGTCGCGGAATTCACGGAACACGGCAATGCCGCCGCCGGCTGCGGCGCCCATGATCATGAACAGGGCCAGGATTATGGTCTTGTTCGGCTTGCTCGGAATTCTAGGCGGCATCGCCTTGGAGATCACGCGCGCTTCCGTCACGGGGAAGGATTGCTGCTGCATTGCTTCCTGATAACGCTGCAGGAAGGTCTGGTACATGTTCTTGTAGGTTTCGGCCTCGCGCTGCAATTCGCGCAGCTGAACCTGCGTCTCGCTGGCCGAATTGCTGATGTCGGTCGCCTTGGCGACACTCTCGGCGAGTGATTTTTCCCTCGCTTCGGAGACCTCCAGGTCGCTTTTGTAGCTTTGCGCGATACGGCTGATTTCCTGAAACATCAGCCGCCGGTATTCCTGCATTTCATTGCGCAGACGCACCGCCTGAACGTGGTTGGCGCCGAGCCGGCCGGTGATTTCCGCTTCGATCTTCGAGGCTTCGAGATATTTCTTGCGCAGATCGTTTGCGACTGAGCTGTCGAGAATATCGGTGACGACGGCATCGACATCGTCGGTGGCGAGGATGTGCTCGATGCGCTGTACCCGCGCCCGCGCCCTGGCCGTTTCCGATTGCGCCAAAATCAGCGCGCTGTTGGATTCGGCCAGCTGCTGATCGGAAAGCAGGCTGTTATTGCCGGTCGAAATCAGATTATTGTCGGCGCGAAACTTCTGCACGGCCAGATCGGTCTCGAGCGCCCGCTGGCGCAGTTCCGCAATACGGTCGGACAGCCAGTCGCTCGCCCGCCTCGTCGCCTCGTATTTGGAATTCAGCTTGTCCACCAGATAGGCCGACGCCACGGCGTTGACGATCTGCGCGGCGAGGACCGGCGATGTCGAATTATAGGTGAGTTCCAGAGCGTAGGTTCGTCCGATGCGCTTGACGCTGAGGTCGTTGAGCAGCCGGTCCGACAGCGATCTCTTCAGGGTTCCATCGTCTACCACCGTCTCTTTTTTCGCCGGCGAGAACCATTGCGATACGTTGACGAGCGAGCGGACGGTGCCAAATATCGAGCTCAGAAGCGACGCGCGCGTTGCCCTGAATTCCTGGTTTTCCGTGAGATTGAGACTGTCGACAACGGCAAGCCCGATGGTTTCCGACTGCAGGACCTCGACCTGGCTGAGAATGGAGGCCTCATCCTCCATGACGCCGCCAATCGTCGAAAGCTGTTCGACGATCTGGCTGTTGTTGCGGTCGATCAGAAGCGTGGCCGTGGCCGAATAGATCGGAACGGCGGTTGCGGCAAAGGCGAGGCCGATCGCCCCGGCGACGGCGATTGCGGCGACCACGATACGCCATTGCCGGCGGATCATCGCGAGCACGGCGTCGATATCGATAAATTCGGTCGTCAATCCGCTTTTATCGTAATCGGCCATCGTCAGGGGATCGTGCCTTTGCAACAACTGTCAGCCTCGCTCTTTTCGGCGGGCGCAGTGCCCGCCAAGTCACGGTTGCATCACAGAACTGGCGGCAGCCTTCCCCTCGGGGAAGGCGATGAAGCCAAACTCAAACGGGACTAGTGCTGATCGGCGTGCTGGTGCTGCCGGTTGAAAGCGATCTGCCGCGGCCAGCCGGTGGGCTTCCGCCGCCCGCCTGTGCAGTGCCGCCCGCGGCGCCTGCGGTTCCCGAACCGCCGATGCTGTTGGCGCTGGCCGGCGAAGAACCGGCGCCGCCGATCGGGGAGGCCGCCGCTGCTGCGGCGGCGGGTGCGGCCGGGCCGGCTGCCGTTCCCTCGATATTCTCGCTGAAGGCGATGAGGAGATCGGAAGGTACGCTGGCGCCTTTTGTCTGCAACTGGATGGCGGCTGCGAGTATCGTGTTGCCATTGCGCATCGCGGTGGCATGGGCAAGCGCCAGGCCTTCGCCGACGACTTCGGAGAAGTCCTTGTTGCCGACCTTCTGGGCGAGGGCGACGATGGTGGGCAATTGGCCGGAGTCACTCAGGATGAGGGCGGAAAGCTGTTCGGAGAACTGCGCCGCGCTGGTGGAGACGGCGATGATCGGAAACCCGCTCGTCACTTTTGCGGTTACGTCGGCCGTTGCCGCATCCGCGCTGGCAGCGATGGTGACAAGATCCCTGATCGTTCCGGGCGTCGGAGCCTGTTTGAACAGTTCCGCGGCGGTGATGGAAACCGTGTCGGGACTGGCGGCATTAACGCGGGTCAGAAATGCGGCGGTGGTTTCATCGGCAGCCTTGACGGGTGCGCCTGTCGCTATGCTTTCTACCGTGGGTGTCTGCTGCGGTGCGGCCAGCGGTGCGGTTTCCACGGTCTGCGCGTTGGCGACAGCGGAAAAGAGACCCATGCCGGCGATAAACATCGCACCAGCGAGCATCGAGCCGTTACGAATGCGGGGCATCCAACTCTCCAAATCTTTTAAATACGACTTTAAATACATCCACGCTGGATACGGTTATCCAACATCTAAAATTTCTTTTTAAATCGCACAGCGCAAGCAAAGGATCAAGCGCTAAAATAAAACCGTGGCGGAAACCCTCAGCTATTGTTAACGGCCCGCCCGCGCCTGCCCTGTTCATGATACGGCGACTTTTCGTGGCGATGATATCAACCGGTCGCGTAACCAGAGATTGGCCGGTGTTTCGACAAGGACGTGGAAGGCGTGAGCTATGGCGACGGTGCAGACGACGATGACGAGATAGACGAGATTGCTCCACTCCGGCGGGAATGTGACGTCGCCGAGCACGGTCTTGAAGCCCCGGAAAATAAACGGATGCAGCAGATAAAGCGCATAGGATGAATCGCCGAGTTTCGCCAGCGGCTGTGCAAAACGGGGCAGAGAGATGTTGCTGGTCAAAGTCGCCGCCGCCATCAGCAGGATCGCGCCGCCGCCGAAAACGAGCAGCCGTGAAAAGGAATAGCATCCGGGATTGCACTGGAATCCGATGCTGCTCAGATCCGTCAGCATCCAGATCGCCAGGCCGCACAGGGCCGTTGCAATTCCGAGCAGCGGCGGCAGGCGCACGCCCCGCAGGAACAGCACTGCGAGGAACATCCCCGCGACGAATTCGAGAATGATCGGCTGGAACCAGAAACTGAAGGGCAGGCCGAGATCGAAGGCGGAGCCGACCATGACGGCGGTAAACAGCACACCGGCCGTCGTCAGAACGGCGCGCTCCAGCGGCAGGAAGATGAACACCGCAAAAACGATATAAAAAAACATTTCGTAGTTCAGCGTCCAGCCGAGATCGATGAGGGGAAACGGATAGGCGTCGCCGTAACCCATGCTGTCATAAGGGATGAAGAAATAGGAGGTCAGGATCGACTGCAGCGGCGGAAAGGCTTTTGCGCCGATAAGGGTCGCTATGGCGGCCATCGCAAGCCTGAGGGTCAGCACAAACCAGTAAAGCGGAACGATGCGGAGAAACCGGCGGAGCAGAAAGGCCGAGCGGCCGCCTGTCGCCGCGAAATAGGGCCGGGACGCATAAACGATGACGAAGCCGGAAATGACGAAAAACAGGTCCACGCCGCCGCCCAGCCGCAAGAGGTGGAGCGGAAAAAGCGAGAACTTCCAGTTCACGTCCGCGTGCAGCGCAACAATCATGATTGCCGCTACGGCGCGCATCACCTGAACGAGATCGAGACGCTGCGCCCCGGCAGCGGGCGCCTTCTTAAAGTTTTTCATCATCGTCAATCTATAAAAAAGATATATTTAGTATTATATTGTGCCTGCATCGGCAGGCGAATATTCGCTATTTAAGCAGGCTATCACGCAATAAACCGACGCGATATACAAAATTTGGCGACGGCAATATTTCGCCTTCCGCCCTTCAGAAAACTTCCAGAACCGTGAGCTGGTCACTGACGGAAAGCCGGTATTGTCCGCCTTCCTGTGCGATTGTCTGCTGGCTCACCGAACCGTCGTCGCGCAAGCGATGGGCGACGACCTGACTATGCGGACCAGTGACGTAAAAAGCGACCGGACGCTCGGCCGGCGGGTTTTCGATCCGGGCCGGCCATTGCCAGCCGGAAATGCCAAGCCAGACCGGCACGAGCAGAGCGCCGTCCGGCCTCACCAGATGCAGGGACAGCCTTTCGGAATCGGCAGTGAGAAAATCGATCCGCCGTTCCTCCGGTCCGGTCTGCCGTTCCGCCTTGCAGAGGGAGAGAAGGGCGCGAACGGCCCCGTAAGCGGGGGTGCGGCTCAGATCGTGGCGCAGGAGGCCGAAAGAGGATTCCGGATTTGTCTCATCGGCGGCGAAACTCGAAACCAATTCATAAATATAGGAGCGACGGACGCCGCTGATGAAGCACCAGAGCAGCATGCGCGGCATGTAACGCGCCTTGATGCCTTCTGTGACGGGAAAGTGGAAGGTCTTCGTCTGCAGCGAGGTATGATATCCCATTTCCGTGGCGAGCACCGGCCTGCCGGCGGCTATATGCGCCGAAGCGGCGACGGATTTCGAAAGTGCCCCCGGACCGGTCGTTTCGGGATGTTCCATCCCGGCATAGGGGTGGATATTGCCGAAATCGCAGACATTTGTCAGGTCCAGCGCCAGTGGCCTGTTCGTCAGGACGTAGCTTGGCGCGGCAACGGGCACCGCGCTCAAGCGTGCAATCGAGCTGACGGCGTCGTGCAGCGCCGCCTGATGCTCCGCCGAAATGCGCGGGGCATTTTGGGGATCCTTCGTCAGGTTCGGTTCATTGCTACCCTCGAAAACATCGATGCCGCCGTCACACCAGTCGTAGAAATCCGCAAGCCTGTCGAGCGGCGTGGAGACGTACGGATTGAGATTGTCGTAACAGATGATGGTGAGGCGAAGGCCAGCCGCCACAAGCCGGCGCAGCCGCTGAAAGACGGGGCTGTCACGCGTGTCTCTCGCGGTGATAAGCCCGTCATCGCGCAGATGCCGTATGCCGAGCGCTTCGAGCTCGGGCATGATCCTGTCGAATTGTTCCGGGTAGACGCCTGTCGGGCGGGTAAAGTGACCGCATACTCCCACACTGTCCAGAAAGGCTTCGGTCCCGGCGGAAGCAACCGCCTGCGCCCGTGCGGGAGCGGCGCGCAAACCGGAGGCGGCGACCAATGCAAGCGGGGCGGCTGAAAGCAGGTTGCGCCGCGTCAGGCTGGCCATGGCGATCGGCTGTTTTCCATTCATCTGCGCCTCCCGGCACGTCCGGAGAAAGTACAAGACGGACGCCACCATCGGGACGTCGCCGTTCAAATGGCGATGAAGCCTGTCAGCAAATCGAGATCGGAATGTCCTGGAATTTTGGCATCTACGGTCGCCCTAAAATCCATGTCTCTGAAATGAAATAAATATTATCAACTGGAATATGATCGTCAGATAAAACGGAACCCGTGGCTTCCGTCCGCCTGTCTTTATGTGCGGAAAACGTAACACGAGACCGGTTCTTTTCGCAACACCGCATGGCTTTTGCCGCGCCGCGAAAAAAATCACTTGAAATGCCGTCAATTCCCGTGCTTTTTGAAAAGTAGATTTTGGTAATTCATATTTTCAAACATTAGATCCGCTCCGGCTCTTGTATTTTTGTACATGTCTCACAGGTCTCCGAGCGTTGAGGGAGACAAACGAGCCCCGGGATGGACGCCATAGATTTTCGATGAAGGAAAACAGAGCGTATCCGCATGAGAATTCTCCATCTTAGCAGCCTTTATCCGCCGCATATCGTTGGTGGATGCGAACGCTCGGTCGAACATCTCGCCGAGGAACTCGTTTCCATGGGACATACGGTCGGCGCTGCCTGCATCGAGCGGCAGGCCGAGCCGAAAACGGAGCGCAACGGCGTTTCCGTCTACCGCATGTTTCATAATAACGATTTCTGGCTCGAGGACTGGCCGCAATATTCGCCGCAGCAGCGACGCATGCAAAAGCTCAAGCAGCAATGGAATTTCGACGTCGAAAAGCAGTTCGAGGCCGTTCTCGACGATTTCAGGCCGGATGTCCTCAACACCCATTCGCTGCTGGATGTGACGACGCTGGTGTGGCGGGCGGCGCACAAGCGCGGCATACCGATCGTCCACACGATCTGCGAATACGATCTTCTGTGCGGCAACGCCGCCATGTTCAAGGGCGGAAAACCCTGCGAGCACATCCATCTCGGCTGTCAGGTGGTGAATTTCACCAAGAAATTCACCCAGCGTTATATCGGCGCGGTCGCAAGCGTCGGCACCGAAATCCTCAAGACACACGTCAATCACGGGCTGTTCCATCATATTCCGGAAAGCCTGCGCCGCGTCATCTTTTATTCCTGCACGGTGCCGGAGGGCGACCCTGTCGCACGCCGACGGATCGACCGTTCCGGCCGACCGCTGACCTTCGGTTATATCGGCCGCATCAACACCGAAAAGGGTGTCGGCAACATGGTCGATGCCTTCAAGGAAATCGGCCACGGCAACTGGCGCTGTCTGGTCGCCGGCCACGCGATGGATGATTCCATCGAGCGTTTCACGGCCCAGGCCGGCGATCTGCCGATCGAGTTCGTCGGCTGGGCAAAACCGAAGGAGTTTTTCGAGGAGATCGATGTGCTCATCGTTCCCTCCTTCTGGGCCGAGCCTTCGCCACGCACGATCTACGAGGCCTATGCCATGGGCGTGCCGGTCATCGGCGCCGCCTCCGGCGGCATTCCGGAGCTGATCGGCGAGACCAATCATGACTGGCTGTTCGAACCGGGCAATGCCGGAGACCTCGCCGCCCGCATCCGCCGGGTTCTGACGCTCTCGCGCGAAGAGCTGCCGACAGAGGCCGATTTCGGAAATATCGTGGAGGAATCCACGTCGCGCCGGGTCGGCGAGAATTATGTGAGACTGTACGAGGACGTGCTGGCGAAAAGCAGGGAAGGCCGAACCTTACGCGCATCATAGACGGGCAAGGGACGATGTCCGTTGCAAGCGTTTCTTCCAAGGAAAAGCACATGGTAGAAAGCAGATTTGGTGCAGTCCGTTTCCCCATGCCGGGCATCGATCATGGCTCGGTCGTTGCGGTCGCCGCATCGTGCCGACCGGCTTTTCAGGCGGTGGATTGATGGCGGAGCACCATTCGATCGGCAGCGCGGCCATTACCGGCGTTTTCTGGTCCATCGTCCAGAACTGGGGCGGCAAGCTTTTCACCTCCATTCTCTTCATCGTCCTTGCCCGTTTCCTCAGTCCCACCGATTACGGCATGGTTGCAACAGCCGGGCTGGTGCTGATGCTGATCCAGATGCTGTCCGAATTTGGCTTCGGGGACGCGATCGTGCAGAAGCGCAATCTGGAACCAAGCGACGTCAACCTGCCCTTCTATGCTTCGGTTACCGTTGCGACGCTGCTCGCCATCGCGGTCTGTGTGTTTTCGCCGGAACTGGAGCGCTGGTTCGAGGTCGAAGGGCTGGCGCCGATCATCGTGGCGATCTGCATCTTGCTGCCGCTGAACACGGCTTCGCTGTTTCAGGAGGTGAATTATCGTCGCGCGCTGGCTTTCAAGCCGCTCGCAATCAGAACCTTCATATCGAACATCGTCGGTGGCGGCGTGGCGATCGCTTTTGCGGTCATGGGTCTCGGTGTCTGGAGCCTCGTGGTTCAGACCTATGTCGCAACCATCGTCACGCTGGTCTGGCTCTGGCGAAAACCGCACTGGCTTCCGGGCACCACGCTCAATCCCCGCAGCTTTGTCGAATTGCTCCGCTTCGGATCGTCGGCTCTGGGCCTTCGTATGCTGGATTTCGGCGCCACGCGCCTGATCGATTTCATGATCCTGGGGCGCTACGGCGTCGCGCTCTTCGGCCTCTACACCGTCGGCAGCAGGCTCTATCAGCTTCTCATGCAATTGCTTCAGGCGGCGCTCTATGACGTCTCGCTGACGGTGCTTTCGCGCATATCGCACGAGCGGGAGCGAATGGCGGCGCTCTACAAGCAGTCGATCACCATGTCGGCGATCTTCTCGACGCCGGTCTTCGTACTGGCTGCGGCATTGGCGCCGGAAATCTGCAACGTATTGTTCGGCGCGCGATGGCAGGGCGCCGACGGGGTGGCGCAACCGCTGCTTCTTCTCGGCGCGCTGCAATGCGTCCAGTTTCAGAATGCGCCGTTTCTTTCCGCGCGCGGCAAGCCGAACAAGGTGCTGATTGCCGGAAGCGTCAAGGCGGTTTCCACCATTCTGCTGATCCTGCTCGTGCCGACAGACAGCATCAGGGAGATCGTCATTGTCTATGCGTTTGGACAGCTGACCTCCACACCCTTCACATTTTTCTTCGTCGCCCGCGAACTCGGCATCGGGCTGTGGCGGATCGTCCTGCTGCTCCTGCCGGGCTTCGCCTCCAGCGGATTGTGCTTCCTGCTCGTTCAATGGATGCGTCCCGAAGTCAAGTTGCTGGGAGCCGGCGATTTCATATCCGGCATCCTGCTCGGGGCCATTTTCGGCGCAGCCTATCTCCTGCTTCTGCTCCTGACCGCAAGGAACGAGGCCCGTTCCGCCATCGCGCTCGTCATGGGCAAAATCACTTCCCGAAAGGAAAGCAAATGCGCAAGCTGATAAAAAAAATACTGCCGGCACCGCTGCGCGAGAGAGCGGTGAAATATATCGAGCGGCGCAACAGGGATATAGCGTTCCGGCAGCTCTTTGACGATCTGCAGGCGTTGAAGGCAGGCATGAAACCCGTCGCCGCCGGCGACCGATTGAGCCGGCTTTTGATCGTGGCCGGTGACCCCATAACCCTTTTCGGTTCGCTGGGCGATGATGCGATGATCACTGCGACGCTGCAACACGCCCGTGCGAGCAATCCCGATGTCGAGATCGATATTCTTGTCGATGGCATGGCTTATGCCGACGCCGCTTACCAGAGGGGTTTTGTTCCCGTCGATATCTTCGGCAAGCCGGACTTCATAAAGGCCCTGGCCCAGCAGTTTCAGACAAGAAAATACGACTGCGTGGTCGTCGTCGGCGCCGATGTCATGGATGGATATTATCACCCGCTGGTCAGCGCAAAGCTTCTTGCAAGCGCGGATCTCGCCGCCGCTGCCGGAATCAGGAACGTCATCCTCGGTTTCAGTTTCAATGAGACGCCGCACGCGCCCCTGGCCATGTTCTATCGCTCCCTTCATCCGGAATGCTCGCTCAAGGTGCGCGACGTGATCTCGCTTGAGCGCCTGCAATCCTTCGCGAAGACCAATGCGGCGCTCGTCTCCGATTCCGCGTTTAGTCTCGTTCCATCCGAGCCCGACGAGGACACGCGTTCGTGGATCGCGCGAAAGCGGGCCGATGGATACAGGGTCATGGGTTTCAACCTGCATCCGATGCTGTTCAAGAACGCCGACCGGGCGCAGACCGAGGCAGTCATCAGGCACGCGGCGGAAGCATTGCAATTTGCAACCGATGCGCGGCCCGTATGCTGGCTGCTCATCCCGCATGACTACCGGGAAAATGTGGGCGACCAGGCCTATCTCAAAGCCATAACCGAAGGTGTGTCGGCAGCCAAAACCGACAGGGTTCGCTATCTCGATGGAAAATGGTCCGCGCCTGTCTTGAAAGGGGTCGCAGGGCAGCTTGATGGCCTCGTCAGCGGGCGCATGCATCTTGCAATTGCCGCGCTGGGCAAGGGCGTTCCGGCGATATGCATCGCCTATCAGGGTAAGTTTGAAGGGCTGTATCGACATTTTGGCCTGTCTGCAGCCAATCTGCTTTCCCCGGCCGCATTCCATACCCAGGACGGGATAAAGAAGGCTTTGGTGGAATTCATCGATCAATCCGACGAGATTCGTGAACGTGTCGGGAAAAAGCTGCCGGATATCCTTGCAATGTCCAAGAGCAATTTTCAGGTGTTCGAGACCTTCCCGGCACAGGCCTGAGTTCGTTCATGAAAGTCGCTTTCGTCTCGGCCTTTCCTGTCGTTCCTGCCAATGAGGGCGCGCGGAGCAGAATACTCCAGCTGACGCGCGCCGTGCGCAGCCTCGGTCACGAGGTGCACTTCCTCTTTGTCGATGGCACGATTGACGCCGAGTTCGACAGGGCGGGCCACGAGGCCGAATTCGGATCGGATCACCTGCACCTCGTTTCCCGGCGGGAAGGCAGCGTCAGCACCCGGCTTCCCGGCGATCTGGGTTTCGACATCGGCTTGACCGCATTCCGGGCCGTTCGAAAGGTCCACCGCCTTCTCGGCCGCGACAGCGGTTTTTATAATCACCTCGACGAGTTCTATTATCCCGCAATCGGCCGCCAGGTTCAGGATATTCAGCGTCGGCTTGGTATCGATGCCGTCATTGTGGAATACGCCTTCCATTCAAGGGCGTTTCTTGGTTTGCCGAATGATGTGCTGCGCATTCTCGACACCCATGATTCCTTCGCCGATCGGCATAGGGCGTTCATCAACACCGCGAACAAATATGGATACTGGTTTTCGGTGCCGCTGGCCGTGGAGCGCCGGGCTCTTCGCCGTGCGGATGTGGTTGTCGCCATTCAGGATGAAGAGGAACAGACGTTTCGGCAGCTGCTGGGGCCGGAGCCGCCGGTCGTCGCGACGGTCAGTCATATCCTCGATCTTGGCGGAAGGGTGGAGGATTTCACCGCGAGCGACTTTCTGTTCCTTGGCTCCGGAAATGACGCCAACGTCATTTCCCTGAAGGGGTTCCTCCAGAACATCATGCCATTGGTCAGGACGGCGCGGCCGGATATTCGCCTGGTTCTCGCGGGCGGCATCTGCGGCAGGATCGAGGATGGGGAGGGCATTCTCAAACTCGGCCGCGTCGATAATCTGAAGGACGCCTTCACGCGTGCGCCGCTCTCCATCAATCCCATCACGCTTGGAACAGGCATCAATATAAAATTGCTGGATGCGCTGGCTGCGGGTGTTGCCACGATCAGCACCCGCACCGGCGCGAGGGGGCTTTCGGAACGATACCAGCGCGGCGTGGTCATTGTGGAAGACGGTAATCATCAGGCTTTCGCTGACGCCATCTTGTGGCTGGCCTCCAGCAGCGACCAGCGGCAGGACCTGGGAAACAGGGCGTTTGAGGACGCCATTGAATGGAACCGCCGGCAGATGACGGTGCTTGGCGATATTCTGCATGGCCGGCAGTCCTGCGAAAACCGTTAGCCCTGCTGCGGACTGCACGGCCTGAGGCTTAAGCCAAAGCGCCTCAGCCGATCAGGTGCAGTCCCTGATCGGAAAGCCTGAGAATGGTAAGCCTGCCCGTCGTGAAGGCGCCGGTGTCGATACCGACCCGCTGCGGGCCGGTTTCCGGTTCCTCCACCGGCGTGTGGCCATGGATGACGAAAAGGTCCAGCCCGGCCCCTTGCGAAAGAAACGGCTCGCGGATCCAGAGCATGTCTTCGTCGGTCTGCGCCTCGAGCGGCAATCCCGGTCTCAAGCCGGCATGCACGAAAATATAAGGTCCAATCCGGGCGTAGATGGGCAGGCTGGCCAAGAGCTGGCGGTGGTTCTGCGGAACCGCGCCGAGCAGGGCATCCCTGAAAGGCTGCAGTCTCAGGCGCCCCTTGTTCAGGAAGTAGTCGATATCGACCCCGTAGGATAAAAGCGTCTGCCGGCCGCCAAAATCCAGCCAGTGCATGTTCTCCTGCGGATTTTCGAGAAAATCGTGGAAGAGCTGCTCATGGTTGCCGCAAAGCGCGATACGGCGCAGCGGCGCCGGCGGCGGCTGCAACAGGTGTTCGAGGACGCCGCGGGAATCGCGCCCGCGATCCACATAGTCGCCGAGGAGAACGACCAGCGCGGGGGAGGGCTCGGACCCCAGATCCGCAAGGATCTTGCGCTCCGCCTGCAAAAGCAGGTCGAGGCTGCCATGTACGTCACCAATGGCATAAATGGGAAAGGAGGCCGGCTTGTCGCCAAGGTCTATTCTGCGCCGCCTCCGGTCGTCGCGGGAGGCTGGCTGTTTACGACCGCGAATCCAGTTGAGCACCTTGGGCATAGCTGCCGATACTGCCTCTCCCGCACAAGGTCAAGGGCGTTAAAAGCGGCTGCCGCACCCCCGCCAGGGCCGTGTGGACGCGATGTCCCGTCACCCGTCGAAGCCGGGCTGGGCAAAGCCGCCGGCGGCGGCTTTTGCATGGCGGAACGCGTCAATTTTCGGGAGGTGGGATACCCGCTTTGATGTTCGAAAGATACGCCGCTTTAAATCGGCGGCCGAATGCCCGCTGTCCGAAGCTAGAGCTTCAGCCAGACGCGCGGATCCTCGTGCGACTGGATCTTGATCCATTTCAGATCCACCGCTTTCCATGGCTTGACGACATTGGTGCGGTTATCCAGCACCAGATCGCCCTGGCTGGTGCTGACGACCAGAACGGCGTGACCGATGCCATCCGAGGTGCGGGCCGTCGCAATGCGCAACGCGCCCGAAGGCCAGCCGGCCCGCAGAAGGCGCTGCCGTTTGGTCACCGCAAAATCCTCGCAGTCGCCGCTTGCCGGGTTCAACTTCCAGTCGTCTTCGCCGTCCTGCTCGCTGACATAATTTATCGACGTGTTGATCTCGGCATTGATGCCTTGGAGTTCGGCGCGCTTCTGCTTGGTCAGCTCCACCGTATCGCGATCGCCGATCCGGATGCATTGGTCGGCGGCGCCCTCGCAGAATTTCGCAAAGGCGATGGGCGCAATGGTCGGGCGGCTCGTCGTCATGAACTGGCCGGGCCGCGTTGCGCCCGGCCTCTGGGCCAGACCACCGGGCTGGATGGCCGAGGCCGTTGTCGCCATGCTCGCCGCCATGCCGGCTGCGGCGGCAAAAATCCTTGCCAGACGGATCGTTTTATTCGCCATGTCCTTGCCCCTGCACGATTGCCTTGTCTTGTGCCTGGCACCATAACGGCCCTTCATTGCGTGCCGTTTAAGTCGATAGATTGCATTTTAACGAAATCTAATTTTGTTACGGCGTGCTTGAAAAAGCCGGAAAACGGGTCTCACGCTCACTTGCAGCGCGTTCGGCCCTCTGTGTCGACAATGCAGGTCTGCTGCTGCGGAACGGCCCGCCTGAGTTCGCGCCGGGTCTCGGGTGAGATGCGGCCTGCCGGCGGCCGGTCGTAATTGCGGTCAATCTCGAAATTGCGCCCGCCGATCGTTCCCTGCGCGCCGCCGCGGCCATCCGGCGTCACCTCGAAATTCTGGTACTGCTGGGCATGGGCGACCGCAGCCAGGCCGATGACGACGGTCAGGGCGCCGGCCACCAGACTGCCCCGCAATGCGGCCACTTGCCGACTGCGCAACATCATGGCCATTTCCTCCATTGACGGAATGATGGATGCCGCCGCCGCCGTATATTTGCCACGGCAGGCGTGCATTGGTTTTTCGGTTGTCCCGTCAGCGACAATCATACCACCGATATTACGTCCGTCGTGAGAAGATTTCTGTGTTTGCCGAAGGCCCGAATCGCCTTCCTGCGATATCGGCCGAATATCTCACATGGCGAAGGCGCTGCCTCGCCGCTCCGATCGTCAGGAGCGCGAAAACGGCCTTTCCGGGGCTTAAAAATTAAGCTCTTCGCCGCTGCATTTATAGGCTTCACAATCCTGTAACAACGGACCTAATATACAAGTGCAGATGCCGAATCGCTCAGGAGAAGCCCTTGACGATTGCAGTTTC
>QFOL01000575.1 GCA_003241215.1 Agrobacterium fabrum
CGGGTTGAGGAGATTGTAGTTCTGGAACGAGAACCACAGCGTCATCGCCAGAGGCACGATCATCCACACCAGCAACAGCAGCACCGATGGCGCAAGCATGACCCGCGCTAGACCGCTCGTGTTTCGAGTTGCCATTACACTAACCTCCCCTTGGGCCTGCGCGCCATGACATGCGCCCGGCATATCCGGAAGAACCGGCTCATTCTTGTTCTGATTTGAAAGGCTTGAACGCCGCCATACAGACCGGCGGCTTCCGGCCCGGAGAGTTCGCTGCCCGGCATTGGCGCCGGACAGCGATCTTCGGGAGGATTACTTGATGTAACCGGCGCGGGTCATTTCACGCGTTGCTGTCGACTGAGCGCCTGCAAGCGCATCGTCAACGCTGGACTGACCGGCAACAACCGCCGAGAACAGCTGACCGACCGTCGTGCCGAGCGCCTGGAATTCAGGGATCGCCACGAACTGACCGCCGGTATAAGGCACGGGCTTTACGGTCGGCTTGGTGATATCGGCGGCATCCATGGCGGCAAGCGTCGGCTTGGCGAAGGCGGCGGCCTTTTCATAGTCGGCATTCTTGTAAAGCGAGGTGCGGGTGCCCGGAGGCACGTTTGCCCAGCCTTCCTTGGAGGCGACGAGCGCGGTGTAGTCCTTGCTGGTTGCCCAGGCGATGAACTTCTCGGCCGCTTCCGACTTCTGCGAGCTCTTCGGGATTGCGAGGTTCCACGACCACAGCCAGTTGCCGTGGTTCTTCAGCTCACCATGGGTCGGGAAGATGGCGTAACCGACCTTGTCAGCAACGGTGGAATCCTTCGGGTTGGAGACGAAGGAAGCAGCCACCGTGGCGTCGATCCACATGCCGCATTTGCCCTGCTGGAACAGCGTCAGGTTTTCGTTGAAGCCGTTGGAGGAGGCGCCCGACGGGCCGGCATCCTTCATCAGATCGACATAGAACTGCAGCGAGCTCTTCCATTCCGGCTGATCGAACTGCGGTTTCCAGTTTTCATCGAACCAGCGGCCACCGAAGGAATTGGTGAGCGCGCTGATGAAGGCCATGTTTTCGCCCCAACCGGCCTTGCCACGCAGGCAGATGCCGTTGATGTCGGCCTTGCGGTCGGTGACCTTGCGGGCGGCATCGCCGATGAATTCCCAGGTCGGGCTGTCAGGCATCTTCAGGCCGGCTTTTTCAAACAGGTCCTTGCGATACATGATCATCGCGGATTCGCCGTAGAAAGGCGCGGCGTAAAGCTTGCCTTCCATGGAAAGGCCGCCGCGGATGGCCGGCAGCAGATCGTCGATGTCATATTTGTCGCCGAGCTTTTCGAGCGGCAGCAGCCAGCCCTGCTTGGCCCAGATCGGCACTTCGTAGTTGCCGATG
>QFOL01000139.1 GCA_003241215.1 Agrobacterium fabrum
CCAGCCTGTTGTTCCGGAAAAACTGATGCACGACAAATTCACCTTCACCCTGAAAGCCACGAGCGGCGGCGCGCGCCTCGGCGAAGTCGCCATGCCGCGCGGCGTCATCCGCACGCCCGCCTTCATGCCGGTCGGCACGGTCGGCACCGTCAAGGCCATGTATCTCGATCAGGTGCGCGAGCTGGGCGCCGATATCATTCTCGGCAATACCTATCACCTGATGCTGCGGCCCGGCCCGGAACGCGTTGCTCGTCTGGGCGGTCTGCATGAGCTGATCCGCTGGCCGCATCCGATCCTCACCGACAGCGGCGGCTTCCAGGTCATGTCGCTGTCCGGCCTGCGCAAGCTGGACGAGAAGGGCGTGACCTTCAAGAGCCATGTGGACGGCTCGCTGCACCACATGTCGCCGGAACGTTCCATCGAAATTCAGGGCATGCTCGATTCCGATATCCAGATGCAGCTCGATGAATGCATCGCGCTGCCGGCCGAGCGCAAGGAAATCGAGCGCGCCATGGAAATGTCGCTGCGCTGGGCGGAACGCTGCCGCGTCGCCTTCGGCGAACAGCCCGGCAAGGCCATGTTCGGCATCGTGCAGGGTGGCGACCAGCCGGACCTGCGTATCCGTTCCGCAGAGGGCCTCAAGCAGCTTGATCTCAAGGGTTATGCGGTCGGCGGCCTTGCCGTCGGCGAGCCGCAGGATGTGATGCTCGGCATGCTCGATATCACCCTGCCGGTGCTGCCCACCGAAAAGCCGCGTTACCTGATGGGCGTCGGCACGCCTGACGATATCCTGAAATCGGTGGCGCGCGGCATCGACATGTTCGACTGCGTGATGCCGACCCGTTCCGGCCGTCACGGGCTTGCCTTTACCCGTCGCGGCAAGGTCAATATCCGCAATGCCCGCCATGCCGAGGATATGCGCCCGCTGGACGAGCAGTCCAACTGCCCGGCCTCGCGCGATTATTCCCGCGCCTATCTGCACCATCTCACCCGCGCCAATGAGGCGCTGGGCGGCATGCTGCTCTCCTGGCACAATCTTGCCTATTACCAGGAGCTGATGCAGGGTATTCGCAAGTCGATCGAGGAAGGCCGTTTCGCCGATTTTTACGCGGAAACCATTGAGATGTGGGCGCGGGGCGATATAGACCCGGTCTGATCCTTCCCGACCCTTTCTCCTGTTTCGGACGCTTTCCTTGGCACACGCGCCTTACGTTCTTTTCCGGGATGATTCGACCGGCACGGTGACAGCCTTCACCGAGCCGGAAGAGATCATCGTCGCGGATGAACCGGCGTCGTTTTTTGCTGCACTGAGGCGCATGGAAGAGCTGCGCCGGGCCGGGAAGTACCTCGCCGGCTATATGTCCTACGAGGCCGGTTTCCTGTTCGAGCCGAAGCTTGCGCCTTTCGCGGACGAGCCTCGCAACGTGCCGTTTCTCAATTTCGGCGTCTTTTCCGGCCCGCAGCCGGATGAGGGGCGGTTTGCGCGCCCGGCAAATCTGCCGGATGCGGATACGTTTCTGTCCGATCCCGTGCCCGCATGGACCCTTCAAGACTATTGCCGGCGTTTCGACCGGCTGCATGACCATCTGCGTCGCGGCGACTGTTACCAGGGCAATCTGACCATGCCGGTCCATGCCCGCTGGAGCGGCGATCCGCTCACCGCCTTCTGGTCGCTGATCGAACGGCAGCCGGTGAAATATGGCGCGCTGGTCGATCTCGGCGGCCCGGTCATCCTGTCACGCTCACCGGAACTGTTCTTCTCGGCTGACGGGGAAGGTTTCATCGAAACCCATCCGATGAAGGGAACGACGCCGCGCGGGGCCGATGCGGAAGAAGACCGGGCGATCATCGCGGCGATGCTGGCGGATGAAAAGACGCTGGCCGAAAACCGCATGATCGTCGATCTGCTGCGCAACGATATTTCCCGCATTACCGAAGTCGGCAGCCTTCATGTGCCACGGCTGTTCGATATCGAGACCTATCCGACCGTGCACCAGATGGTCAGCCACGTCAGGGCCAAGCTTCTGCCTGACATGGCGGTGGAAGACATCTTCGCCGCGCTGTTTCCCTGCGGCTCCGTTACCGGCGCACCGAAAATGTGGGCGATGAAAATTCTGCGAGAGCTGGAAGCGACGCCACGCGACGCCTATTGTGGCGCAATCGGCTTCATGTCTCCCAATGGTGATATGCGGTTCTCCGTGGCGATCCGCACGCTCAGCCTGTTTGACGACGGCCGCGCCGTCTTCAATGTCGGCGGCGGTATCGTGTTCGATTCCGTTGCCGAGGCGGAATATGATGAGTGTCTGCTGAAATCGAAATTCGCGGTGGGGGACAGGTTGCTTCGGGGTTAGTCGCCTCCCTCATTCCTGTGCCTGTCACAGGAATGAGGGAGGTTGGACGAAGCTCCGGGGTAAGCAGCCAAATGTGTGCCCTTAGGAAAGCCGGCTACGGTTTTCGCTGCCAAACGTCGTCAGCGCCCGATGACCTCGAACGCCCCATCCTCCACCAGCACTTCCTTCGCCGCCGCATGGCTGAGAAAACCCGCAGGGCTGGCGCTGGCGCCATAGGCGCCCGATTGCAGGATGGCGAGGAGATCGCCGGCCTTGAGTTTCGGCAGCGCCGCATTGCGGGCGAGCGTATCGAGTGGCGTGCAGAGCGGGCCGACGATGGTTGCCGTCTCCTGATGCTCCGCCTGCATCATGGCAGGTGCGACGATGGGGTAATTGCGCTTGACGATCTGGCCGAGATTGCCCGAGGCGGCGAGATGGTGGTGCATGCCGCCATCCGTCACCACGAAGGTGGTACCGCGCGAGGTCTTTACCGAATTCACCTCCGTCACATAGAGGCCGCCGGGACCGGCGAGGAAACGGCCGGGTTCGACGATGACATGGGCGTCAGCTATCAGCGGATGCGCCTTCACAAGCGCCTTGAGGTCGGCAATGGCGGCGCTGACTTTTTCAAGGTCGAGCGGCGTTTCGCCTGCGAAATAAGGAATGCCGAGACCGCCGCCGAGATCGATGGTTTCGAGCGGCCTGCCGAGCATCTCGGCCATGCGCGCGGCAAGGGAAATGCCGTGTCTCCACTGGGAGACAAGCATCTCGGCATCGAGGATCTGCGTGCCGCCGTAAATGTGGACGCCGACGAGATCGATATGGCGGGCATCCCTGAAGAGCGGCAGGACGTTTTCCAGCTCTTCCTCATCGAAACCGAAGGCCGTGGCCTTGCCGCCCATGCGCATGGCGCCCGCCTGCGCATCCGGCACCGGATTGATGCGGATCGAAGCCTTGACCGGCCTGCCGACTGCCTCGATGCGGTCGATTTCCTCGGCGCTTTCGATGTGGATTTCGCCGATGCCGCCCTCGATCACTTCGCGCAGTTCGGCCATGCCCTTGCCGGGGCCGGCGAAGATGATGTTGCCAGGTGCGACACCCGCCTTGAGGGCGGCGCGATATTCGCCGACGGAGGCAATTTCCGCACCGGCGCCTTCCTGCCGGAAAAGCGAGACGATGGCGGGCAGGGGATTGGCCTTCACCGAATAATAGATGTCGGCAAAACCGGCGAGCGTCGCTTCGAGATCACGATAGGCGCGGCGCATGGCGCTGGCATCGTAGATGAAGCACGGCGTTCCGGTTTCGGCGACGATATCGCGCACGGGAAGTCCGCCGATCACCAGATCGTTTCCGCGGATATCGAATTGCCCTGCCGCAAAGGCCGGGCCGTGGCTCTGGGGTTTATCCGTTGGCGCCATTGTCCGTCCGTTCGCGCACCAGCGCGCGGTAATCGACCTTGCCATTCGCCGTTACCGGCAGTCGCTCGACCAGTTCGATGGCGCGGGGGATCATGAAGGGGGCGAGCATTTCGGCAGCCTTCTTCAGCGCGGCAGAAACATCGATATTCTCATTGGCCGAGGTTGCCACCGCATGGACCTTTTCGCCGGCAAACGGGTCCGGCAGGCCGATGACGGCCACCTGCTGGAAAAGCCCCGTCGACATCAGGCTTTCCTCGACCTCGGTCGGGCTGATGCGATAGCCCGACGATTTGATCATCGCATCGTTGCGGGCAACGAAGCTGAAGAAACCATCCTCGTCCTCCACGGCCAGATCGCCGGAATAACACACGGTTTCGCCGCCCAGCGTCGCCGGAATGAAGGGGTGGGGACGCAGCACCTTTGCCGTGTCTTCCGGCCGGTTCCAGTAACCCAGCGAGACGGTCGGGCCGCGATGGACGAGAATGCCGGGTTCACCCGGTTTTGCCCTCTGTCCCTCGGCGGTGACGATGAAGATTTCGCATTCGGGAATGGCCTTGCCGATGGAGGTCGGGCGGCGGTCGATTTCATCGGGCGGCAGGAAGGTGGAGCGAAAGGCTTCGGTGAGGCCGTACATCAGGTAGATTTTTGTATCCGGCAGCTTCTCGCGCAGCGCTTTTACGGTTTCCTGCGGCACGCGTCCGCCGGAATTGGTGATGTAGCGCAGATGCGGCAACGGCGTTTTTGCAAGCGACGGGGCCGCTTTCGTGAGGATCGCCCAGATCGTCGGCACGCCGGCGAGACCCGTGATGGCATGGTCGCGCAGGTCGCGGACGATCTCGTCGCCCAGCCGGAAAGTGGAGATAACAGTGGTTGCGCCCTGTTCCACCGCCGTCAGCAGCTGGTTCAGGCCATAATCGAAACTGAAGGGCAGGAGAGAGAGAATACGGTCTTTTCCGGTAATCTCCAGATAGGTCCGCACGATGCGCGCGCCCGCCAGAAGATTGCGGTGCGACAGCATCACGCCCTTGGGTGAGCCGGTGGAGCCCGATGTATAGAGGATCGCCGCGAGGTCTTCGCCGATTGCCGCCGAGGGGCGGGCGGGTGCGCCGACACGGATTTCGATCTCTTCCGTTAGCAGCACCGTGACATCCGGAAGGCCTTCCAGCGCCGCTTTCAGCTCATCGATCATCGCGGTGTTGCTGATGACGACCTTCGCGCCGCAATCCCTGACGATATGGCGGATCTGCTGCGCTTTCAGCAGCGCATTGACCGGCACAAAGACGCCGGATGCCATGCTCACGCCGAAGATCGACCAGCATTCCTCGATGCCGCGCGGCAGATGGATGACGACGCGGTCTCCCCGCTCTACTCCGGCTTCCTGCAATGCCGCCGCGCAATTCGCCGTCGCCTGCGCGAATTCGCGATAATTCAGCGATCGGTCCTTGTGGACGAGGGCCTGATCGTCGCTCGCCGCGCGGGCGGCAAGAAGATGGTGCAGCAGAAAATGGGGTGTCATTTCCTCCGTTCCCTGAGGACGAAGGTGATGAGATCGGCCGGCGTGCCGAGATTTTCCGGCGTGAAATGTTCGTCATCGAGCATGATGCCGAAACCTTCGCCGAGGAAGATCATCAATTCGAGGAAACCGAGCGAATCGATCACGCCGCCTTCGAGAAGCAGCGTATCGGCGGAAAAGGGGGCATAGGCGGGAAACCGGTTCGAGAGATAGGAATAGATCGTATCGGCAACGTCGATTTCGTTCTTTTTCGCTGCAATCATGCTTGTTCTCCGATTTCCCTCGTGTTTCCCATAAGACCGTCCGGATTGGCGCCTTGTCTTTAACGGCCAAGCTTCCGTCGGTTAGCACAAGGTTCACTAAAATACCTACGGTGGCAATAAAACCAACTCTGAGTATGCTTCGTTAATAAATCGTGGGTTCCATGCGCCTTTTACTTGTATTGGTGCAGATTTATGTGCTGCAAACCCGCCGATCTCTCGCTCTGCGCCAAGTGCAGCCATGGTCAGGGCAAGCCGGCCTTGGCGAAGAAGGTGACGGGCAATTGCGGATAGGTGCCTTTGCGCGACACTCCGGTCGTCGCAATGGATGAGGCGCGCCGACGGCAGTCTTTTGGTCGTGGTTTTCAGGAAGACCAGCGGGTAGTGCCGGTTCTCCGCCTCCATCACGGCCACGATGCAGCCGAGCCGGGCATGATCTTCCAGCATCTCGCGCGTGTCGGCGGCGATTGTTTCCGGGTTTATTTCGGCAAGCGGGCGGAGCCGCGCGCTTGCCGGGCGAAGCGCTGCAAAGGGCAGCGGATAAAAAAGCGTGCAGTCGGTCACCGTCGCAAAGCCCAGCCTCTCATTCAACTTGCAGGCTTCGGGAGAGGGGGTGAGATCGGTGAAGATTTCGTCGTCGCCGGATGAGGCCATCTGCAGCATGCGCGGTGCGAACCAGCGACAGGAGGGCTCGACATACCAGCTCGACAGATTGACGACGATCCTGCCCGTGCCGGGCAGGCGGCTTCTGAGCGTCAGCAGCACGCCTGCGGCATCGTCGCCCTTCATCAGCAGTTGTCCGATCGGCCCCAGTTCGTGCCGCGCGTGATGTTCGCTGACGAGCGACAAACCGCGAGACCAGAAGGCCTCGCTCTTTTCCGGGAAACCTTTCGCCAAAAGGGCAACAGCGGCGACGCGGTTTCCGTTGTCGATCGGTACGATTTTCAGTGTCGCTCTCCGCTGGCTGGCGTCGTTTCTGCCGGGGAGGGACATTCAACTCCACCGCGTAGTATTGGCTTACGCCGATAGATTTACCGTCCCGTTAATCGCAATGGCTGCAGGAGGTTGGCGGCGATCACATTTGCATGAAAGGCGGACGCGCCCGCTTATGCGCGCCTCCGCCTCCATGTTTATCCGATCAATAGACCACGACGCCGCGAATGCTTTCGCCCTTATGCATCAGGTCGAAACCCTTGTTGATGTCTTCGAGCGGCATGGTGTGGGTGATCATCGGATCGATCTGGATCTTGCCTTCCATGTACCAGTCGACGATCTTCGGCACATCCGTGCGGCCGCGTGCGCCGCCAAAGGCGGTGCCCATCCAGTTGCGGCCGGTGACCAGCTGGAACGGACGCGTGGAGATTTCCTGGCCGGCGCCGGCAACGCCGATGATGACCGACTTGCCCCAGCCGCGATGCGAGGCTTCCAGCGCCTGGCGCATGACCTTCGTATTGCCGGTGCAGTCGAACGTATAGTCCGCGCCGCCGATCAGGTCGCCGTTACGCTTCGTCATGTTGACGAGATAGGGCACGATGTCGTCGCCGACTTCCTTCGGGTTGACGAAGTGGGTCATGCCGAACTTCTCGCCCCAGGCCTTGCGGTCGGGGTTGATGTCGACGCCGATGATCATGTCCGCGCCGGCAAGGCGCAGGCCCTGCAGCACGTTGAGGCCGATGCCGCCGAGGCCGAAGACGATTGCGGTGGAGCCGATCTCGACCTTGGCGGTGTTGATGACAGCACCGATGCCGGTCGTCACGCCGCAGCCGATGTAGCAGACCTTGTCGAAGGGCGCGTCGGGATTGATCTTGGCGAGCGCGATCTCCGGCAGGACCGTATAGTTCGAGAAGGTCGAGCAGCCCATATAATGATGGATCTTGTCCTTGCCGATCGAGAAGCGCGAGGTGCCGTCGGGCATCACGCCCTGACCCTGGGTGGCGCGGATGGAGGTGCAGAGATTGGTCTTGCGCGAGGTGCAGGAATAACATTCGCGGCATTCCGGCGTGTAGAGCGGAATGACATGGTCGCCCTTCTTGACCGAGGTGACGCCGGGGCCGACATCGACGACGACGCCCGCGCCCTCATGGCCGAGAATGGCCGGGAACAGGCCTTCCGGATCGGCGCCCGACAGGGTGAAATCGTCCGTATGGCAGATGCCGGTCGCCTTGACCTCAACCAGCACTTCGCCGGCGCGCGGGCCTTCGAGTTGAACGGTCATGACCTCAAGCGGCTTTCCGGCCTGAATGGCAACTGCGGCGCGAACGTCCATATCTTATCTCCTGGCATTGTCTTGTGATTGAACAGGGCTTGTTTTGCCCGAGCTTGGCTGGAGGGACAAGGGGCAAAGCCCGGTTTGTGTTTTCAGGGAAAGCCGTGGCTGCAAATCCCACGCTTCGATTGCTCGGCCAGATGCTCTGATGTCAATCCTCTAATTTACTTATTGATAAACTAAGCATATGAATTTGCTTCATATTTTTGATGTCCGGTTGAGCTTTGCTTTACGGTTTCCGTGTTATTTGACCCCTGCATTTTTAGTGGTCAGGCGAAGTTGCCCGAAAAGCGGCCCCGCCGGCGATCAACGAGCAATTTTCAAGCGACCGGCGACAGCCGGGTATTTTTAGCGTCGCATAAAGCCATGTCCGCCGCTTTTCACAGCGCGTCTTTCCCGTGGCGACGAGCGACATGAGACGGTGTTTTGATGACGAACAGGCGATTAAAAAAGACAGCATGTAAAAGGGGCCTGTTTTCGTCGCTCCTCAAAGACCGCATGGGCGCCTTCGCCATCATGACCGCGTTGCTGCTGCCGGTCTTCATCATCTTGCTGGGGTTGCTTTTCGAAGGCGGCCGGGCGCTCGCCTATTATAACCAGTCAAAGCGTGTCATGGCGCTTGCGTGTGAACGCTCGACCAAGCCGACGCGAACGGACACGCCTGAAGACGCGGATCGTCGTCAAGCCGTGCTCTCGACTTTCGATGCGATGATCCAGTCTACAAAGCAGAAGGTGATCGGTCGCGATGTCGTCATTGATTGGCTGCGTACGGATGTCAGCGCCGAGTTCGGCTATAAACTGGCCTTCGCGAAGATGTTCGATCTCGATGAACTTAAGTATCGTTTGAACTACACGTGTGAGGGTATCCCGCCTTATCCTTATGACGGAGAAGTGCTGGTCAATAATGATTTTGAAAAGACCTCACTCGATAACGAGCGCGTCCTCAAAAACGGTATTTCGACGACTACACCCGGCGGTTGTTGGGGTATTTACCCATATACCGAGGTGGGCTGGCACGGCGGAACGGGTCCCGGCATCGAGTTGCAGGACTGGAGCAGTCCCTGCTGCCGCAAAATTCACGACTGGGAAGGTTACCCGAACGGGTTCGCGCAACAAATCGAGAAAGACAAAGAAACCGCCAACGACAAGGCATGCGGCATTAAAGATTCAAACAAGGCGGCGGCCACTCGCAAAGATCTGATCGATTACTCCACGGGCAACAATACTTCCTTGCCTACGCGCTATGTGATTGAGTTGGACAGCGACTGGGGAACGGTCACGCAGGGGGGGAAGAAGCGGAAGGACGCAAACAGCTCCATATTCAAAACAGTGGAGCTTCATCCCGGTCAATATGAGATATCGGTCTGGTACAACGGTCGAAAGAGCCAATTTCCAAATCCGTCGGATGCCAAAAAGCCGATCACGGCGGAGCAGACGAACGGTATCGACGTCACCCTTCAGCAGCTTCGACCTCAATTGGGCGTCATAAAAGAGGTATTCAACATGCGGCAGGGTCCCGGCATGGAAAATGCCATCGATCAGGCCATTAAGTGGCGCTACTACCAGAAGACATTCGCTGTGGATACCTATTCCGTCTACAAGCTCACCATCGCTGCATCGGGACTGAGCGACAGCGTCGGCGGCATCATCACCGGCTTCGAGCTGAGATATATCGGAAGGTACGGCGATGAGCGCCGGTAAATGCGTCGCAGATAAACGACAGGCAAACCGTCGAACGTTCCCCCGTTTCAAAATGTCACGGCTTGGTCTTTATCGGCGTTTCGTCGGTGACAGGCAGGCCGCGGCAGCTGTTGAGGTTGCGATACTGATGCCGGTCTTCCTCATTCTGATCTTCGGAATATTGGAAATCGGCCTATTGCTCCTTTATCATCTCTACCTGTCGACGGCTTCGAATGCGGGCATAGCCTATCTTCGTAAGGCGTCGACACAGCGGGAGCAGGTGACCGCAGACGCACTTCGACGTGCGATCG
>QFOL01000576.1 GCA_003241215.1 Agrobacterium fabrum
TCATCCAGCGAGGAATAGACCACCAGCGTTTCGGCATCCGCCTTGCCGGAAGGGGCGGGAAAGACGGCGACCTGCGCAAGCGCGGGCGAGGCCATGCAAAGACAGAGACAGAGGAGAAGGCAGATACGCATGGAAAAGATCATGCCGTACGCATTCACAAGCGGCAAGGGCTTGGTTAAATTCAGGAACATCGCGGGAGGGTAGATTTGCGTATTTTGCTGGTCGAGGACAATCAGGTGCTTTCGGAAGGGCTGTCAGCGCTGCTGCGCGGCAGCGGTTATGCGGTGGACGTGGTGTCGGATGGCGCTTCCGCCGATGCGGCGATTGCAGCTGAAAGCTTCGATCTGGTCATTCTCGACCTCAACCTGCCGGAGATGGACGGTATCGAGGTGCTGCGCTCCATGCGTTCGCGCCAGGACAAGGCGGCGGTGCTCATCCTGACGGCGCGCGGCACGCCGGAAGAAAAGGTCAAGGGGCTCGATCTCGGCGCCGACGACTACATGATCAAGCCTTTCGACATCACCGAATTCGAGGCGAGGGTGCGGGTGCTTTTGCGCCGCAATGCCGGGCTGCGCTCCTCGGCGCTGAGTTTCGGCAAGGTGATGTTCGATCTCAATTCTCGCACTTTTTCGGCCGATGGACGCCCGCTCGATATTCCGGCGCGCGAGGTGGCGCTGCTCGAAGTGCTGTTCATGCGGGCCGGCAAGGTCGTCGCCAAGGAAGCCATCGTGCAGTCGCTGACCGGTTTCGACGACGATATTTCCGCCAATGCCATCGAGCAATATGTCAGCCGCCTGCGCAAGCGTCTCGCGCCGCACGGGCTGACTGTCAAGACCGCACGCGGCATCGGTTATTATCTCGAAAAACTGCCGGAGATGGCTGAATGAGACAGGCCGCCTATTCGCTCAGGCGGCGACTTCTAGGCTGGCTTCTCATCTCCACCGCCATTATCGGCTGCGTTGCGCTGACCGATACCTGGCGCGAGGCGGTCAATACCGCCAATGTCGTCTCCGACCGGGTGCTATCGGGTTCGGCGCTCGCCATTGCCGAGCGGGTGGTGGTGGCAGAAGACGGCTCGCTGGAAGTCGACATTCCCTATGTGGCGCTGGAAATGCTGACATCGGCCGCACAGGACCGGGTATTCTACCGCGTCGACGGGCCGAACGGGCAATTCCTTACCGGCTACCAGAACCTGCCGACGGTGGAGAATACGAATGGCGATACCCCTGCCTATCGTGATGCCGTGTTCCGCGACGAGCCGATCCGCATCGCCGCCATCAGGCGTTTCGCTTCCACCGGCATCAATTCCGTGCCCTTTTCCGTCACGGTTGCCGAAACCACCATTGCCCGCAGCCAGCTGGCGCAGGCCATC
>QFOL01000140.1 GCA_003241215.1 Agrobacterium fabrum
GCGGGAGACGGCGAAAGCGCCGCAGGCATTGGCGTATTTCAGCGTCGTCGGCCAGTCTTCGCCGCGCAGCCAGCCGCGGAACAGCCCGGCCATGAAGCCATCGCCCGCACCCAGAACATTGAAGACCTCAATCGGGAAACCCTCGCCCGTCTCGCCATCATCGAGGCTGGCGGGAATTTCGCCGGCAAAAACCGAAGCGCCCATCGGCCCGCGCTTGCACACCAGCGTCGCGTTCGAAACCTTGCGCACGGCCTTCAACGCGGTCAGCGTATCGGTGGAGCCGCCGGCAATGTGGAATTCCTCTTCCGTGCCGACGATCAGGTCGAAGAGATGCAGGGTGGATTGCAGCTTGGCGGTGACCTTCTGCGATTCGACGAAACGGCTCTCGCCATCGCCATGGCCGGCCACACCCCAGAGATTGGGGCGGTAATCGATATCGAGCGCGGTCTTTGCGCCATTTTCGCGGGCGAGTTTCAGCGCTTTCAGCACGGCCGCTTCCGTCTTCGGATGCGACAGATGCGTGCCGGTGGCGCAGATGCAGCCTGCCTCGGCGATGAAGGCGGGATCGATGTCGTCTTCGCTGAGCGCCATGTCGGCGCAGTTTTCACGATAGAAAATCAGTGGGAACTGGTTCTGGTCGCGAATGCCGAGCAGCACCAGCGCCGTCAGCCGCTCCGGATCGGTCTTCACGCCGCGCACATCGACGCCTTCGCGCACCAGCTGTTCGCGGATGAAGCGGCCCATATGCTCATCGCCGACACGGGTGATGACGGCGCTGTTGAGACCCAGCCGGGCAGCGCCGGCGGCGATATTGGTGGGAGAGCCGCCGATATATTTGGCAAAGGAGGCCATGTCCTCCAGACGGCCGCCAACCTGCGAACCGTAAAGATCGACAGACGAGCGCCCGATCGTGATGAGATCAAGTTTTTTCAAAAGGTTCCTCCTTAGCACCGCACCTTGGGTACGGTCTGCCTCACATGTCTGGAGCGGCATTCAGGCGACGATCGCCCGCATCTTTCGCCATCCCGCTCCGATGAGCCTCCTCCGCTCATTTTCGTTCGTCACGAGACGGACGATTATGGAATGCCCGTTTCATGGATTTGGATCATAAATTCTATTTTTTCCGTTTTCAATAAAAATATTCAGGCTGTTTTGCGAGTTCCCACAGCCACGGCCAGCGTAATGGCCAGACAGAGCGTGGCGGAAAGCGAGCGGAACGCGCCGAAATCGATCTCGGTGACGGTCAGCAGCGTCGCACCGGATTTGCGCAGCGGATTGACGGCGGAATCGGAAAGGGCCACGACCGGAATACCGTTGGCGCGGGCGTTTTCAGCCAGCTCCAGCGTCTCAGTGGAATAGGGAGAAAAGGTGATCGCGATCAGCGCATCTTCGCGGGAAATGGCGCTGATATTGCCGAGCCCTCCGACCGCACTGTGCAGAACCGCCGGCACCTTCATCTTCTCGAAGGCGTAAGCGAGATAGCTGGCAATGGGGAAGGACCGCCGCAGACCGATGATATGCACGGTGCGCGCCTTCGCCAGCGCCGAAACCGCCTCGTCAAGCTGGCGGGTATCGACCGATTTCAGCAGCATTTCCAGCGAGGAACGGCCGGCTTCCACGAATTCTGCAAGCAGGCCGGATGCACTTTCATCGCCCTTCTCCCGCAGATGGTCGAGCCGCGTGGCATAATCCGGCCAGCCGCCGACATAGGAATCACGGAACAGCCGCTGCATTTCCGAAAAGCCGGAAAAGCCCATGATCTGGCAAAAACGCATGAAGGCCGAGGGCTGCACGCCGGCACCCTCAGCCATTTCAGCGACGGTGGAAACGGCGATGCGATCCTGATTGGAAGCGACATAATCGGCGCATTGCCGCAATCGTTTCGGCAAACCCTCCGCGACCTGGAGCAGCCGCTCCTCAAAAGCCTTTACGGATTCTGGCGCCTCGATTGCCGTCATTGTCGTTCCTTTGTGCAGACTGAAATCGTGTGCACTTTAACTGCAGTGGAATTTTTATTCCATTGGGTTTTTTAGGAGACGGTAAATGAGGCTGGGTGGTGCCCGCGAGGCATCGCTTCCGTCATTCCGACGCAAGGCCGGAATGACGGGCTGAAGGTGAATAGCGTTTCAGGTTAGTGCAGCCCGCCAACCCCAAGATGCGTATCGATAATATCCGGGTTCTCCGCAAGGTCGCTCGACGGTCCTTCCCAGACGATGCGGCCGCGTTCCATGATGATGGCGTGGTCGGCGAAGTCGATGGCCATCTGGATGCGCTGTTCGACGAGGAGAATGGTCATTTCGCCCGATTGCGCCAGTTTGGAGAAGGCCGCCATCAGCTCCTCGCAGATGACGGGGGCGAGGCCTTCGAGCGGTTCGTCGAGCAGCAGCACGCGCGGCTGGCCGAGAATCGTGCGGGCGGTGGAAAGCATCTGCTGTTCGCCGCCGGAGAGTTGCGAGCCGAGATTGCGGCGGCGCTCCTTCAGGCGCGGAAACAGCGTGTAAGCCTCATCGATGGCCGATTTCGGCCGGGTCTTGAGGCCGACGAAGAGGTTTTCCTCAACGGTGAGCGTCGGGAAAACGTCACGCGTCTGCGGAACGTAGCCGAGGCCGGCTTTGGCGCGGGCGGCGCTTGGCAGGGCGGCGATGTCCTGCCCACCGATGCGGATATCGCCGGCGAAGCGTTTCGTCTGGCCAGCCAGCGTGGCGAAGAGGCTCGTCTTGCCGACGCCGTTGCGGCCGAGAACCGCGAAACGCGAGCCTGACGGGACGGAAAGCGACAGGCCCTCGATGACGCGGGTGGGGCCATAACCGGCGGTGAGGTTGACGATTTCAAGCGGCGCTGCGGGCATCGGCGTAACTTCCCAGATAGGCTTGGCGGACTTCCGCATTGCTGGTGACGTCTTCAGGCGAACCGTCGAAGATGACCGCGCCTGCGGCGAGCACCACCACACGTTTGGCAAAACGGAAGACCAGATCCATGTCGTGCTCGATCATCAATATGGCGAGATCGGCCGGCAGCCGGTCGAGCGCCTGTTCGATGCGCGCGGTTTCCGTGGAAGGCACGCCGGCGGCCGGTTCGTCGAGCAGCAGGATTTTCGGGCGAAGCGCCATGGCAAGCGCGATCTCGATCAACCGCTGCTGGCCATAGGCGATTTCGCGCACCTTTGTTTCGGCAAGTGCGAGAAGGCCAAGCGTGCCGAGAATGTCGCGGGCTTCGCTCATCACCGCAGGCATGGCGCGGTAACGGCCGAAAATCCGGCCCGTCTTGCCTTCGCGCTGGAGAATGGCGAGCGCCACATGCTCCTCCGGCGTCATGTCCTGAAACAGCCGCGTGACCTGGAAGGAGCGGACGAGGCCGCGCTTCACCCGCTGGCTGGCGCTGAGGCCGGTCACATCCTCGCCGGCGATGCGCACCGTGCCGGCCGAGGGCTTGATATTGCCGGTGACGAGATTGACGAAGGTGGTCTTGCCGGCGCCATTCGGGCCGATCAGCACTGTGCGGTCTCCCGGCGAAAGCGACAGCGAGACATTGTTGGTGACGACGAGGCCGCCGAAATTCTTCTTGAGGCCGGAGACTTCGAAAATGGCGCTCATTTGCGACCTCCACGGATGCGCGCAATGATCTGCTCACCCGCGCCATAAAGCCCGCGCGGTGCAAAAAGCACGACGGCAATCAGCAGCAGGCCGACAATGGTGAGCCAGTGGAACGGATTGGCGGCGGAAACGACATCTTCGAACCACATGAAGGTGACGGTGCCGATCAGCGCGCCGTAAAGCGAACCCGCGCCGCCGAGCACCAGCATGACCAGCGCTTCGGCCGAAAGCGTGAAGCTGAGGCTGTCGAGACCGACGACCTGGGTGGAAATGGCGTTCAGCGCACCGCCAATGCCGGCGACGATGCCTGATATGACGAACATCTTCAAAATCGTGCCGTTGACGGCGCCGCCCATGGCCTGAATGCGGATGCTGTCCTGCTTGACGCCGCGGCACAACATGCCGAAGGGCGAATTGACCACGACCCTGAGGGCGAGGAAGACGACAAGCAGCAGACAGACGCCGTAAATATAGGCGGTGCGGCCGAAAAGATCGAATTCGAAGGTGCCGAACAGCGCGTCCGGGGAGACGCCGGCAAGACCGTCGCTGCCGCCCGTCCAGCCCGATGCCTTGTTGGCTGCCTCATGGAACAGGTGGATGACGGCGATGGAAAGAACGAGCTGCGGCAGACCGTGGGCGCGCAGGAGAACCGTGCCGGAGACCAGCCCGGCCACACCGCCCGCAGCCGCGCCGATCACGGTCATCAGCAGCGGATCGGTTATCTCGAAATGGGCGGCGGCAATGCCGGCGGCATAGGCGCCCGCACCGAAGAGCGCGGCATGGCCAAGCGTGGCGACGCCGCAATAGCCAGTGACGAGATCGATCGACAGCACCAGGAGAGCAATGGCGATGATGCGGGTCAGAAGCGCCAGATTATCCGGAAACAGGTAATAACCGGCAATGGCGGCGATAATGATGAGGAGCGGTCCCGCAAGCGTGCGCAGCGGCGAGCGCGCCTTCGGGATCTCTGCCGTTTCAGTCACGTCGTTCATGAGCACCGCCATCTCATTTCGCCCTTCCGAGAAGGCCGCGCGGGAACAGCGTGATGATCACGATGACCGCCAGGTAAAAGAAGAATTCGCCATATTCGGGGGCGAGATACCGCCCGGTCGTATCGATGGCGCCGAGCAGCAGACAGGCGATCAGCGCGCCGGGAATGGAGCCCGCGCCGCCGACCGAGACCACCACGAGGAAGGTGACCATGTAGCGCAGCGCATAATAGGGTTCGACCGGCAGCAGTTCCGCGCCGATGACGCCGCCCATGGCGGCAAGGCCGACGGCGATGGCGAAGCTGACGGCATAAATGACCTCGGTGCGCACGCCGAGTGCGGCCGCCATGGCGGCATTATCGACAGCAGCGCGCAGCTTGATGCCGAAGGCGGTTTTTTCGAAGGTGAACCACAGCGCGCCTGCTACGGCAAGACCGCAGGCAATGGCGAAGATTCGGTGGGTGGCGATGGTGCGGAAGCCGAGATCGGTGGGGCCGGCCAGCTGCTGCGGCAGCGGAATGGTCTTCAGCGTCGGGCCGAAGACGAAATTGGCGATGCCGATGATGCAGAATGTGATGCCGATGGTCATCAGCACCTGCGTCAGCTCCGGTGCGCCATAGATGCGGCGATAGAGAAAACGCTCAAGCGGAATGGCGATGACGATGGTGCCGACAATGGCGACGAGGATCGCCACGGCGTAACCAAGGCCGAGGCCATGGGCGGCATAGGAAGCGAGATAACCGCCGATCATGGCGAAGGCGCCATGCGCCAGATTGACCACCCGCATCAGCCCCATCGTCACCGAAAGGCCGATGGAGATGATGAACAGGACCATGCCATAGGCAAGCGCATCGACAAGGATGCTGAAGACCGTCTGCATGCTGAAAAGCTCCTCCCGGTGCTGCAATACCCATCCGGGCCGGAACCGGGCCGCGACGGGCGGCCCGGAACGTCTTTACGAGCCGCTGTTACTTCGCGGCGGCGAGGCCCGGATCGCCCTGTTTTTCGAAGGTCTGGACTTCCTTGTTGTAATAATTGCCGTCATCGCCCTTGGCCACTTCGCGCAGATAGATGTTCTGCGTGATGTGGCGGCTTTCCGGATCGATGCTGACAGGGCCGCGCGGGCTTGTCCAGGAAAGACCCTTCACCGCGTCCACCGCCTTTTCCGCATCCTGCTTGCCGCCGGTCGCCTCGATCATCTTGCTGATGACATACATGCCGTCAAAGGCGCCGACGGAAGGGAAGGAGAGCTCCTTCGGATTGCCGATCGCCTTGGCGGCGGCTTCCACGAAGGTCTTGTTCTCAGGGGAATCATGCGAGACGGCGTAATGGAAGGTCGTCTGCATGCCGAGTGCGGCTTCGCCGAGCGCCGGCAGGTCGGATTCCTGCGTCAGATCGCCCGGTGCGAAGAGCTTGACGCCTGCGGATTTCAGGCCGTTATCGTTGAAGGCCTTGACGAAACCGAGCGTGGTTGGGCCCGACGGCAGGAAGGCGAAAACGCCTTGCGCGCCGGAATCCTTCACGCGCTGCATGATCGGGCTGAAATCATTGGTGGAAAGCGGCATGCGGATGCTTTCGACAACCTCGCCGCCGGCGGCGGTGAAGGCCGCCTTGAAAGCATTCTCGGCATCGACGCCCGGGCCGTAATCGCTGACGAGCGAGATGACCTTCTTCACGCCGCCATCAAAGGCCACCTTGGCGATGGGGGTGGAGGTCTGCCATGTCGTGAACGAGGTGCGCACCACATAGGGGCTCTTGGTCACGATTGCCGAAGTGGCGGCATTCATAATGACCATCGGCACATTGCCCTGCTTCAGCAAAGGCGTAACCGCCATGGCGTCGGGAGTGAAATAGAAGCCGGCGAGATATTGCACGCCTTCCTTCACAACCAGTTCCTGTGCCAGCGCCTTGGACTGCGCCGGATCGGCCTGCGGCACATCGCGATAGACGACCTCGACTGTGTCATCGCCGACCTTGTTGCCGTGCAGGGCGAACCAGGCATCGATGCCGGCCTTGAAGTTCTTGCCCTGCAGCGCGAAGGGGCCGGAGAACGGACCGACCACGCCGACCTTGATAGTCTCGGCATAAGCGGCGGAACTGAAGCAGATGGCCGCGATTGCGACGGTGATCCGAAATTTCATGATTTCCTCCCAATTGATCCGTGGCTCCCATCCACCGATCCAGACTGCCAGATTGATGAGTGCGGTGGCCAAAGTAAAATGAAATAAGGGGGGTAATAAATAACCTGACGGTTATCAATACCGTGCCATATGCTCCCTCCGCCGGTGGCTTCCCGCGCGGGGCGATGTTGGCTGCGACACGACCCGGCTTCGCGTTTTCTCAAAAATGCCGGCTGCTTCGTCGTGAAAACAGCTTCGGGCAAACTCGGCGCGCAATAGTGCTCACACAAAGGTGAACGCGGTGCCTTAACCAGTTCTAAGGGGATTGTCCGTAGTCTCCCGAAGCATATTTTGGAACTTTATTCGGTGTCTGATGAGCGAATATCAAAATAGAGCCGTTGAGCTGATGCGTAACCGCGTCGGAGAAAATAGACTCAGCAACAAGATCGAGCGCCGCGAGGCGTTTCTTCGCAAGGCGCTATCGCTCTATCTTACCATGGGCGGAACGACGGAAGGTATTCAGGAGGCCGCGAAGGACGCCGCCTCCACGCCGCCGCCGACCGTCGATATCGCCGTCGGAGATGTCATGTACAAGCTGGCGGCGATCGGACACGTCGCAGATATCGATATCATCCAGGCGGCCTATAACAAGCTGGACGCCGCCAACCTGCAAATTCTCGACAAGGGCAAAAAGTTGCTGCAGAAGCAGCGGGACCAGAAACTCACGATCACGCCGGCGAAATAAGCCGCCCGTTAAGGGCGGCCGCATCAGACCGTTTCGCCTGCGACAATCTCCTGCCAGGCATCATAGGCGGAGAGAACCGTTTCCATCTGCGCCGTATGACCGGTGATGAAATCGTCGCCGTAGATCGTTTCATCGGGATATTCGGTGATCAGCGTCATCGGCACGGTGTGACGGTCATCAATGGAGGACAGGCACGGGAAGCCATTGACGATGCGGAAACCGGTTTCGCCGGCGTGGATTTCATAAAGCGCGATCTGGCGGTTGTTGTAATCGAGCAGGCCGGGAATGGCGCCGAGATGGCGGGTCACCCGGTCGAGCAGGGCTTCGGCCTGCCTTTCCCAGTCCGCATGGTGGCGGATGATGAGGAAGAAACCCTTCGGCACAGTCCACATGGCGAAATTGCGCGGCACGTAACCGGAAAGCGGCCGGGTCCATTCGTGGGAAGGATAACCGTGCAGGTTCACATGCAGGCTGGCGCCGCTCATCTCCTGCGCTTTGAAGCGGATTTCCTTCTCGTTGATATGGCTGCCGGAATTTTCCGGTGTGCGATATTCGAGATCGTCACCCAGCGCCGTGTAGCGCGCGGCATGGTGCATATGGCGCGGATTGTCGACGCGAAGCCGCTGGTGCAGGGCGTAACCGTCAGGATTTTCCAGCGGCGAGATGGTGAAATGCGCGCCCTTGCGGTCTGCGAGTTTGCGGGCGGCGCGGATGGCGCCGACGATGCCTGTGGTCTCGTTGGGATGCTGGCCGCCGCTCACCATCACGGCGGCATCGCTGCCGGCGACATAACGGGCGGCAAGAATGCGGCCGGAACGGGAGCGGGCCTCGAAGGCCTCGCCGCCGATCTCTTCAAGCAGCTTCGCGAGCTGGCCTGCGGCGACCGGTTCGCGGGCCGTATCGATCGGTTGCTCGTTGCCATCAAGGAAGGCTGTGGTGAGCGTGCGGGCCTCGATGTGGACGGAGATTTCGCCTTCGCTTTTGACGATTTCTGGAACGATCTGGCCCGGCTTCAGGCCCCGGTCGCCCAGCGGCCGGCCGGACTTCTTCTGGAAGAACTCCAGCAGCGAGAAATAGAAATCCTCATGCAGCGCTTCGCGCAGGCTGACGACCTCATCGCCGAGGGAGAGCGGCAGGTCTTCGGCCGGATGCGCGACGCGGATGTTCAGTTCCTCGAAATAGGGCTCTTCATCGCCCCAGCCGTGGTTGGCGACGGCATGGATCGCCGCTTCGAAAAGCCGTTCGTAATCCGTCTCCAGTCGCTCGCCTAAAGCATTGCCGGCAGGTCGGAACCAGCCGGTTGGCGAGACATTGGTTTCGCCGACGATATCGGCATGAACTCGGTTTGGCGCCAGAACCTTCAGGGTTTCCTTCTTGCCGTTGCGGCTCAGCGTAACGTCGTAATGGAGGGCGTCGTCTTCGCGAGCGATGAAATCGATCTTCGTATCGCCCACCAGAGCAGCCAGCGGATAGGCTTCCAGCCGGAAGCGATTGGCGGGTGCATTAGCATGCACGGGGTAACGCACCTCGATGGTGTCGACGCCATCCAGATTGATCTCTTCCAGAAAGGTGAAGAGAAGCGGTTTGTAGGCGCTGCGGATGCGGGCGCTGACGCCTTTTTTCTTTAGTCTCTCTTCGGTCTCGCGGCGGCTTTTGGCGTCATCGAAAGTCCATGCCTCGAAAGACTGGCCGGGCTCGGCATTGGCGAGAAGCGTATCCAGAGTGCGCTCGAAGGTCTGGTCGAAAATCTGGCTCATCTGGATTACCTTGAGGTTCTGCCTGTTGGGTCGAGGCTGTCGCGCAGCCAGTCGCCGAGAAGGTTGAGGCCGAGCACGGTCAGCAGGATGGCAAGACCCGGGAAGACGCTGACCCACCATGCCGTCTGCAGATAGGTGCGGCCATCCGCCAGCATGCCGCCCCAGCTCGGGATGGTCGGATCAACGCCGAGGCCGAGGAAGGTGAGGCTGCTTTCCAGAAGGATGTTGTTGGCGACATTGAGCGTCATCAGGACGATGACCGGGCCGATGAGGTTCGGCAAAAGGTGCTGGAGGATGATGCGCCAGTCCTTCACGCCGATGGCGCGGGCGGAAAGGATGAATTCCCGCTCCCTGAGCGTCAGCACCGAGCCGCGCACGAGGCGGGCATATTGCACCCATTGCGAGACGATCAGCAGGATGATGGTGTTGGTGAGGCTGCCGCCGACAATGGCGATGAAGGTGATGGCGAGCAGGATGAAGGGCATGGCGAGCTGGATATCGGCAAAGCGCATGACCAGCATATCCCAGAAGCCG
>QFOL01000577.1 GCA_003241215.1 Agrobacterium fabrum
TTGCCACTATTATAAACCGGTCAAATTAACGGTCTATAGCCTGTTGAAGGCGGTCAACGCGGCGATGATGCTTTGCGCCGACCTCTGCGATAGGTATGAGGGGTGAATGAAAAGGTCAATGGCCGAGACCAAAAGGAAGTCACAGCCGAGGTCATGGCGGAGAAGACAACAGGTGGATGCATGATCATAGACCAGCGCGCATTGGGTTTCGGAAGCGGCGAGAGGGCGGTTTTCGCCTCCGATCCATGGACCACGCGCGGACGTCTTTTTCCCGAAGAGGGAAGCCTGACGCGTTCCGAATTCCAGCGCGACCGCGACCGCATCGTTCACACGACAGCCTTTCGTCGCCTGAAGCATAAGACGCAGGTCTTCATCAGCCCTGACGGCGACCATTATCGCACCCGGCTTACCCACACCATCGAGGTGGCGCAGATCGCCCGGGCGCTCGCCCGCGCGCTGAAGCTGGATGAGGATCTGGCCGAAGGCGTGGCGCTGGTGCATGATTTCGGCCATACGCCTTTCGGCCATACCGGCGAAGATGCGCTGGATGCGGTGCTGCTGCCCTATGGCGGCTTCGATCATAACGCGCAGTCGCTGCGTATCGTCACCAAGCTGGAGCGCCGTTATGCCGAATATGACGGCATCAACCTGACCTGGGAGACGCTCGAAGGTCTCGTCAAGCACAATGGACCGCTGGTGGACGCCAGGGGCGAGGGGATCAAGGGACCGGTTCCGCTGCCCATCCTCGAATATTGCGAGCTGCAGGATCTGGAAATCGGCAGCTATGCCAGCCTCGAGGCGCAGGTGGCGGCGATTGCCGATGACATCGCCTATAATACCCACGACATCGATGACGGGTTGCGCGCCGGTTATCTCACCTTCGAGATGCTGGAGGAGGTGCCTTTCCTCAGTGGACTGATGGTGCAGGTGCGGGCGAAATATCCCGTGCTCGACAAGGAGCGTTTCGCCAATGAGATCATGCGCCGGCAGATCACCCATATGGTCGAAGATGTGATCGGCGTTGCGCAGCAGAATCTCGCCCGGCTGAAGCCGAAGAGTGCGGCGGATATCCGCGCTGCCGATTTCACCGTCGCGACCTTCTCGGCCGAGATGGCCGAGACCGACCGGCAAATCAAGAAATTGCTGTTCGCCCATATCTACCGGCATCCGGAAATCATGCGCATCCGCGCCGGCGCGACAAAGATCGTCACCGATCTTTTCCACCGTTATATGGAAACGCCGGCGGAAATGCAGAGCCACTATTGGGTGGACAGCATTTCCGGCATGAGCGTGGCCGCAAAAGCCCGGCATGTGGGCGACTATCTGGCCGGCATGACCGACAGTTATGCACTGCGCGCCCAC
>QFOL01000578.1 GCA_003241215.1 Agrobacterium fabrum
GTTCAGCACGTCGTCATATTTCAGAAGGTTCTTGCGGGTCTCGAAGTTGCGGGCTTCGACCTTCTTCTGGGCGCGTTCCAGCGCCTTGTTGATCCACGGGTGGACGATGGCCTCACCGTCCTTCAGGCCGAGCTTCTGCAGCATGCTGTCCATGCGCTCGGAACCGAAGATGCGCATCAGGTCATCCTGAAGCGACAGGTAGAATTTCGAACGGCCGGGGTCACCCTGACGGCCGGAACGGCCGCGCAGCTGGTTGTCGATGCGTCGGCTTTCGTGGCGTTCGGTGGCGATGACGTAAAGACCGCCGGCGGCGAGCGCCTTTTCCTTCAGCACCTTGATCTCGGCGCGGATCGCCTCTTCCTTCGCGTCGCGTTCCGGACCCGGCTCCATGCCTTCCAGCTCACGCTCGAGGCGCATGTCGACGTTGCCGCCGAGCTGGATGTCGGTGCCGCGGCCGGCCATGTTGGTGGCGATGGTGACGGCGCCGGGAACACCGGCCTGCGAAACGATATAGGCTTCCTGCTCGTGATAACGGGCGTTCAGGACCTGGAAATCGGTGAAGCCGGACTGGCGCAGCATATTGGCCAGAAGCTCGGATTTTTCGATGGATGTCGTGCCCACCAGAACCGGCTGGCCGCGCTCATGCGCCGCCTTGATCTCGGTGATGATGGCGAGGAACTTCTCCTCGCCGGTGCGGTAGACCTCGTCGTCCTCGTCGATACGCTGGATCGGCAGGTTGGTCGGTACTTCGATGACGTCGAGACCGTAGATATTGCCGAATTCTTCCGCTTCCGTCGCCGCCGTACCGGTCATGCCGGCCAGCTTTTCATACATGCGGAAATAATTCTGGAAGGTGACGGAGGACAGCGTCTGGTTTTCCGGCTGGATCTGCACTTTTTCCTTGGCTTCCAGAGCCTGGTGCTGACCTTCGGAATAACGGCGGCCCGGCATCATGCGGCCGGTGAATTCGTCGATGATGACGATTTCGTCGTTGCGGACGATGTAGTCCTTGTCGCGGGTGAAGAGCTTGTGGGCCTTCAGCGCATTGTTGATGTGGTGGACGATGGCGACGTTTTCGACGTCGTAAAGCGATTCGCCCTTCAAGAGGCCCGCCTGCCGCAGCAGGTTTTCGAGCTTCTCGGTGCCTTCTTCGGAGAAGTTGGCCGAGCGCTGCTTCTCATCGATTTCGTAATCTTCCGGCGTCAAAAGCGGAATGAAGGCGTCGATGGTGTTGTAGAGATCGGAACGGTCGTCCAGCGGACCGGAAATGATGAGCGGCGTGCGCGCCTCATCGACCAGGATCGAGTCGACTTCGTCGACGATCGCGTAGTTGTGGCCGCGCTGAACCATCTGGGCGCGGGACCAGGATCGAGTCGACTTCGTCGACGATCGCGTAGTTGTGGCCGCGCTGAACCATCTGGGCGCGGTCATATTTCATGTTGTCGCGCAGATAATCGAAACCGAGTTCGTTGTTCGTCGCGTAGGTGATGTCGCAGGCATAAGCCTCGCGGCGCTGGTCGTCGTCGAGACCATGAACGATCACGCCGGTGGTGAGACCAAGGAAGCGGTAAAGCCTGCTCATGGTGGCGGCGTCACGCTGGGCAAGATAGTCGTTCACGGTAACGACATGCACGCCCTTGCCGGCGAGCGCGTTGAGGTAGACCGCAAGCGTCGCCACCAGCGTCTTGCCTTCGCCCGTCTTCATTTCGGCGATGGCGCCGCCGTGCAGGATCATGCCGCCCGTCAGCTGCACATCGAATGGACGCATGTGGAGAACACGGCGCGATGCTTCGCGGGCCACGGCAAAAGCCGGGATCAGCAGGTCATCAAGCGTCTTGCCATCTGCCAGCTGCTGGCGGAACTCGGCGGTCTTGGCCGCCAGCGCCTCATCGGACAGCGCCTTGGTGGCCTCTTCCAGCGCATTGATGGCTGCGATCTTGCTTTTATAGGAGCGGACGCGGCGATCATTTGCCGAACCGAACAACTTGCGGGCTATACCGCCGAGACTGACCATCTTACTGGCCCTTTCTGAAATTCCGTTTTGCCGGGCGCTTTTCTCCGTCACGCCGAATTCAGCACAAATGACGGACTTCGCCCTTCAACGTATCTGGACGCGAGGTTGCGTGACAGATAAGAGGGGGGGCAAATGATGTCAACGGTTCTGCCCGTT
>QFOL01000579.1 GCA_003241215.1 Agrobacterium fabrum
TTACCATGCCGCCATGATGCGCACGGTGGTGATCGGCGAACAGGACTTCCGCCAGAAGGAGCTTTACAGCGCCTGCCTGCAAAACCTCACCGCCATCGAAGAGGTGCTGCGACCGGGCAAGACCTTTGGCGATGTCTTCGACGTGCATGCCCGCGTGATGGACGAACGCGGCTTGACCCGCCACCGGCTGAACTCCTGCGGTTATTCGCTGGGTGCGCGCTTTTCGCCGTCCTGGATGGAGCATCAGATGTTCCATGCCGGCAATCCGCAGGAGATCAGCGCCGACATGACGCTCTTCGTGCATATGATCGTGATGGATTCCGATTCCGGCACGGCCATGACGCTCGGCCAGACCTATCTGACCACAGACGGCGCGCCGGAGCCGCTCTCGCGCCACAACCTCGATCTTCTCACAGCTTAAATCACCGCCGGGTTTGACAGAGCGGGAAAACCGCCCTTACATTGCGCCACCTTGGGCAAGAAGGAGCGGAACATGAGAGGGAAAATCGCATGAGCCGGACGGGGTTCGCCCCCCTTTTTCCGGCCGTCATCGTTCCAGCGCTGGTGCTGGCCCTGTCAGGCTGCAACACGACGGAAGCGCTGACACCGCAGGTGGATGTCGGCCATAATACCTCGCAATCGACACCCGTGACCCAGGGCGATCTCGACCGGATGGCCGCCGCTGCCGACAGCGCGCCCGCAGGCGCTCCGGCAACAGCAACCTCCGTTCCCGCCTATGCGCCGCAGAACTCGTTGCAGGCGCAGGCACAGGCGTTATCCAGCGGCAACCAGTATGGCGAACCGCTCGGCCAGGCCCAACCCGCGACTCAGCCCCCCGCTGCCGCGCCGGCGCAGCAGACGGCATCGCTTGCGCCCGCCTCTTCCGCAAATTCCATCCGCTTCCTGCCGATCATCGGCGCGCCCGTGCAGGCGGTGACGCCATTGTCACGCCAGCTCGGAGCCGAAGCGCGGGCGAAGGGGCTCACCATCCGCGCTTCCAACGACAATTCGGCCGAAAACATCCTGAAGGGATATTTCTCCGCCTTCGCCGATGGCGGCAAGGTGAATATCATCTACGTCTGGGACATTCTCGATGCCAATGGCGTGCGGCTTCACCGCCTGCAGGGGCAGGAAACGGTGGCGTCAAAAGGCAGCGATCCATGGGCGGCGGTGACCGACAGGGTCATGCAGGATATCGCCGCAAAAACACTCAACGATTATTCATCCTGGAAGCAATCTCAACGCGGATGAGGTGAAACGGCGGGAGAAGTCACAGAGATTTCACGAAAATCATTGCGAAAGCGCGGAGTCCTCTTGCAATCGGAAGCAACAGCGCTATTAAGGCGCGCATGGCAACAAG
>QFOL01000580.1 GCA_003241215.1 Agrobacterium fabrum
TACTGGAAATGCTTAAGCGCTCAAAGCTTCCTTGAGCGGCTTCACCAGATCGAGCTTCTCCCAGGAGAAGGAGCCGTCACGGCCAGCCTTGCGGCCGAAATGGCCGTAGGAGGATGTCTTGGCGTAGATCGGCTTGTTGAGATCGAGATGGCGGCGAATGCCCGACGGCGACAGGTCCATGACCTTGCGGATCGCGGCCTCGACCTGATCTTCGCTGACCTTGCCGGTACCATGCAGATCGACATAGATCGACAGCGGCTGAGCAATGCCGATTGCGTAGGAAATCTGGATCGTGCAGCGCTCGGCAAGACCGGCAGCCACAACGTTCTTGGCGAGATAACGGGCGGCATAGGCGGCGGAACGGTCGACCTTGGTCGTGTCCTTGCCGGAGAATGCACCGCCGCCATGGGGCGCAGCGCCGCCATAGGTATCGACAATGATCTTGCGACCCGTCAGGCCGGCATCACCATCGGGACCGCCGATGACGAACTTGCCGGTCGGATTGATGTACCACTGGCAATCGTCGGCGATCTTCAGATCGCCCAGAGCTTCGCGGATATAGGGCTCGACAACGGCGCGGACCTTCTTCGAATCCCAGCTTGCATCAAGATGCTGCGTGGACAGAACGATGGATACGGCTTCCGCCGCCTTGCCGTCGACGTAACGGACCGTCACCTGGCTCTTGGCATCGGGGCCGAGCTTTGCCGCTTCGCCTTCGCCGCTCTTACGGGCGGTGGCGAGCAGTTGCAGGATGCGGTGGGAATAATAGATCGGCGCCGGCATCAGATCCGGCGTTTCCTTGCAGGCGTAACCGAACATGATGCCCTGGTCACCGGCGCCCTCGTCGCCCTGCTTGTCGGAGGCGTTGTCCACGCCCTGCGCGATGTCAGCCGACTGCGGGTGCAGCAGAACGTCGATCTTGGCAGTCTTCCAGTGGAAGCCATCCTGCTCATAGCCGATGTCGCGGATGGCCTTGCGGGCGGCGGACTTGAACTTGGAAGGATTGATGACCGGGTGGCCGGCGGCGTCCATGACGACCTTGCCGTCCTTGTCCTTCTTCAGAAGCGTATCGGGAACGCGAACCTCACCGGCGATAACAACGCGGTTGGTCGTCGCAAGCGTTTCGCATGCGATGCGCACGGTCCAGGGGTCAACGCCCGTCTTGGCCGCTTCGCGATAGATAAGATCCACGATTTCATCGGAAATACGATCACAAACCTTGTCCGGATGACCTTCGGCCACGGACTCGCTGGTGAACAGGTAATTGGCACGCATGCGGGATTCCCCTCAAAGAACGGTCTTCGAGTTTGTTAGTCATTTCGGCCGCGAAAAACAAGGACACAACCACATAAATATATCT
>QFOL01000581.1 GCA_003241215.1 Agrobacterium fabrum
GCGCAGATGGTCATCGGCTTTTATCTGCTGCTGCCGCGTTACGAGGCGGGAGCCCTGTCGATAGGCGATATCGTTCTCTTCAACACGCTTCTGCTTCAGCTCAACATGCCCTTCGAACTGATCGGGCAATCGATCAGCGAGGCGGTCCGGTCCTTCGCCCAATTCGCGCCCTATGCCCGCATGTGGAATGAGCCAGCGGAGGAGGAGCCTCCAAATGTCAGCCGGCTGCGGCTGTCGGGCAAAGCGATAGGGTTTGATAAGGTGGGTTTTCGTTACGAAAACGGTCGCGGTGTTGAAGGTGTTTCTTTCACCGCAGCGCCGGGACGCCTGACCTTCATCACCGGCGAGACCGGCTCCGGAAAATCGACACTCTTCCGGCTTCTGCAGAAAACCATGGCGCCGCAATCCGGTCGCATCACCATCGATGACACCGATCTGACCGCCATCGGCCGGGACGACTGGTTTGCCGTTGCCGGCATCGTTCCACAGGAGGTGCAGTTGCTGAACGATACGCTGCGCAGCAATATCGTCCTCGGGCGGGTGCTGGATGAGGAAAAACTGCGCTGCTCGGCCGAGCGCGCCGCCATACTCGACAGGATAGAGGCGATGCCGGAAGGTTTCGATACGATTGTCGGTGAAAGGGGGCTGAAGCTTTCCGGCGGCGAGCGGCAGCGCATTGCGATTGCCCGCGCGCTTTATGGCGAACCCTGCATTCTGCTGCTCGACGAGGCAAGCTCGGCGCTGGACGAGGAGACGGAGCGGGAAATCATGGACCAGTTAAGACGGGTCGACAGCGATATCACCATCATCGCCATCACCCACCGCCAGAGCGGCATCCGCACCGGCGATCAGGTCGTCGCTTTGCCAGGCAGGGCACCCGATGAATCGGGTTCTGAAGTGTCAGTGCCAAGCCATTGAAAAGATTCCGCCCCGTCCGGAAACCGGACGGGGCGTTGTTTTCTCAGCGATAACCTGTGTGGCTGTGTGTCAATGTTCTTCGTACTGGCTGAAGCTCGGGTCGGCCAGGTCCGCGAAGCGGGTGAACTCGGACTGGAAGGCGAGTTTCACCGTACCGGTCGGTCCGTGACGTTGCTTGGCGATGATGACGTCGGCCGTGCCCTTCACCTTGTCGAACAGGGCTTCCCATTCGGCATATTTCGGGTCTGCGGGATCGCGCGGCTCCATGTTCTTGACGTAATATTCCTCACGGAACACGAACAGCACCACGTCCGCGTCCTGCTCGATGGAGCCGGATTCACGAAGGTCGGAAAGCTGCGGGCGCTTGTCTTCGCGGCTTTCCACCGCACGGGAGAGCTGTGACAGCGCGATGATCGGAACATTGAGTTCCTTGCCCAGCGCC
>QFOL01000582.1 GCA_003241215.1 Agrobacterium fabrum
AATCTCGTGTCCGTTCTTCTTGAAGTAGTCGAGGAAGGTCGACCGAATTTCATTTACACCGCTCATGCCCACACACCGCTCACAGCTGGAGTCCATCACTTCCACCCCGAAGGATGGCTATATTGCAAAATCACTGGCTTTTATCGTCCGCACCCGGCCCTGTCCAGCCATGGAGGCCCGCGAAGGCGCACCGACAAACAAAAAGGGCCATGCGAGGCAAACCGCACGGCCCTTTTTGTTCAATCGCAGTTCATATCAGGCAAAACCGCCAGGCAGGAAACACCCGCAGTTCTGCCGGAAATCAGCCGTCGTCGCCGTCGCTGTCACCGGCCTCCGGGCCGCCATTCTGCAGGAAGCGGTCGGCGATCAGGCCGGCATTCTGGCGCAGCGCCAGTTCGATCTCATTTGCCGTGTCCGGATTGTCGCGCAGGAATATCTTGGCGTTTTCACGCCCCTGCCCCAGACGCTGGCTATTATAGGAGAACCATGCACCGGATTTCTCGACGAGACCGGCCTTCACGCCGAGATCGACAAGCTCACCGGTCTTGGAGACTCCTTCGCCATACATGATGTCGAATTCCACCTGCTTGAAGGGCGGCGCCATCTTGTTCTTGACGACCTTGACGCGCGTCTGGTTGCCGACAACCTCTTCGCGCTCTTTGACGGAGCCGATGCGGCGAATGTCGAGGCGAACGGACGCATAGAACTTCAGCGCGTTGCCGCCCGTCGTCGTTTCCGGCGAACCGAACATGACGCCGATCTTCATGCGGATCTGGTTGATGAAGATCACCATGCACTTCGACTTGGAGATCGACGCGGTCAGCTTGCGCAGCGCCTGGCTCATCAAACGCGCTTGAAGACCCGGCAGGCTGTCGCCCATTTCGCCTTCGATTTCCGCCCGCGGCGTCAGCGCCGCAACGGAGTCGACGACCAGCACGTCAACCGCGCCGGAACGCACCAGCGTATCGGTAATTTCCAGCGCCTGTTCGCCCGTATCGGGCTGCGAGATCAAAAGACCCTGCAAATCCACACCGAGCTTGCGGGCATAGACCGGATCGAGCGCATGTTCAGCATCCACGAAGGCGCAGATGCCGCCCTTCTTCTGGGCTTCGGCAATGGTCTGCAATGCCAGCGTCGTCTTGCCCGAGCTTTCCGGGCCATAAATTTCAATAATGCGCCCCTTCGGCAGACCGCCGATGCCGAGCGCGATATCCAGGCTGAGCGAACCCGTCGAAACGGTCTCCACTTCAACCACGTTTTCATTGGAACCGAGCTTCATGATCGATCCCTTGCCGAACGACCGTTCGATCTGGGAGAGCGCCGCTTCCAGTGCCTTGCTTTTATCCACCGATTTA
>QFOL01000583.1 GCA_003241215.1 Agrobacterium fabrum
TTCGACCTTCGCTAAGGCGGAGGATCTGAAAAAGCGTCTCTGGTTTACTCTTGCCGCACTTCTCGTCTACCGTCTCGGCACCCATATTCCGCTTCCGGGTCTCAACCCCGAAGCCTATGCGCAGGCATTTCAGGGCCAGGCCAACGGTATTCTCGGTCTTTTTAACATGTTTGCGGGCGGCGCCGTTGAGCGCATGGCGATCTTCGCGCTCGGCATCATGCCTTACATCTCCGCTTCGATCATCGTGCAGCTCATGACCTCGGTCGTGCCGTCGCTCGAAGCGTTGAAGAAGGAAGGCGAAGCCGGCCGCAAGATCATCAACCAGTATACGCGCTACGGCACGGTGCTGCTCGGCACGCTGCAGGCCTATGGCATTGCGGTCGGCCTTGAAAGCGGCAACGGTCTCGTGGTCGATCCGGGCTGGTTCTTCCGTATCTCCACCGTCATCACGCTGCTCGGCGGCACGATGTTCCTGATGTGGCTGGGCGAGCAGATCACCTCGCGCGGTATCGGCAACGGTATCTCGCTGATCATCTTCGCGGGCATTGCCGCAGGCCTGCCCAAGGCGCTGGCCGGCACGCTGGAGCTCGGCCGTACCGGTGCGCTTTCGACGCCGCTCATCCTGACGGTCGTCGTGGTCGCCATCGGCGTCATCGCGCTCATCGTCTTTGTGGAACGCGCCCAGCGCCGTCTGCTGATACAATATCCGAAGCGACAGGTCGGCAACCGGATGTTCCAGGGCGATACCTCGCATCTGCCGCTGAAGCTCAACACGGCCGGCGTCATTCCCGCGATCTTCGCATCGTCGCTGCTGCTGCTGCCGGCAACGGCTGCAGGTTTTGCCGGTAACACCAACCTGCCGACCTGGGCGACCTCGATCATCGCGTCGCTGCAGCATGGCCAGCCGCTGTTCATGGCGCTTTACGGCCTGCTGATCGCGTTCTTCGCGTTCTTCTACACGGCGATCGTGTTCAATCCGAAGGACACCGCAGATAACCTCAAGAAGCATGGCGGCTTCATTCCGGGCATCCGTCCGGGCGAACGCACCGCGGAGTACATCGATTACGTCCTGACCCGTATCACCGTGGTCGGCGCGATTTATCTGGTCTTCGTGTGTATCCTTCCTGAGACACTTATCGCGCGCACGGGCATTCCATTAGCCCTTGGTGGTACTTCGCTTTTGATCGTTGTCAGTGTAACTCTTGACACTGTTGCGCAAATCCAGGGTCACCTGATCGCGCAGCAATATGAAGGGCTGATCAAGAAGTCGAAGTTGCGTGGAGGAAAGAGGGGACGATGAGACTGATATGTTTGGGTCCGCCGGGTGCGGGCAAGGGA
>QFOL01000584.1 GCA_003241215.1 Agrobacterium fabrum
ATGGGCGGCAATGAAAAGGCGACCAAGCTTTCCGGTATCAACACCGAGCGCCTGAGCTTCCTCACCTTCGTCAACATGGGCGTGCTGGCCGGTCTTGCCGGTATGATCATCGCGACCCGCCTCAACTCGGCGACGCCGAAGGCGGGTGTGGGCTTCGAGCTTGACGTCATCGCGGCCTGCTTCATCGGCGGCGCTTCGGCCTCCGGCGGCGTGGGCAAGATCACCGGTGCGGTCATCGGCGCCTTCATCATGGGCGTGATGAACAACGGCATGTCGATCGTCGGCCTCGGCATCGATTTCCAGCAGATGGTCAAGGGCCTCGTGCTGCTCGCCGCCGTGTTCTTCGACGTTTACAACAAGAACAAGGGCTGATGGCCCAACCCCTATAGCAAGTCAAAAAAGTGGCCGGTTTCCGGCCACTTTCATAAGATGCAGGCGCAAGGCGCCGAGAGGACAAGGCGCGTCGCGCCCGAGGAAGGAAATCCCGTGCTTATTTCACAGATCAAGGATGCCAGTGGCAAAATCACCGTCGCCGTTCGCGAAGAAGGCGGACAGGCGCAGGCCGTCAAGGGTGCGGAGTCCGTTTACGCACTCGCCATGGAGGCCGCCAATGGCGGCAAGAGCCTTGACGATGACGTCTCCGCCCATGGTCTCGGCGATGCCGTCGATCTCGAAAAGGCCTATGCCGAAGGCCGTTTCCTGCCGCCGATCACCCATCCCGATCCGGCGCATCTGCATCTGACCGGCACCGGCCTTACCCATCTCGGTTCCGCCGCAACCCGCGACAGCATGCACAAGAAGACCACGGAAGCGGCGGAAGAAAGCCTGACGGACTCCATGAAGATGTTCCGCATGGGTCTTGAAAACGGCAAGCCCAAGGCTGGCGAAAAGGGCGTTCAGCCCGAATGGTTCTACAAGGGCAACGGCCATGTGGCGGCTGCACCGGGTGCGGCTCTCACCTCTCCGTCCTTCGCGCTCGATGGCGGCGAAGAGCCTGAGATGGCCGGCATCTACGTGATCTCCGACAAGGGCGAAGCGGTGCGTATCGGCTTTGCCGTCTCCAACGAATTCTCCGATCACGTCACCGAGCGGATCAATTATCTCTACCTCGCCCATTCCAAGCTGCGCCCGGCAAGCTTCGGCCCGGAAATCCGCGTCGGCGCCCCGCCGTCCGATATTCGCGGCACCTCGCGCATCCGTCGCGGTGACAAGGTCATCTTCGAAAAGCCCTTCGTTTCGGGTGAGGACAACATGTCCCACACCTTTGCGAACCTCGAATATCACCACTTCAAATACGGCCTGTTCCGCGCGCCCGGCGACGTGCATGTG
>QFOL01000585.1 GCA_003241215.1 Agrobacterium fabrum
GCCATGTTCGGCGGCGATTGCTTCATGATGCCGGATGACTTCCTTGATGATGAAGTTCAGGAACTTCTCGGCGAAATCCGGGTCCAGATTGGCGTCCTTCGCCAGGCGGCGAAGGCGTTCGATCTGGTATTCCTCGCGCGCCGGGTCAGCTGGCGGCAAATTGTATTTTGCCTTCAGCACGCCCACCGCCTTGGTACAGCGGAAACGCTCGGCAAGAATGTGAACCAGTGCGGCATCGATATTGTCGATCGACTGGCGGTATTCGGAAAGCTGGGCTTTCACCTCTGCATTGTTCACTGGTGTCCCCCTCACTTCTTTTTCGGAAAGCCGGGCAGGCCCGGCATGCCGCCGAGACCCGGCAGCTTGGCGCCACCCAGACCCGGCAAACCACCCGGCATGCCGCCAAGACCGGGCATTGCGCCCGGCTTGCCGAGACCGGCGGCTTCCGCCTGTTTCTGGAGCGCCTCGAGCTGCTTCGGATCGATATTCGACAGATCAGGCATGCCGCCGCCAAGGCCACCGAGGCCCATCTTGCCGGCAAGGCCGCCCATCATCTGCTTCATGATGCCGCCTTTGCCCTTGCCACCCATGGCCTTCATCATGTCGGCCATGCCGCGATGCATCTTCAGAAGCTTGTTGATTTCAGCGGCATCCGTGCCGGAACCGGCGGCGATGCGCTTCTTGCGGCTGTGCTTCAGAATATCGGGGTTGGCGCGTTCCGCCTTGGTCATGGAGGAGATGATGGCGATCTGGCGGTCGAACATCTTGTCGTTCATACCGGCCGAAGCCATCTTGTCCTTCATGCCGGCCATGCCGGGCATCAGCCCCATGATGCCGCCCATGCCGCCCATCTTCTTCATCTGGGCAAGCTGGTCGGCGAGATCGTTGAGGTCGAACTTGCCCTTGGCCATTTTCTCGGCCATGGCGCGGGCTTTTTCCGCATCGATGTTTTCGGCGGCCTTTTCGACCAGCGAAACGATGTCGCCCATGCCGAGAATACGGTCGGCGATACGGCGCGGATGGAACTCGTCGAGTTCGTTCATGCGCTCGCCGATACCGATCAGCTTGATCGGCTTGCCGGTGACGGCACGCATGGATAGAGCCGCACCGCCGCGACCGTCGCCATCCATACGGGTGAGTACGAGGCCGGTGATGCCGACGCGCTCATCGAAATTACGCGCCAGATTGACGGCGTCCTGACCGGTCAGCGAATCCGCGACCAGCAGAATTTCATGCGGGTTGGACTTCTTCTTGATGTCGGCCATTTCCAGCATCAAGGGTTCGTCGATGTGTGTGCGGCCGGCGGTATCGAGAATGACGACGTCA
>QFOL01000586.1 GCA_003241215.1 Agrobacterium fabrum
GCCTTGGGAGAATAGCAAATGACCGAACGTCTCGAAGACATCGCAATCAAAATGGTCGCCGACGGCAAGGGCCTCCTCGCCGCCGACGAATCCACGGGAACGATCAAGAAGCGTTTCGACAGCATCAATCTGGAGTCCACCGAGACCGCCCGCCGCGATTACCGCGAGATGCTGTTCCGCTCCGACGACGCCATGAAGAAATACATCTCCGGCGTCATCCTTTACGAAGAGACCCTTTTCCAGAAGGCCGCCGACGGTACGCCTTTTGTTGATATCATCAAGGCAGCCGGCAGCCTGCCGGGCATCAAGGTGGATATCGGCGCCAAGCCGATGGCCTTCCATCCGCATGAATTCATCACCGAAGGCCTCGACGGTCTTTATGAGCGCCTTCGCAAGTATCATGAGGCCGGCGCCCGTTTTGCCAAATGGCGCGGCGTCATCACGATCGGTGAACAGCGTCCGAGCTGGGGTTCGATCAAGGCAAACTCCCAGTCGCTCGCCCGTTACGCCGCTCTCTGCCAGCAGGCGGATATCGTGCCGATCGTGGAACCCGAAGTTCTCATGGACGGCGAGCCGGGTACACATGACATCGACCGCTGTGCGGAAGTCACGCAGTGGGTTCTCCAGACCGTCTTCGCCGACCTGTTCGACGCCCGCGTCAACCTTGAAGGCATGATCCTCAAGCCGAACATGATCATCGATGGCAAGAAAGCCCGCAAGGCTTCCGTCGAGGAAGTGGCGGAAAAGACAGTCAAGGTTCTGAAGGCGACCGTGCCTTCCGCCGTGCCGGGCATCGCCTTCCTCTCCGGCGGCCAGTCCTCGGAAGAGGCAACCGCACATCTCTCCGCCATGAATGCCGGTTACGACCTGCCCTGGTCCCTGACCTACTCGTACGGCCGCGCCCTTCAGGACACCGCTCTCAAGACCTGGGGCGGCAAGCAGGAGAATGTCGCCGCCGGCCAGCGCGCCTTCACGCATCGCGCCGCCATGAACAGCCTTGCCGCCAAGGGCAACTGGAAACAGGAACTCGAAAAGGCCGCCTGAGGCTTTTGTCGCTGACATGCAATAAAACGGAAGCCGCCCCATGGGGCGGCTTTTTCATTACGGGCGCAAGAGCAGCGTCGCCGACCAGATGACAAAGGCAGCAACCGCAATCTTCCAGCAATCGCTTCTTTTCTTGAGACCCGGCAGGCCAAGCGGCCGGATGATCTGGACCACCATGGCCAGCAGTAAAAAAAGGCCGATCGCCTTCGTCATTTATTGAGCCTTTTCTTTATTTCTGCATCGTCACAGGCTGGACATTTTTACCGTTCACC
>QFOL01000587.1 GCA_003241215.1 Agrobacterium fabrum
CCGATTGTCGACCATGGAAAAGCGCGGGAAAGAGCGCTTGCCGCCTATGCCGACGTGAAGAAGAACGCATAAAATTGGGTATCGGCAAAATTTTGCGTGGCTAAGCCAAAGCCGGGAAGATAATTTCTTGCCTTGAAGCGGTTGTAACGGGACATAACGGCACCTAATTTCCGCTCAGACAAGAAGGCTCAATCATGACCATTCATCCCTCTGCGCTCAGTGCCATCGGCAACACGCCGCTCATCCGTCTGAAAGCCGCTTCTGAAGCCACGGGGTGCGAAATCCTCGGCAAGGCGGAATTCCTCAATCCCGGCCAGTCGGTGAAGGATCGCGCCGCGCTCTATATCATTCGCGATGCCGAACGGCGCGGGCAGCTTCGCCCGGGCGGAACCATCGTGGAAGGTACGGCAGGCAATACCGGCATCGGCCTGTCGCTGGTCGCCAATGCGCTGGGCTACAGGACGGTCATCGTCATTCCCGAGACGCAGAGCCAGGAAAAGAAGGACGCGCTGAAGCTTCTCGGCGCAAAGCTGGTCGAGGTTCCGGCAGCCCCCTATTCCAACCCGAACAATTACGTGAAGGTCTCCGGCCGGCTGGCAAAACAGCTTGCCGCGACGGATGAAAACGGCGCGGTCTGGGCCAACCAGTTCGATAATATCGCCAATCGGCAGGCCCATATCGAAACCACGGCCCCTGAAATCTGGGACCAGACGGACGGCAAGGTGGATGGCTTCATCTGCTCGGTCGGTTCCGGCGGAACGCTTGCGGGCGTGGCCGACGGCCTGCGCGATTTCAACCCCGACATCAAGATCGGCCTTGCCGATCCCGAGGGTGCGGCTCTCTATGAATTTTACAAGCACGGCGTGCTGAAATCCGAAGGCTCGTCCATCACCGAGGGCATCGGACAGGGGCGGATCACCGCCAATCTGGAAGGTTTTACGCCAGACTTCTCCTATCGCATTTCGGATGCGGAGGCGCTGCCGGTACTGTTCGACCTGGTCACGAAAGAGGGCCTTTGCCTTGGCGGATCCTCCGGTATCAACATTGCCGGCGCAATCCGTCTTGCCCGCGAGCTCGGTCCGGGGCATACCATCGTGACGATACTGTGCGACTACGGCAATCGTTATCAGTCGAAGCTGTTCAACCCGGATTTCCTGCGTTCCAAGGGTCTTCCGGTTCCGCAGTGGCTGGCGACGAAAAGCGAGATTGCGGTTCCGTACGAAACCGTTTGAGGACATGCCGAAATGCCTGTGAATGCCCTGTTCCGTGACGATTTTTATCTTTCCACCGCAGAAGCGATCGTCACGG
>QFOL01000588.1 GCA_003241215.1 Agrobacterium fabrum
TAAAAATCGCCTTCTCGGTCTGAGCGCGATCCTTGATGCGCTTTTCCGGTCTGTCGGCTGAAATCGCCTCTGCGGTCGCCAGCATGATTCCCTACCCGTGTTTTGAAAGGCCTCTCTCAACGGGTTAACAAAGCATGAAGGGAAGAACAACGTGGCGGAGAGGATGGGCAGAAGGTTCTTGTGGATGAAGGGTACGCCATGCCGTTTCCGGCACGCGCCGGAAAAGCATCCACGCATTTTCAGGCGCTGACATCTCCATAGTAAACCGGGAGATGCCGTTCGATTTCCATGGAATCATGAAGAACGCGACCGATGCCGACCAAATCGGGATTCAACACGCGATAAAGCAGCAGATGCCTCGGATATTTAACTAAGCCGGTTTCACTTCTCGCCCTCTCCCGGCTGTAACGGAGATGATAGCTGCGCACATCGTCTGCCACTTCCGGGCGGAGACTTGTTCCGGAACGAAACGGATCCCGCGCAACATCACGCAGCGCCGTGACAAGCAATTTTTCGTAGCGTTTTCTCGCCGCGGCCCCAAATGTCGTGTGGGTCCATCCAAGAATTCCAATAATGTCCGATTGCGCGGCTTCGGACAGACGGTACCTCGTCATGCCTTATCAGATTTGGCAAGGCGCGCTTCAGCGTCGCGTCCGAGAGCGGAAATGAAGTCGTCGAGATCATCATCCGCCACATCCGTAAAACGGCCTTGATCAAGGTCGGCGAAACCCTGTTGCGCCGCCACCCTCAAGGCTTCCAATCTGGTCACCTCAAGGCGCTCGCGTCTTTCGATCAATCGTAAGCCCTCACGCAGCACTTCGCTGGCATTTTGATAGCGGCCAGATTTGACGAGTTCGTCTATGATCTCTTCGTGATGCTGTGTCAGAACGACGTTACGCGTTGGCATCAGAGCCTCCACCAGACATTAGAGTTTTTCCGCTTTTCTTCGAACCGCGAAAACACTCTAACTAACTCTCTATTTCAGCGCATTTCCGGATGGAAAACCGGGTTCCACTTTTCCTGGAAATGCTCTAGCGACGTCCAACAATACCACCGATTGGCATAATCTGCCAATATTACTCCAGCGCCATGCCGAACCAGACGCTGCCGGGCGTTTCGTGACTTTCGAGCCGCTTGAAGCCGCGTGTTTCCCAGAAGCGCATGCCCGCATGGTTGCGTTCGCTGGCGCCGAGGTGGATGCCGTAGATGTTGTTCTGTCTCGCCATATCGAGCCAGCGCGACAGAAGCCGTGTACCGCCGCCCTTGCCCTGTGTGCGCGGCAGGAGGTTCATATGGATATGGGCCGG
>QFOL01000141.1 GCA_003241215.1 Agrobacterium fabrum
CGTTGCGGTACGTGCGGGCACCCATTGCGCCATGCCGCTCTTGAAACGCTTCGGCGTCACCTCCACATGCCGGGCATCGTTCGGCCTTTACAATACCCGTGCCGAAGTAGACTCTCTTGTTGAGGCGCTGGAATATGCGCGCAAATTTTTCGCCTGATATCGGAATAAGAGATCAGGATTGAGGTTTAAGACCATGACTGCCGAAGCCACTGCAAAGACCCAGGATACGACCGAAGACGCGGCAAAGCCGTCGTCTATCCCGCCTGATGAACTGGCGCGCCTCAGCGATGACGTGATCGCGGCGCTGAAGACCGTCTACGACCCGGAAATTCCGGCCGATATCTTCGAACTCGGTCTCGTCTACAAGATCGACATCGAGGATGACCGGATGGTCAAGATCGTCATGACGCTGACCGCGCCCGGTTGCCCGGTAGCAGGTGAAATGCCGGGCTGGGTGGAAAATGCTGTTGGCGCCGTCGAGGGTGTTTCCGGTGTCGTGGTCGAAATGACCTTCGACCCGCCATGGACGCCGGACCGCATGTCGGAAGAGGCACAGGTCGCTGTCGGCTGGTACTGACGTGATTTGACTGATGTCATCCCTTGATGACACTCTCAGGCGCTACTAAATTGAAATCCATAAGCATCGAGCCTTGAACTCGATTGTCGAAGGAGAATTAAGCCCATGGGCTTTGCGATCATGACCATGACCGGGGCTGCCGCCTCGCGCGTTAAAGCAATCGTCGAAAATTCCGGACCGGATGCCAGGGGCGTGCGCGTCGGCATCAAGAAGGGCGGCTGCGCGGGCATGGAATATACCATCGACCTCGTGACCGAGCCGGATGCGAAGGACGATCTGGTCGAATTCGAAGGCGCAAAAGTCTGGGTTCAGCCGTCCGCCGTGCTTTATCTGCTCGGCACCCAGATGGATTTCGAAGTGACCAAGATGCGCTCCGGTTTCACCTTCAACAATCCGAACCAGACATCCGCCTGCGGCTGCGGTGAATCGGTCGAGTTGAAGCCCGCCGATCTGGCGGCGCTGGCAAAGCAGCGTGAGGCTGAAGCCAGCGTTTGATTGGCTGCGCTATCTCTGCGATGGAGAGACAGACCTTTCTTATGCACACAGCGCTCCCACAAACGCGACGTCATCCTCGGGCTTGACCCGAGGATCCATCCCCGTCGAATCCCTTGAGACCTTTGTAGATCCTCAGGTCAAGCCCGAGGATGACGGAAGAGAGGTTTCAGATTCATTTTCCGCAAACTGCGCCCCGCGCAAATCAGCTTTCGAAGGTTCATAATTGCTGTTTCAGCGTATCGATAAAATCCGCCAGCGGATGAACCGATGGCGTCGTTGTCAATAGAGGCTCTAGAGCCGCCGCGATCGTCCCGCAATCCTCCTCGGCAAGTGACCGCAGGCTCGAGCTGACCTTGTTGTAGTCGGGCGTTCCGCGTGATGCGAGGGAGCGATTGATCACAAACACCTCCGTCTGTCCGTCAATTCGTTCCACGAAGAGCGCGAGCGAACCGCCGTCCGCGGCGGCGGCGCTGTCCGATACCGATTTGAACATCGAAGCCCTCCGTGAATCATCAACCTGTTCCGTCGAGGCCGTTGCAGCCTCGACGGCTTGTCTCACTCGTGCCGCAAAGCCTCGATGGGGCTTAAGCTTGCCGCCCGTCGGGCCGGGAAATAGCCGAAAATCACCCCGATGGCTGCCGAAAAGGCGAAGGCGAGGAAGATGATCGACGGGCTGGTGACGAAGGGGACGTTGAGAAAGCTGACCACGCCGTAAGCCAGACCGAGGCCGGTCAGGATGCCGACGATGCCGCCAAAAGCGGAGAGCATGACGGCTTCCACCAGAAACTGCGTCAGGACCTGCTTCTCCAGCGCGCCGATGGCGAGACGAATGCCGATCTCGCGGGTGCGTTCCGTCACCGAAACCAGCATGATGTTCATGATGCCGATGCCGCCAACCAGAAGGCTGACGGCTGCGACTGCGCCCAAAAGCCCGGTCAGCAGTGTCGTCGTGCCGGTCATGGCCGAGGCGATCTGTGTCATGTCGTTGACGGTGAAATCATCCTCGCGGCCGATGCCGATGCGGCGGCGCTCGCGCAGCAGGTTCTGCAGGTCGCTCTGCACCTTCGCAGTCGAAACGCCGTCCTGCGCTGAAACCATGATCGAGGAAATGGTGGTGGTGCCGCCGATGCGTCGCTGATGGATTTTCAGCGGCATGATGACCGTGTCGTCCTGATCGTCGCCGAGGCCGGACTGGCCTTTTCTGCCCAGCACACCGATGACGGGGCAGGAGATATTGCTGACGCGGATCGTCTGCCCCACCGGGTTTTCCGCACCGAACAGTTCCTGCCGCACCGTTTCGCCGATGATGCAGCCGATCTGGCCGCCGCGATCTTCTGCCGGCTGGAAATCGCGCCCGAGCGCAATGGTCCAGTCCTGCGCGATCAGATAGTCGTTGGTGGTGCCGATGACGCTTGTCTGGTGGTTCTTGCCGCCGAAAATGACTGTGGCGGCGGAGCTGCGGTTCTGCGGTGCGACGGCGCGGATACCGCTGATCTGGTTGCGGATGGCCTCGACATCACGGTCATCGAAGCGCTTGGCTTCGGTGCTGGCACGGCCGGGCCCGAACTGGCCTGGGCGCACGAACAGCATGTTGGTGCCGAGCCGCGACAGTTCCGATTTTACCTGTTCGGTCGTGCCATTGCCGATGGTGACCATGGCGATGACGGCGGCCACGCCGATGACGACGCCGAGCACGGTGAGGAAGGAGCGCAGCAGGTTGCGGCTGATGGCGCGCAGCGCAAGACGCGACGTTTCAAAGAACATCGGCGGTCTCCTTTTTGTCCGTCGCGCTGTCGGAGGCAAGATGGCCATCGACGAAACGCAGGAGACGCCCGGCATGGGCGGCGATATCCTCTTCATGGGTGACCATGACGACCGTGATGCCCCTGTCGCGGTTGAGGGAGGTGATAAGATCCATGATCTCGGCGCTGGTTTTGGTATCGAGATTGCCGGTCGGCTCGTCGGCGAGAAGCAAAGCAGGGCGGGTGACGATGGCGCGCGCAATGGCCACACGCTGCTGCTGGCCGCCGGAAAGCTCCTGCGTGGTGTGATCCTCGCGGCCTTTCAGACCCACCTGCGCCAGCGCCTCCATGGCGCGCGCGCGCCGCTCCGAGGCCTTCATGCCACGATAGACCAGCGGCAGCTCGACATTTTCCACCGCCGAGGTGCGCGACAGCAGATTGAAGCCCTGAAACACGAAGCCGAGCATATGCCGGCGCAGCAGCGTCAGATGTTCATTGTCGAAGCCGCTAGTCGGCACGCCCTGAAACAGATATTCGCCAGCTGTCGGCACATCCAGACAGCCGATGATGTTCATCGACGTGGATTTGCCCGAGCCTGACGGTCCCATGATGGCGACGAATTCCTTTTCGCGGATCGACAGGCTGACGCCGTCAAGCGCGCGGATCGTCGCTTCGCCGCGGCCATATTGCTTGACGACATTGCGGAATTCGATGAGCGGCGGCTGTTGCATGGGCTTGTCCTCCGTCAGCCGGCGTTGCGGGCCGTTGCGTCGGTAATCACCTGGTCATCGGCTTTCAACTCGCCCGATTTTACCACGGTATGCTGGCCGTCGGTGGAACCGGTTTCGATGGAAACGGAGACCGGATTGTTGTTGCGCAGCACCCAGACCGTTCTTTTGGCCGTTGCCGCCTGGCCGGCGTCGCGGTTCTGCGAGCGGCCCATGCGCGGCGGGCGAAACAGGCTCATCAGCCCGCCGCCACGGGAAGCGGATTCGCGCGGCGGTGTATAACGAAGCGCGGAATTCGGCACCAGCAGCGCATCGTTGATTTCCTCGACGATGATATTGGCGGTCGCCGTCATGCCGGGGCGCAGCAGCAGTTCCTCATTGTCGACCGTCAATATGCCCTTGTAGGTCACGACGTTGGATACGGTTTCCGAGGCGAAGCGCACGGTCTCGATCTCGGCCGGAAAGCTGCGGTCGGGATAGGCATCGACGTTAAAATTGGCCTTCTGGCCGGTTTCGACCTTGCCGACATCGGCCTCATCCACCGAAACCTGCAATTCCATGTGGCGCAGATCGCCGGCGATGGTGAAGAGAACAGGGGCGTTGAGCGAGGAGGCGACGGTGGCGCCGGGATCGACGCTGCGGGTGAGGATGACGCCATCGATGGGCGAGACAATCTTGGCCTTGCCGAGATTGACCTCGGCAAGCCTCAGATCCGCTTCCGCCGAAAGCACGGTCGCCTCATTGACTTCAAGCGTTGCGGCGGCTGCATCGTGGGTGAACTGCGCCGCATCCAGATCCTGCTGGCTGGAAACGCGGTTCTGCACCAGCGATTTCAGGCGTTCCATGGAGGTTTTGGCCGAACCGAGATCGGCGCGCGCCTTCAGCACATTGGCCTTGGCGGAGGCGAGCTTGGCGCGGGCGCTCTGCACGTCGGCCTCCAGCTTGTTGGTATCCAGCTCCGCCAACACGTCTCCCGCCTTGACCGGGCTGTTATAGGTGACGTTGACCTTGCGCACCGTGCCGGAGAGTTCGCTCGATATATCGACCTGATCCGTCGGCTGAACCGAGCCGGTGGAGGTGACGATGACCGAGAGATCGCCCTGGCGCGCCGCTTCGGTGGTGTAGCTATAGGCGACACCCGCCGCACGTGACTGATAATAATAACCAAGGCCGCCGCCAATCAGCACAAGGGCTGCTGCGGCATAGAGATACCGGCGCGACTTTTTCTTGCGGCCGTTTCTGTTCGTTCCCAGAATCTCGCGCAGATCGGGCTGGCTGTTTTCGGTATCGCTGCCACTCGTATTGGCGTCATTCATTCTCGTCACCCGCAAAGTTCAAAATACCACAGAGGGTTGCCGCCGCTCTCCGGTTTGTCCGTCCATCTGTCGCCGTTGTATTCCTCTGATTGTGGGAAGTGACATAGCTTGCCCTGAGGGTGAAGTGAAAACTTGGTAATATTTATGATAGTTCTGGTCTGGTAGATATAAGCATTGAAAAGGCCGATGCCACGGATATGGCTGAGGTTTCAGCAGCGACAGCCAGGACGATGATGAAATGAACGACAATGTGGTGAAGTTCCGCAAACCGGTGCCGCCGAAAAAACCGCGCGAACCGCTCGGGCCGAAAGCGAAGAAGGCGCTGACGATTGTGGCTGTTATCGCGTTTTTCGTGGCGGTGTGGGGGTATTTTACGCTGATGGGGCAGGGGTAAGGTAAAGGGCTGGCGCTCTTGCTGGGGAGGAGGATGGAAGGCGCAAGTTGGCTAACGCGGGTGGGGCGCTGCGGCTGATTCTGATGACGGCTATTGGCCTAAGCTATCGTACATTGCGCCCGAGTGAGAAAACCGCAAAGAGTGTGGGAATTAGCCGATGACTACTCCAAGTCTTCTTGAGCAAATTCATCAGTGACATGAATGTCCGTCATCTCAAGGCGACCCGGACCCATGTTAATGTACTTGTGCGGTAAGTTGGCTGGCCCAAACACGATTTGGCCCTCCCTAGCTTCAAACTGCTGTTCTCCAACGGTAAAAAGCGCTCGACCTTGCCGCACTATAAAGACTTCATCATAGAGATGCTTGTGTAGCCTGGGGCCGCGGCCAATTTCGTCCGTGGTATAAAACATGACCGAAACATTTGTGCCAAATGCACGCCCTTGGAATTCACCTTGCCATACGCTCTCTTTTTCGGCCCATTGGGCGCGATCGAGGAGCACTGCTTTCTTTTGCATTGAAGTTCCTCTCTTGGTCAGGCCAGCCGTTCGAGCCCAAACAAAACATCAAATATGCAGCAGCGCAAATGTCGGCAATGGATCGACGGCGAAGCTGAACGATCTGGGCCTATAACTGCTGTTGGCGCACAGCCACAGACCCAAACCAGTCATTCATGGATAATGTGAGAAGCGGTGGCGACCCCTGCAGGACTCGAACCTGCGACCTACTGCTTAGAAGCTAGGTTTTTATGTAATGATTGCGAAAAGCTGAGAACAAACCGCTTCTAATATCTGCTACCGAAAATCAATAAGTTACAATTCGTTTGCAAACTGCTCTGCATTTGGCTGACTGTATTTTGAAGATAGCGCGCTTCAACCTTTTGTGGCAAGAGCGCAATGAAAAAAGCCCGCATCAAGCGGGCTTCTTGTTTGGCGTTGCGCGATAGTCTTCTAGCTTCTTTATCGCCTCTTCGGCGAGGGCAGCTTTGCCGCCGAGATAGTGAGCATCAAGTATGCCTTCGACGTCTTTGAGGCTATGGCCGGTGATCGCTGCGATCTGCGCCACTGAGCACCCTGCGATCGCCAGCCGCGTGACGGCCGTGCCGCGCAGGTCGTGGAAGGTTAGATCAGTGATGCTGGCCTTGGCTTTTGCTTTCGTCCAACTCGTGTTGAACCCGTCGGAAGTCCACGGCCGCTTGTCTCGCTTGTTGGTGAGGATGGTAGGCGAAATCCGCGGCATGCTGTCCAGCAGCTCTCGCAGCTCGGCGCCAGCCGGTATCTTCACGCGCGCGCCAGTCTTGCCCTGCTTCACCTTGATGTGTGAACCGTCGTAGTCGCTCCATGGGGCCTTGAGGATGTCTCCCTTACGTTGGCCGGTCCACAGTGCCATGATGACTGCGGCCTTGATCTCGTCGGACGCCACAGCGAATAGGCGCGCCAGTGTTTCGTCGGTCCAGATGTTTTCGTTTCGATCGACACTGTAAATGCGTCCGCCACGTTCCGCCTGATTTATCGAGATCCGGCCACGGTCCTTTGCCACCGAGAGGATGCGGGCAAGCACCATCCACGCGAAGTCGGCACTGCGAGGCTTGTCAGCCATGCCATCACGCCACTCCTTGAATTTGCCTCGAGCGCGCTTGTCCTGGATAGCCACAAGACTCATCGTGCCGAATGCATCGCGAACTTTATCGATGTAGCGGCTGTATTCCTTCTGCGACTTGGGGGATAGGCCGGTGAAGTCCGTCGATGATTTGTATTCGGTAATCAGCCGGTTCATGTTGTCTGTCTGGTCGACGAAACGATCCTTCGTGGCTTCGACGAATGCCCGCATGAGCAGCGGATCGCCCGGCTGCAGCGGACGGCCTGCCTTGTCTTTCAACAGCGGGCCGCCGCGCCAAGCGTAGCAGTATATGATGGTCTTACCGCCGGCGAGCGTCTTCTTGACCCTAGCTAGACCCTTGAGTTTTTCGCGCATTCTGCTCGCGCTCCCATCGTTCGAATTCATCCTCGGTATTGTCGTTTGCGGACTGCAGGCCGCTTATCTCGTCGAGTTTTGCGTCAATCGCTCGCTTGTCCCATTTGCGAGTGCCGGCAATAGCTGCCGGCATCTTGTAGGTCGATACCCACAGCGAGAACGTTGACTGCCCTATGCCGAGATAGGCTGCAGCTTCTCTTCTTCCCATGAGGCGAGGGGAGTTGTCATTTGCTGGTGACATGGCTGGCCTCCCGCGATTCAGCAGGCGCATATCGCCTCGCCCTTGCGACAATCAGCATTTCCTTCTGAAACTGCTCTGTCGATATCTTTCCAGACCGATGATCACCACGGATGTTTGCTTCCGCCGTATCTATCATCTCTGGCGTCAAGTCGTCGCTCACGTCTCAGCCCTCCTGTTTTGCGGGTGCTGGGGGGAGAGGCTCAAAGCGACCATCATTGAATTCGTATTCAGGGCGAACCCACGTCTGACCATCCTCGCCCAGGTAGACCACGACTTTCTCATTATCCAGATCGCCATCGACTTGTAGTCGGCCGCGCGCCATCACCGTGTAGGTCGAGCCGCGCTTTTTGTGACGATATCGCTCTTGCGCCACGTCCTGCACCTGTGCGGAGATGGCGGAGCGGATGGCTGCGTGATTGTCTGCCAGCCATTCCACAGCATCGTTATTGTTGACGGCCCAATCCGAATTACTTTCCAAGTACCCATCGGGGTCGTCGTCATCCAGCGGGCGTCGATCCTCGATCTGAGGCATCGTAGGCACCTTCACTGCCACGGATGGCGTGGGCTGTTGCGGTCGGTCGTAGAGCATTTGAGCATCGGGATGGCGTGTCTTCCAGTCGCTTCCGGAACCGCTATCGATGTATTGAAAACCGTGGCCGTCGAAGTCGTGGCGTACTGCCACCGGCTCCGCAGCGGACAGGGCGTTTTCGAGGGCGGCGCGGATCGTGCGCTTCTGCCACCCCCTGTCGCAGCTTGCGAACGTGATATCCTGCCGAGCCATCTCCTCGGCGGCCTTCTCGACCATCTCATCAGTTACCATGGTGTTCGCCTCCTGTGCTGGCAAGGGGTACGGAGAATGGACGCTTCCACGGGCAATACGCGTCTGGCAGCAAAACGTTTGGCATCCAAGCCAGCGGCTCGGCATCAACGTTCAGCGCATTGATCCATTTCCCGCCCATGAACGCGCCTTGGACTGTGTAGACAAAGCCGCCAGAGGGAATGGAAAGGATGCAATGCTTTCCGTCTTTCGGAGCGCTATCCATCGAGCGCCATGCTAACTGCCGATGCCTCAGTTCCTCGTTCTCGCGCTGCAATCTTTCGACGGTGTAGATAAGTTCGGTAATGACCGCAGGATTGACGGCGGCGATGTAGCGGGCGTTAGCCTCACTGTATGGCCCGCATCCAGTTAATGCAGGGCACTTGCCGCCACCATTGAGCATGAAAATCTTACCAGCGAACGGCTCCGTATGCTCAACCTGATAAGCAGATTCAGCGATTGCAGCCGCTTTGTCGGCAACCTTTTCGCTGTAGACTTCCCACGGTCCCGGCGTCACGCCTTCCAGCGCCTTCTTAATCTCATCCACGCTCATCTTCTCCTCCCATTATCATTCGCCGCGACGAGCTCGCGCAACTTGGAGGCAATGGCGCGGTTGCGGCCATCCTTCTTGCGCTCGTGCCATTTGGCGACGGCGACGAGGACGGCCGTCGGTGCGGTTCCGGTTGAAAGGTTGGCTACGACTTCAAGACCGTCGCCGGGATACGGGGAAGGGGTGTAGGTGGTGTCACGTCTTCTCGACATTTGTGTCTCCTCAAGCGGTGGTGGTTGGTGGTGTTTCAGTAAGCCCAGATCAGCACTGCGGTGATGAAGAGCGACAAAGCCAGAAAACTGGCTATGTCCTTCAACAGGTCGGCGTGCTCTTCAGTGATGATCTGCTGGACTGTGGTCGGCTCTTTGATGGCAGCCGCGCTCATTCGCCGGCCTCCAGCGCCTCGACGCGGCCGACGCGAACGAACACTTCAAAGGTGCCGCCGTGCTCTTTGTGCAGGCGCGCGGCTTCAACCAGCGCTGAATCGTAGGAGGGATGCTCGAATGGCCACATGCAGGGACGAATGCGTCCAGTGCTGTCGCCGCGGCGGAATACGAAGTGGCCACCGCCGACTTCCTCGCCGTTGCGCGGCTTCTTGGGGAAGCGGCGCATGTATTCGTATTTCGTCTTGGGCTTGCCGTGCTTCTTGGCCTTGTGGTCCGGGCGCTTC
>QFOL01000589.1 GCA_003241215.1 Agrobacterium fabrum
ATTTTTCGGAACAAACGTTAACAGTGCGGAATTCAATATCCGGAGAGGGCAAGAAGGGCTGCTGCGGGTAGGAATAAAACAGGAGAAAATCAGATGAAAAAGGCTGTTGCCGTAACTTTTGCCGCATTGACGATGGGCCTTGGCGGAACCGCTTCCGCACTCGCTGCCGACCTTGCAAAATATGAGCCGGCTCCGCAGGAGCAGGACGAACGCAATGGCGTCAAGATCGGTTACCTCACCTGCGATATCGGCGGCGGCGTCGGTTACGTGATCGGCTCGGCCAAGGAACTGGATTGCACCTTCCAGTCCACGATCGGCGCCCGTCGCACCGACCATTATTCCGGCGCCATCCGCAAGATGGGTGTTGACCTCGGTTTCACCACGCAGGGCCGTCTGGTCTGGGCCGTTTTCGCCCCGACCGCCGGTTACCATCGCGGCTCGCTCGGCGGCCTTTATCAGGGCGCAACGGCTGAAGTCACCGTCGGTCTCGGCGTTGGCACCAACGTTCTCGTTGGCGGCACGTCCGGCTCCATCCAGCTGCAGACGGTCAGCGTGACGGGCCAGGTTGGCCTCAACCTCGCCGCCACCGGCACTTCGGTGACGCTGACGGCCATGAACTGATCGGCAAAGTGCCCGGCCTCAGCCGGGCATTCTGTCGCATCTCAAAAAACGCCCTCTTCGTTGTCAGGCGGAGAGGGCGTTGTATTATCCGGGCCATGATTTCCATGTCCAAACAAGCTGCGGCGGCGTCCGCGTTTTTCCTCCTCCTTGCGGCGAGCGCCTTTGCAGAAGGCGATGCGGCCCGTGGGGAAAAAGTCTTCAGCCGCTGTTCCACCTGCCACAGTGCCGATACGCCACGCACCCGCATGGGGCCGCATCTGATGGGCGTGGTCGGCAGGCCGATGGCTTCCGTGGCCGATTACAGCCATTATTCGCAGGCGCTCAAAGATGCCGGCGCGGCTGGCCGGGTCTGGACGGAAGAAGAGCTGCAGAAATTCATCGCCAGCCCGAAGAAGGCGATACCGGGAAATGCGATGCGTTTTTTCGGGCTCTGGAGCGAAACCGATATAACGGGCCTGATCGCCTATCTGAAAACCCATCCCCTGCCGCAGTAGCTGTCAGAGCGGCGCTTCCGCGACAATCTCTTCCGCCTCTTCGAAAGTCATGGCCATGACCTTCGCGCCGATTTCGAAACCGAAGCCATTGCGGGCGAAGGCGGAAAACTCCTTGTTCTTGCGCTTCTCGTCGAGTTCGGCACGGCGAAAAGGCCCGAAGGCGCGCTTGCGCGCAAAGATGACGGC
>QFOL01000590.1 GCA_003241215.1 Agrobacterium fabrum
CTCAAAATGCGGTTCCGAAAGGAGTGCTGGTTCGATCCCGGCTTGGGGTACCATTTCCAAAAGCGCATTGATTTCTCTAGGCTTTGTCCAGCACCTGCCATTGCACTCCTCAATGACCACACGCCGCCGACAGGCTCACGAAACTTTGCTTGCGCGCTCCCGAGTATTACCGGGCTTTCATTTGCCAGATGCGGCGGACTCGATTAGACGAATCCCGTTACACCCCGTGAGGACCGGCGACTTAATTTCGCCATCACGCCCGCCTTTTTGAAAGCCCGTCCGGGATATCTGCTTCTTCGCGAAGTTTGAGGAAAACAACATGGCCAATGCGACCACCGCCGACAATAGCCGCACGCTCGCCGCTCTCGGCGTCACGGCGGGAATGATCTTCACCGTCGGCTCCGCCCTCGGTTTCCAGCATATTGGCGGTTATACGCCCTGCGCGCTGTGCCTGCTGCAGCGCGATCCCTATTATTACGCCATTCCGCTGGGCATATTGGCCATTGCGACCAGCATCTTCAAATTGCCGGCCCAGATCACCCGGCTGCTGCTTGCCCTTATCGGCGTGGCGATGCTGATCGGCGCCGGGCTCGGCGTTTATCATGCCGGTGTGGAATGGGGTTTCTGGGAAGGGCCGATCACCTGCGCCACCGGCGCGCCTTCCATCACCACCAATGCCGGCGATCTCCTGGGCAATCTGAACGCCATCAAGGCACCTTCCTGCAACGACGCCGCCTTGCGGGTGCTCGGCCTTTCCTTCGCGGGCTGGAATGTCATCGCAAGCGTTGCACTTGCGGCAGTCGCCTTTTTTGGCGCGAGCCGTAAAAGCCGGTAAGCGGAAAACCGTGTTGCAGTCCTCGAAAGATCAGGGCTGCAGCTCGGTATCCCAGTAAAGATAGTCCATCCAGCTTTCGTGCAGATAATTGGGCGGGAACAGCCGCCCGTTATTGTGCAGATCCTGAACCGTCGGCTGGAAGGGCTTCTGCGCCGGGAACATGCCCGCCTGTTTTGGAAGCTTGCTGCCTTTTTTAAGGTTGCAGGGAGAGCACGCCGCAACGACATTGTGCCAGGTGGTTTCACCGCCATGCGCGCGGGGGACCACATGGTCGAAGGTCAATTCGTCCCGCGTGCCGCAATACTGGCATTCGAACTTGTCCCGAAGGAAAACGTTGAATCGTGTAAAGGCGGGGTTGCGGGTGGGCTGCACATAGGTCTTGAGGCTGACGACGCTCGGCAGCCGCATGGAAAAGCTGGGGGAGGACACCGCGTGATCATATTCTGCAATGATGTTCACACGGGGATAATAACTCAGCGGCCTATAGTCTGCGTTCAGAACGAGCGCCGGCAGGGCCTGTGGTGAAACTGCAATCGTCAAGGGCTTCTCCTGAGCGATTCGGCATCTGCACTTGTATATTAGGTCCGTTGTTACAGGATTGTGAAGCCTATAAATGCAGCGG
>QFOL01000591.1 GCA_003241215.1 Agrobacterium fabrum
TCTTTAAAAGTCATTTGCTGTTTGCCTGTTGTTTGGGCTGTCCTATCAGGTCCAAGCACAAGGGTTAAGAGGAAATTGAAACGCAATGGCCGAAAGGACACATTTCATGGAACTGGCACTGGCGGAAGCCCGTGCCTCGGCTAAGCGGCAGGAGGTTCCGATCGGCGCGGTACTGGTTCTGGACGGCCGCGTCATCGCCCGTTCCGGCAACCGCACCCGTGAATTGAACGATGTGACGGCGCATGCCGAAATCGCCGTGATCCGCATGGCCTGTGAGGCTCTGGGACAGGAACGCCTGCCTGGCGCCGACCTTTACGTTACGCTGGAGCCCTGCACCATGTGCGCGGCGGCGATTTCATTCGCCCGAATCCGCCGGCTCTATTACGGCGCGCAGGACCCGAAGGGCGGCGCGGTGGAGAGCGGCGTGCGCTTCTTCAGCCAGCCGACATGCCACCATGCGCCTGATGTCTATTCGGGGCTGGCGGAAAGTGAAAGTGCAGACATATTGCGGCAGTTTTTTCGCGAAAAACGTCTCGACGATTGAGCGGCAAGCGGGAGGAACGAAGCGCCCCGCCGGCCATCAGCCATTTTTACTGGCCAGTTTTCACTGGAAAGGGTTCCACCAGCTCTTGCCGGTATTCGCCACCGCCGCTTCTTTCTTGCGGCGCTTTTCCTTCTTCTGTTCCGGTTCGCCAAGATCGGTCAGCTGATCCTGCGGGACGCTGCGATATTCAGCCGGCGGATCGGTGAGGAACCGGCGCTGGGCGTTCACCACGGAACCGCCCTGGGCATCGGCCTTGGCCTTGCGGAAGGCTTCCCATTTCTGGGTCTCGGTCATCTGGCCGGCCGTGCCGTTGCCGGCGAGCAGCGGTGAGCGGTAATTCGGGTTATTCTTGTTGGCATCCGCCTCTTCGCGCAGGCGTTCGCGGGTTTCTTCCGGCGATTCGACCCATTGCGGGTTATTTTCGCGGCTTGCCATGTTCTGCTGCGGCGTGGCCAGCTGTTCAGCGCGGGACTGGGCCGGAACGACGAGACCCGGGCGGGGGCCGTATTTCAGGTTGCGCTTGGTCTGGTCACCGGTGATCGAGGTCGCATTGCCGAGATCGTCGACAAGCTGTTCAGCGGCCGTCTTGCCCGTGCCATAGGTCGGGCTGGTGCAGGCACCGAGCAACACGCCTATCGTCGTGATGCCAACAACCGTGCGAAACATGCCCAAACCCTGCGCATTACCCTGCATCGTCTTCATTGAAACCCTTCCAGCCGTCCGTCCCACTTCGCCAGACATCGTCTTTCGG
>QFOL01000592.1 GCA_003241215.1 Agrobacterium fabrum
CGTGAAAATTACGGCGTCGTATTCGACTTCACGTTCATGTAGCTGCCCAGGTTCGTGAACTGGGTGCTGAGCTTTGTGCCCAGAGTGGTGGCGCCGCCGATGATGGCGACAGAAATGAGGGCAGCGATCAGGCCGTATTCAATTGCCGTAGCGCCGGATTCGTCCTTGAGGAAACGAGCGAAAATCTTGGTCATAGGTCTCTCCTAAATCTTGTTTGGTTCAGCACGCCGACAACTGTTCTCCGTTGTTCGGTTGCGTTCAAACTACAGCCGGGCGCTTTCCAAGCACTTAAAAAAAACGATTAATTCAAAGTAAACGGCAGGATGAGTTTCTCTTGGTAAATAAAACAGAAAAGTATCGCCTTCATTTTTATATTTGCTGATAAACAAATATATTGCGGTGCCCCCGGTTTCTCTTTTTGGGGCAAGTGTTTTTTTAAGTGACGCAGCTGTTCAATTTTGAAGCGGGGTGAAGGGGCGGAAAAATATCATCTTGTTACGCATGGTTACCATCCGCGTCATGGATTCCCGCCATTTAACGCTTCATTCACTAAAACCGCGCATTCTGTGGCGCAATAAAGTGTGCGGATAGTGAGCAAGGGCCAAACGCGTGTCATCCGGAAAACTGGCGAAAATCATGGTCGGCTTGTCCGTCTTTCTATCGGGTTCTCTGCAGCCCGGTTTTGCTCAGGAAGACATATTGCGCGTTTCGATGAATCACGCCCGCGTCCTTCGCCTTGATCGTCCCGTGAGTAAGGTCATTATTGGCAACTCCAAGGTCGCCGATGCCACGGTTGCCGATGCCACCACGATTGTTCTGACCGGCCGCAGTTTCGGCACGACCAACCTTGTGCTCCTCGATGCCGACGGCAATCCAATCGTGGATGAACGCATTCTCGTCTCCATCGATGAGGGCAATACGGTTCGCGTTTTCCGCCAGACGGAGCGCACCGTGCTCTCCTGTACGCCGAATTGCGAACAGCATTCGCAAAACAGCGGCGACAAGGACGCTCAGCCGTAACAGGGCAGAGTCGCGTCAGAATCCTCCATCCATAACGACAGGCCTTCGGTGGGAAGTTGACTTCCCGTCCGCGAGCGGCTGCAGTTTTTTTGGGAGCAGGGGAAAGCGAAAAAAGCAACATGCTTCCCGGCGTTTGCCGGTCGGCCTGTATGTTGCTATTTTTCGGCTAAGTCATTGATCTGGCTAAGATCAAAAATGGAATGGTGCCCAGAAGAGGACTCGAACCTCCACACCCTTGCGAGTACCAGCACCTGAAGCTGGCGCGTCTACCAA
>QFOL01000007.1 GCA_003241215.1 Agrobacterium fabrum
GCGGAAATGCCGCCCGCCGCCGTCGGTGTCATCGACCTCAAGTCCCATGCCGTCCCCGTCGTGAGCGAGCTCCCGGGCCGCGTGGCGGCAACCCGTATCTCCGAGGTCCGCGCCCGCGTGTCGGGCATCCTTCTTGAGCGGGTTTTCGAACAGGGCGCTCTCGTGAAGGCTGGCGATGTCCTGTACCGCATCGACCCGAAGCTCTTCCGTGTCCGAGTGGCGAGCGCCGAGGCGTCGCTGCGCCGGGCCGAGGCGACCCGCCAGAACGCCCAGGTCCAGCTGGACAGGCAAAAGTCTCTGCACCAGAAGAACGTCGCCAGCGCGGTGGATTACGATACGGCAGCCGTTAATCTAGCCCAGGCTGACGCCGACGTTGCCCTTGCGCAGGCCGCACTCGAGGAAGCCAGGATCAATCTCGAGTATACCGACGTCCGCGCCCCGATTACGGGAGTGATCGGCGGCGCGCTCATCACCGAAGGCGCACTTGTGACTGCCGACGCGACATCGAACCTCGCCCTCATCCAGCAGATCGATCCGGTCTACGCCGATTTCACCCAGTCGGCTCAGGAACTGCTCGGTCTCAAGCGGGCCGTGACTGACGGCACACTCGCCAGTCCAGCCCCCGGTCAGGCGAGTGTCGAACTCGTTTTCGACAGCGGCGAAGTGTACGGTCGGAAAGGCAGGCTGTTGTTCTCCAGTGCCAACGTCGACGCGACGACAGGCCAAGTGACCTTACGGGCCGAGTTTCCCAATCCGACGGGCGATCTCCTCCCCGGCATGTACGTGCGTGTCCGCGTCGAGCAGGCCATCCGGCAGAACACCATCACGGTCCCTCAGCGATCGATTCTGCGTACGCAGGACGGCAAGGCCAGGGTTTTCGTGGTGGAGGCCGGCGACATCGCGAGGCTCCGCAATGTCGAGCTAGGCCAGTCACTCGGCCAGGAATGGGTCATCGAGCGTGGTCTGAAGGACGGCGAGAAGGTCGTCGTCGACGGAGTCCAGAAAGTCCAGTCCGACACCAAGGTCGCGCCGGAGCCGTGGACACCGAACTCACAGAATGCCTCGCAGGGCCAGTAAGGAAATATCATGGCACAGTTCTTTATCAGCAGGCCGATCCTCGCCTGGGTCTTTGCGCTGTTCATCTCAATCGCAGGCATTATCGCCCTGCCCTTCCTGCCGATTGCGCAGTACCCCAAGGTCGCGCCTCCGCAGCTCACCATCTCGACGGCCTATCCGGGGGCATCGCCTCAGGAAATCTACCAGGGCGTGACGCGCCTGATAGAAGAGGAACTCAATGGTGTCAGCGGGATGATGTATTTCGAGTCGACCTCCGATACCTCGGGTTCCGTCAGTATCAACGCAACCTTCGAAGCGGGAACCAACATCGACCAGGCCTCGGTTGACGTCCAGAACGCCATCCGGCGCGTGGAATCGCGACTTCCGTCAGCCGTGACCTCGCAAGGGGTCACCGTCGAGGAAGCCGCATCTGGCTTCCTGATGATGATCACGCTCACCTCGACCGACGGCAGCATGGACGAGGTCGCGCTCGGGGACTACTTGAACCGCAACGTGCTCGGGGAAATCCGCCGTCTTGACGGCGTCGGTCGCGCCCAGATGTTCGCCGCCCAGCGCGCTATGCGGGTATGGATCGATCCGGACAAGCTCGTTGGCCTCAACCTGACCGCAGGTGACGTCAACGCTGCCATCACCGCCCAGAACGCCCAAGTCGCCGCGGGACAAATCGGCGCGGCTCCAAACCCAGTCAGTCAGGACATGACGGCGACCGTGCTCGTGCAGGGCCAACTCTCCGATCCGAAGGCGTTTGGTAATATCATTCTGCGCGCCAATCCAGACGGAAGCGCGGTGCTCCTCAAGGATGTCGCGAAGATCGAACTCGGCGCGGAGAACTACAACTTCACAAGCCGCCTCAACGGGCAGCCGAGTGCCGCAGTCGGCATCCAGCTGTCTTCGGCGGGTAACGCCGTCGCGACCTCGACTGCCGTCAAGGCAAAGATGGACGAGTTATCACGCTTTTTTCCAAAGGGGGTAGAGTACGCCACGCCATATGATACCAGTCCCTTCGTTTCGGCATCGATCGAGAAAGTACTGCACACGTTGATCGAAGCCGTCGTCCTCGTCTTCATCGTGATGTTCGTCTTCCTGCAGAACTTCCGCTACACCGTGATCCCGACGCTCGTCGTTCCGGTGGCCCTGCTCGGGACCTGCGCGATCATGTACGCGACCGGCTTCTCAATCAACGTACTCACCATGTTCGCGATGGTTCTTGCCATCGGCATCCTGGTCGACGACGCGATCGTAGTGGTCGAGAACGTAGAGCGCATTATGGCCGAGGAAGGCCTCTCGCCCAAAGCGGCTACTCGCAAGGCGATGGGCCAGATCACGGGCGCGATCCTCGGGATCACGCTGGTGCTCGCCTGCGTATTCATCCCGATGGCGTTCTTCCCCGGCTCGACAGGCATAATCTACCGCCAATTCTCACTGACCATGGTCGTCTCGATCGCCTTCTCAGCCTTCCTGGCGCTGTCGCTGACGCCTGCCCTTTGCGCCACCTTCCTCAAGCCGATCCCCCAGGGACATCACGAGAAGAAAGGGCTCGCTGGCTGGTTCAACCGCAATTTCAACAGTCTTACCAACGGCTACGTTAAGACCACCAGCGGCATGACCAAGCGCGCGGGTCGAATGATGGTCATCTACTTCGCCCTGCTCGTGGGTCTCGGCTATCTATTCATCAGCCTGCCATCCGCCTTCGTACCCGCCGAAGACCAAGGCAACTTGCTCGTCGACATTCAGGGACCGCCGGAGGCCAGCGCCAACCGCACACAGGCATCAGTCGAGCAGATCGAGAAGATGTTCAGGGCCAAACCCGGCGTGAAGGACGTCATCGCTATTCAGGGCTTCAGCTTCTCGGGAAGCGGTGCAAACGCCGCTCTTATGTTCGTTACGCTCAAGGACTGGAGCGAACGTGGCGAAGGCAATTCCGCGCAGGAGATCGCGGACCGTGTGAACATGTCGCTGTTCGGCCTCAAGGACGCGACCAGCTATGCACTCTCGCCTCCTGCCATCGAAGGTTTTGGTGCCACGGGCGGTTTCGCCTTCCGTCTCCAGGACCGCAACGGCGTCGGCCAGGCCGCGCTCTCGGCCGCCGCGGCAGAACTGATGGAGAGGGCCAGCCAGAGTCCTTTGCTCACAGGTATGCGAGTTGAAGGTCTCCCTGACGCCGCGCAGGTCCTCCTGGTCATAGACCGTGAGAAGGCGAACACGTTCGGCGTGACCTTCGCCGACATCAACAACACGATCACGGCAAACCTCGGGTCTTCGTATATCAACGATTTCCCCAACGCCGGACGCATGCAGCGCGTCATCGTGCAGGCGCAGGATCGCAGCCGCCTCCAAGTAGAGGACCTGCTCAAGCTCAACGTCCGCAACGCTGGCGGAGGCATGGTGCCACTGTCTTCCTTTGCCATAGCACAATGGCAGAAGGGCTCGCCGCAGATCGTCGGCTACAATGGCTATCCGACGATCCGCATCGCTGGCGAGCCCGCTCCAGGCAACTCCTCGGGCGCGGCCATCGCCGAAATGGAACGTCTCGCCGGAGAGATGCCCGAGGGCATCGGGTTTGAATGGACAGGCCAGTCGCTCGAGGAGATAAAGTCTGGTTCTCAAGCCCCGTTCCTGTTCGGCATCAGCCTTCTCTTCGTCTTCCTGTTGCTGGCAGGCCTTTACGAAAGCTGGTCGATACCGCTCTCGGTCATGCTCGTCGTGCCGCTCGGTGTCATCGGAAGCGTGCTTGCGGTCATGGCTGCGGGCATGCCGAACGACATCTACTTCAAGGTAGGCCTCATCGCCATCATCGGTCTGTCGGCGAAGAACGCGATCCTGATCATCGAGTTTGCCAAGGATAACTACGCCGAGGGCAAACCGCTGCTGGAATCGGCGATAGAGGCTGCCCGACTGCGCTTCCGCCCAATCATCATGACCTCGCTGGCATTCACGCTCGGCGTGGTGCCGCTAGTCGTCGCGTCGGGTGCCAGCGCTGCCAGCCAAAATGCCATCGGCACGGCTGTTCTCGGCGGCATGATATCGGCGACCGTCCTCGCAATCTTCTTCGTCCCGGCCTTTTTCGTCTTCGTGCTCAAGCTAGTGAGAACGAAGCGGCCAGTCGGAGACGATTTGGAGGACCGTCCTCAGGCCGCAACGACGGCCCATTCCTGATGGGATGGGCCGCAACCTGAGCTTCCGCTAGAGAAGTCATTGGCGGCACTTACACGGAAGATCTCACTTCTCCAGAAATTTCATCGATCTGGTTCTGCGCAGTTGATGCAGGCCCATCATGCGTGACCTCAACCAGCTCGATAGGTGGGCCAGCAACGGCCGATCACTAAACACGGGCGGAGAATGCCGCTGGCGTTGCTCGTGCGTTATGCCCGGAATCGCAGCGCATCGACGACAGCGGCGAATGCCGGAGAGGTATGCCTTCGGTTAGGGTAGTACAGGTGATAGCCCGCAAACGGCTCGCACCAGTCTTCCAGAACCCGAATTAAATCCCCCCTTCGGACCTCGTCCACCACCTGGTCCTCGGGCATATACGCCAAACTGAGCAAGCGTATGGTCGTTCCGGGCCGCTGGCAGTCTAGTGCCGAGATGCTCTACGAGTTTGTCGCCAAGGCACTACGCGATAATGCAGGTAAGGAGGGAATGCGGTTCTTCCCCTTCGTGTTTTCCCTCTTCATGTTCATCCTGGTGGCGAACATGATTGGCATGTTTCCTTACGCGTTTACGGTCACCGCCCAGATCATCGTAACCTTTGGGCTTGCGATGCTGGTCTTTCTGACCGTGACGCTGTATGGCTTCTTCAAGCATGGTTTCGGTTTCCTTCGGCTCTTCAAGCCCGACGGTGTTCCTGCCGTATTGGCTCCGATTATCATCCCGATCGAGATCATCTCCTTCCTGTCGCGCCCCATCAGCCACTCCGTGCGATTGTTCGCAGTCATGCTGGCGGGCCACATCACCCTCAAGGTATTTGCAGGCTTTGTCGCATCGCTGGGTGGAATGGGCGCATTGGGCATCTTGGGTGCAACCATGCCTCTGTTGATGACCGTCGCCATCACAGCCCTGGAATTCCTGATGGCAACCATCCAGGCTTATGTATTCACGATGCTAACTTGCATGTACCTGAATGATGCCCTGCATCCCGGTCACTGACCTCGTCCAAGCCCGCAGACGTTCGCGAGGACACTTTCGCGGACGTCTGTTGCGGTCAGTCCGGCGTTGAGGCCAATCTTGCACCCCACGTATCTTAGGGCGGAAGCAACCCAATATTGGACGCATCCAGATCCCGACGGAAACCTCCAGCGGGCTGACCCCGACCGGTATTCAACAGGTTTCCGTGGATCTGATCGGGCCCCGATAACAATTCGAGGAGGGGGCTGGAAAAAGAGCCGGCGTGCAACACGCCGGCTCTCGATGGAGGACGGTCAGCGCAGCACTTCTGCGCCCTTGTCAGCGTCCAGGATAGCATCGACAGAGATCATGTCGGGCATCTTGAGTGCCTTGGGGCCGCCACGCGTGGCAAGAAGATAAACAAGGTAAACCACACCGATCGCGAACATGATCGCCACATACGACCACGGCTTGGAGAACGAGGCATCGCGGAAGATGGCCAGTTCGAAGGCCAGCCATACAATCGCAACCACAAGAACCGGGGTTTCCCATGCGCCGAGACGGAAGCCCTGGCTTGGGGGAAGATTGTTACGCTGGAAGGCGTAGATCAAAACCGTCACCGCATAGATGATCGCCGGAAGCAGGGTCGCTGCGGAGAACAGGGCAAACAGCGCATCTGTCTGTTTTGCAAACAGCGCGAGAATGACCTGACCGACCACCGCCATGAATACCGTCGCGTTGACCGGAGTTTTGAGCGTCGGGCTGATGCGATGCCAGAGCTGCCAGCCGGGGAAACGCTCGTCACGCGACATTGCCCAAACAAGGCGGGTGCCGCTGAGCAGGATGACAAGACCGCATGAAAAAATTGAGATCACGACCAGAACCAGCAACAGGTTGCCGAGGATCGGACCAAGCACGCGGTTGATGACGTCGGCAATCGGCGTGGAGGAACCGCTGAGGGCGGTCGGATCGCCGAGCAGGGCGGTAACGGCAAGGAGGAAAAGCATCCCGATCACGCCAAGGCTGAGGACGGCCTGCCACATTGCCTTTGGAACGACACGCGCCGGGTCCCGTGTTTCTTCGGCGAGATTTGCAGCGGACTCGAAACCCACGATCGTGAAAGCACCGAGCAGGGTGCCCATGATCCAGGGGCCAACGCTCGTGAGCGTTCCGAAGGAATAATATCCTTCCTGGGCAATGGTCCCGCTGCTGAAGAGGTTCGAGAAATCGAGTTCGTTATTATACGCGCCGACACCGAACAGCAGCACGACAAGGCCGATCATTCCGATCAACTGGATCGTCACGGCGACGGCATTGAATTTCTGCGTAAACTTCGTCGAGAACGCGATCATTATCGCCTGGGCGATGATTACCAGGCTGGTGATCCACCAGGCGTTTTCGGCCGTGCCCTCGTAACTCAACAGCACGGGTAGAACAGTCGATGCGATCGTATAATCCACGGCCACCAGCACGACGGCAAGGAAGGTGAAACCGATCCAGCCCATGATCCAGCCGAACACGGGATTGGTGAGGCGGGATGCCCATTGATAGATGTAACCCGTGACGGGGATACGAGCGGCGAGCGAGCCGATGATCAGGGCGACCATCAACTGGCCGATGACGACAACAGGCCAGGTCCAGATGCCCATGGGGCCGGATGTCGAGAGCATCGCGCCATAGGCGGTAAAAATACCCGTGGCGATCGATACGAAACCGAAGGCTACGGCGAACGACTGAAAAGGCGTCACATCCCGTTTCAGGTGATCGTGATCGGTCTGTCCCGGCACCGGTCCGGACTTGGTGGCGATTGTCATTTTATTCCCCTTTTTTCTCTCAAACGTCAGTTCGCGAATTCGTGTTCGATCTCGCTCCAAAGGCTGACGCGTTGTCCCTTGGATTTGAAAAACTCCATTTCACGCTTCACGCCGGCGCTTTCCTGCCAGCCGGGACCATCGATCACGACGATCTCGTCCATGGCTTCCATGAAGACCTGATCGATTGGAGCCCACAGTCTGCCGATACCGGCCTTGTCGAGATCTGGGAGATGGCCGTTGATCGGGTGAGACATCGAAATCTGGCTGAAGACGGCCGATCCGCTGCGGGCAATCCTGGCCGCCACGGCATTGGCTTCGTGGTACCGTTTTTCCACGACTTCGCGGTCCGCGTGGCCGTAAGGGCCAGCGAGAAAAATCTTTCTCATTGTATTCTCCGAATATTCGAACGCTAGGTTAGGACGTCAGCTTCGCCAGCCTCGTGCCCTTTCAACAGCTCTGGCAAACAAAGCATGGTGTTCATCGGTAACTGATCCGTCAGGTTCGAAACGGGCATGTTTTGCCCGTGCCGCACTGACGTCCAGACCGCAGAATTCGGCAAGTCCCAATGCTGTCAGCTCATGCATCGACGGCACCGTAATCGAGCGCTTGCTCGCCGAAGCGAGGAACTGGCCAAAATAGGGGCTTTGCGACAGGCCGCCGTCAATCGAGATGCTCGGACCGAGATCGGTGACTTCCGACGCCGCCTTAATCAATCCTACGGTCAGCATCGCGATGCCCTCGAGAACCGCCCGGACAAGATCGCGGCGATCGGTCGCGTGGTCCATGCCGATGAACAGCGGAGCAGCCGTGCGGTCCCAGTAAGGTGCGGCGAGGCCCGAGAGCGCCGGGACAAAAACAATCCCCCGGCTGAGCGCGGACGGCCCTTCGAAGACACCGAGCTCTTCCAGTGCCGAATAGAGACCGATATTGCGGGCCCATTCCAAAGCCGAACCGGCGTCGTAAACGCCGCCCTCGATTGCATAGGTCGTGCCACCCTCCTGGAGCGCCCAGGCAACCGTTGGCAGAAGCTCCGACTGGGGTGGCCGTTCCGAACCACTCACCGCCAGAAGGAAGGCACCCGTTCCAAAGGTGATCTTGCAGTCGCCGGGGTTCCGGCATCCATGCCCGAACAGCGCGGCCTGCTGATCGACAATGGATGCCTTGACGGGAATACCGTTGATCTTGCCGAAGTCATCATTGACGTTGGCGATCCGGGGAAGGCACTCTTTTGGCACTCCGTGAAGCGCGCAGAGTTCGTCGCTCCACGCACCTGTCGCGAGATCGAGAAGGCCCGTGCGCGAAGCCGTTGCCAGATCGGTCGCAAAAACGCCGGCAAGCGAATCGAGGAAGAAGGCGTCCGTTGTACCGAGACGCAGACGGCCTGCTTTTTGCGCTTCCGCAATGTGGGGAACGTGACGGATAAGCCAGGCAAGCTTGCTTGCCGAAAAATACGGATCGAGCGGCAGACCGCAGATGCGCTTCGAGGTTTCCTCGGCTTCCGGCCCGAGATCGGCGAGATACCTTGCCGTCCGCGAATCCTGCCAGACGATAACGGGCGACAATGCTTCCCTGGTCTCCGCGTCCCAGGCGATGCAGCTTTCACCCTGGTTGGCGATAGCAACCGCATCGACCTTTCCCGCCGCGTCGAGGACCGTCAGAATATTCTTGAGAAGTTCGTGCGGATCATGCTCGACCCATCCAGCGAAGGGATGCTCCTGCCCGTGTTTGCGGCTGGCGACGATCTTCCAGTCTCCGCCGTCCTCTACAACGAGGCAACGTGTGGATGTCGTACCCTGGTCAATGGATGCAATACGCATTCAACCTTCCTCTCTGAAGCTGAAATGAACGTGCTGTGCGTGGCGAACGGCGTCTGGACGCGGAACCATTGTCCGGCTCTCTGGCCGCCAAAGTCCTCTTTTTTGCCAGACCGGGCGTCCGTCGATGCATAGTGCAAGCGTGCCGGTTACACGCTCCTGAAACCGCAGCTGGAAATCCCTGAGCCCGCCCGGCAAGTCGGTACCGCTGCGGATGAGGTTGGGCACCACCAGTTTGATCGGCGCATCGAAAGTCACGTTTACCGGCGCTTCGGCAGAAACCGGTCGCAGCATATCCGCAGCCAGGGCCTCGCCGACGGCGCGGCCTTCCCGGAAGGCCCAGCCGCCCGTCTCCACCGCGCGAAGGACGTTGCCCGCAGCGAAATAGTGTGGATTTTCACAGCGGCCGTGCTGGTCCACGGCTGGACCCGTGCTGCCCCAATCCACCGTCAGGCCGGATGTCATGAACAGAGAGGATTCCGGGATGAAGCCGCCCGAAAAGAGGACGCCGTCACATTCAAGCGTCTCGACCGTCTCGCCACGTTTTACAAGCACGGCTTCAACGCGCCCGCGGCCCAGAATATCGACGATCTCGGCACTGCGGTGGAACGGTATGCCCATCAAAGAGGGAAACCATGCCAGCGGTGCGCGAACGAGCGCCTGCTTCCTTGGCTCCAGTACCGCGACCGGGCGCGCGCCATGGCTGAGACAGGTCCAGACGGCGGAAAGCGTGACCAGCTCGGAGCCCACGATAACGGGCCGTTTGAATGGCATCATATTGTGGAACGCGACATAGGACTGGAGCGTGCCCGTTGTCAGAACGCCCACAGGACGATCGCCCGACACAAGACGGGCCGCGCGCGTTGTCTCGCGAACACCCGTCGTGACCAGTACGCGCTTGGCCGCAATGGTCTGGAGCCCGTCGAAATTCGCGACAAGCAGTTCACCGTCTTCACCAAGGCGAGCCACCGAATGCCCATAGCGAACATCGATCCCAAACTTCTGGACCTCCCGTTCGAGGCGTCGGCCATATGCCGCTCCGAGGTAAACCCGCCCGAATTCGAGCATGCCGAACGGCGAGTGGCTGCAATGTCTGGTCGCGCCTCCGAGATGTTGCTCGCGTTCGAGAAGCGTGACTTTCTCGATCCCGGCCTTTCGCATGGAAATCGCCGCCGCGACGCCGGAAGGCCCACCGCCAATGATGATAACGTCGGACTGGCTCATTTGCCGCCCTCCCGATCCACCGCCAGCGGGGTCGCCAGACAGCCTTTGCTGATTTCGGCGAGCCTGGCGTTGCAATAAAATCCCTGGCAGCGCCCCATCCCGGCACGCGTACGCCTGCGCAAGCCGCCGAAATCGCCCGGCGGCAACGCTGTTGTGAGCGTTGCCTCGATTTCACGACGCGTGACCATCTCGCAATGGCAAACGATCTCGCCATGGTTTTCGGTCTGCCAGTCACGCTGGCGGGATTCCGCCAGATTGGGCATGCGCACATCGGGGATGGATTTTTGCTGAAACTCCCCGCGTGACAACCCGCCATGAAGCTTGAGGGCGTGCTGGGCAAGGCCGAGGGCGGAGCTCAAACCCGTGGAACGGATGCCCCCCAGGGTGATGGCATTGTGCTCAGGCCGATCGATGACCCGATATTCCTTCTTGTCCGAGGCGGGGCGAAGCCCGGCATAAACGGCAGTGACCGGGATGTGCGCCAGGCCGGGCACAAGTTTCGTTCCGTGAGCGACCAGGTCGTCGAGCGTGTTGTGTTCAACGGTCGCACGGATACGGTCGTCCTGTTCTTCGGCGGTCGGGCCTACCAGGATATTGCCGAATGCGGTCGGACAGACGACAATTCCCTTGGTGATCTCGTTGGGTACCGGAAGAATGATTGTCTTGAGCTGCCGGGCCGCCGCCTTATCGAGCACCACGAACTGCCCCTTGCGTGGCCTGATCTGGAACTCAGGCGTGAAGCCCAGACGGGCATCGACGTGATCTCCGAAAAGTCCGGCCGCGTTGATGACCCATTTCGTTCGCACATCGCCACGATTGGTCTCGAGTGTCCACTCGCCATCGAATTCACCGGAAAGCAGCTCGCATTGCCGCATGACCGCCGTACCAAGAGCGATGGCCTGGTTGACATAGGCAAGCGGTGCGGACCAGGGGTCGATGACGTGCTCGTCGAACACATGAAGCGCGGCAACGAGATTTCCGGAGAGTCCCGGCTCCACCTTCCGCGCTTCGGCCGCCGTCAGAAGGCGCAACCGATCGACGCCATTCTGCCTGCCCTGCTCGGCGATTTCCTCCAGCTTGATCGCTTCTTCCGGTGTCCAGGCGCACACGAGCGCGCCTGTCTCCACCAAAGGAAGGTTCATGCTTTCGTGAATGTCGAGGTATTCCTGACGACCGGCCTGAACCAGGGAGAGCTCCAGACTGTTCTTCGGTGCGTCAAAGCCCGTGTGAAGGATGGCGCTATTTGCCTTCGATGCCCCGGACAGGATGTCCGAACCTTTTTCGATCAGAATGACTTTCGCACCGGCAAGCGCAAAGCGCCGGGCAACGGCGCAGCCGACAACGCCCGCACCAATGATCGCGACATCGAAAAGTTCACCCGGAGTTTGGGATTGCTGAACGCACACGGTTCGATTTCCTACTGTTCAGTCATTTTATGACCGAACAGTAACAACCACATTTGCAAAATGTAAAGCCTCGAGGCCACATTTCCGTTATATTTTGTTCAAAACTCGAGATATTCCATTCATATGTGATGGAGTTCGCTTCCGCCTCCAACCATGCGGGTCACCTCAACACATTAAAACACACAAAAATGACCGATCAGTCATTTTTGTGTGTTCAGTTCGCAGGAGAAGGACCCAATATCCAAATTTGGCGTTTCAGCGTCGCGGTCTTTGCCGGAGCGAAGGCCGCAGACGCCGCAACTAAGCCAGTGGCAGCGCGTATCGAAATGTGCCTTCGAGCAAGTATCCGGAAGGGAACAACTGTTGCAATGATGACTAGGCGACGATCACTTCGATATTTGCAGCGCTCAACGACGCGGCAACCTGCGGCGTGGGCTGACGGTCCGTTACCAGATAGTCGACAGCGGCCAGAGGCACGACTTCGAAGACCGCCCGGCGGTCGAACTTCGAATGATCGGCGAGCACGATCAGTTTGTCGGAGCGCTCGATCATCGTTTTTGCGATTTCCGCCTCCTGCAGGTCAAAGTCCATCAGGGAACTGGAATCGATAGCCCCAATCGTGATGATTGCATAACGCGCCCGGAACTTCATAATCTGTTCCAGGGCAAGCGGACCGAGGCTTTCGCCGGCGTCCGCGCCATAAGCGCCGCCGATCAGGAAGACTTTGTGCGACGTGTTGCCGGAGACCGATGCCGCGATGCGATGTGAATTGGTAATCACCACCAGGTTTTGAAGGCGAGCCAGTTCTTCCGCCATCACGACCGTGGTCGTGCCGGTATCGATGAACACGGAATCGTCAGCTCTAAGGAGACGCGCTGCCGCAATCGCAATCTTCTTCTTTGCCTCGTAATTCTCGGCCATGCGCGTTGCAAACGGACCTTCGTTTTCAGCAGTCTCGTTTGGCGCTCCGGCAGCCCGCGCTCCTCCATGGATTTTGCGGAGCTTTCCTTCGGCATCCATTTTGGTCAGGTCGCGCCGGATCGTCTCTCTGGACACGCCGAGGCGTTCTGCCAGTTCTTCAACGGACATTTCGCGTGTCTGGTTGAGGATCTCGAAGATTTCTTCTTGCCGCAGAGAAGGTCGCAAGGGTCGTCCCTTTATTTCGCTGGTTGCGAGCGGTTTCATGACGACGAGAGAACGGCTTCCGAACGCCATCGAAAGCAGGTCAAATCAAAACACATCACCTGACCACAGGTAGGGTAAAATGGTCATTCGGTCAACTTTGATTGACCTATCGGCCAGCGCTAAAACCCTGCGATACCGCAAGGTATAAGCCAACATCCAAATTTTGTTGCAGTCTCCATCCTGGCAGGGCTGCAGACCAATAACCTCGTCGCCACAAAACTTGACGCATCACGCCCATCCGGGCGTTTCCAGCGCATCCGTTCCGCAAGGTTTCGGAATGGTCGGCTGTCGCGGCACATGTTTGCACAGGCCCGACATTCCATCGCCCCGGCGCGCGATCACCTTCCGGAAACCGAACGACAAAAACCTCCCGGACAGGCATGGTCTGTCCGGGAGGTCGATTTCCGGGCGCTGCGCTGAGCGTTTATACCGCCATCGGCGTGATCCAGCGCGGATCGGTACTTTCGGCGCTATCCACCACCGCCTCCACGAAGGCCACACCCTTCAGACCGTCATAGGCGAGCGGGATGTTGCGACCGATAGCTCCCGGCTCGCGTCCCGCCCTGCGGGCGCGGATCGCTTCCGCAAAGCCGGCGTAGAGATTGGCGAAGGCTTCCAGATATCCTTCCGGGTGGCCGGGCGGGGTGCGGGTGCGCGCCTTTGCGTCCTCGGAAAGATCGTCCGCGCCCCGCTTGATGGTCTGCACACGCCCGTTAAGCGGTGTATAGACGAGTTCGTTCGGCTGTTCCTGAAACCATTGCAGCGAGCCGGTCGCGCCGAATACCCGCAGACGCACGCCGTTGGAGTTGCCCAGCGCCACCTGCGACGACCACAGGAGGCCGCGCGCCCCGCCTTCATAACGCATCATCACATGGGCATTGTCATCCAGCGCCCGCCCCGCCACGAAAGTGGCGAGATCGGCGGTGAGGGACTGCAGTTTCAGCCCGGTCACGAAACCGGCCAGATGATAGGCATGGGTGCCGATATCGCCGATGGAACCGCCGCGGCCGTTCTTCTTCGGGTCGGTGCGCCAGGCCGCCTGGGCATTGCCCTGCTGTTCGATGGCGGTCGCCATCCATTCCAGCGGATATTCCACCTGCACGGTGCGAACCTCGCCGATCTCACCAGCCGCCACGCGCGCACGGGCTTCATGAACCATCGGATAACCGGAATAGGTGTAGGTCACCCCGACGAAGCGGCCGCTTTCCCGCGACAGCTTTTCCAGCGAGATGGCATCTTCAAGCGTCGCGGTCAGCGGTTTTTCGCAGATCACGTCGAAACCGGCCTCGATCAGCGCTTTCGCTATCGGATAATGGGTGAAATTCGGCGTGCAGATCGCAACCGCATCGACGCGGTCCTCGCGGGCTGCCTCACCGGCGATCAGCTCCTGATAACTGCCGTAGCTGCGGGCCGGATCAAGCCCCTCATTGATGGCGAAGATGCGGCCCCTTTCGGGATCGACATCGAAGGCCCCGGCCACAAGCACCCATTTGCCGTCAAGGCGTGCGGCAAGACGATGGATATTGCCGATATAGGCGCCCTGGCCCCCGCCGATCATGCCCAGACGAAGCGGTCTTTCGATAGTCATTGTTCCCCCAGCCCCAGCATGGCGCGGTTGGCGTTGCGGTTCGCGCCGGATTTGACGAAATCGTCGAAGGCGCGGTCCGAGACGCGGATGATGTGATCGGCGATGAAACGTGCGCCTTCAGACGCGCCGTCCTCCGGGTTTTTGACGAAACATTCCCACTCCAGCACCGCCCAGCCATCGAAGCCGTAGGTTGTGAGCTTCGTGAAGATCGCCCCGAAATCGATCTGCCCGTCGCCCGGGCTGCGGAAACGGCCGGCCCGTTTGGACCAGGGCTGATAGCCGCCATAGGCGCCGGACTTTCCGTCGGGGCGGAACTCGGCATCCTTGACGTGGAAGGTTTTAATCCGGTCGTGGTAATGGTCGATGAAAGCCAGATAATCCATTCCCTGCAGAACCAGATGCGAGGGATCATACATCAGGTTCGCCCGGGGATGCCCCTTGACCCTGTCGAGAAACATCTCCCAGCTATGGCCGTCATGCAGGTCTTCGCTCGGGTGGATTTCGTAGCAGACATCCACGCCATGGGCGTCGAAATCATCGAGGATCGGCGTCCAGCGGCGGGCAAGCTCGTCAAAACCTTCCTCCACCAGCCCTTCCGGCCATTGCGGATAGGGATAAAGATAGGGCCATAAAAGCGCACCGGGAAAGGTCACATGGCGGTCGATGCCGAGACGTTTCGAGGCGCGGGCGGCAAAGCGCAGCTGTTCCTCGGCCCACGCCCGACGCCTTGCGGGATTGCCGCGCACATGCTCGGGCGCAAAACTGTCCATGATCGCGTCATGGGCGGGATGCACCGCCACAAGCTGCCCGGTGATGTGGGAGGCCAGCTCGGTGATCTCCAGCCCGTGCTCGCCGAGCATGCCTTTCAGATCGTCGCAATAGGCATCGCTTTCCGCCGCCTGTCTCATGTCGATCAGGCGCGTATCCCAGGTGGGAATCTGCACCCCTTTGAAGCCCTTGTCCGACGCCCACTTCGCCAGCGAGGCCAACGAATTGTAGGGCGCCTCATCGGCGGCGAACTGCGCCAGGAAGACACCCGGCCCCTTGATGGTCCGCATCATCTTATTCCTCCAGCTTTTTCGCCGGCACCGGCGCGTCGTCATAACCGCCATAGACCGATTGATCGAAGGGGATCACGGCGCCCGTCATCATGCCGCTATCGTCGGATGCCATCCACAGGATGGCGCGGGCCACTTCGAGCGGATCGAGGATGCGCCCGAACGGCTTGGCCGCCGCCGCGCGGTCAATGAAATCGGGATCGCCGGTCTCGGAGAGGACGAGCTTGCGCTCGTGATCGGAGTTCATCCAGCCGATGTCGAGCTGGTTCACATGGATACGATGACGCATCAGTGAAAAGCCGGCATGGCGGGTGACGGTGGCAAGCGCGCCTTTTGACGCCGCATAAGGCGCAAGGAACGGCTGGCCTGTCAGACCCGACATCGACCCGACATTAACGACACGACCCTCTATCCCCTCGCGGATCATCACCTTTGCCGCATCCTGAATGAGGAAGAATGGCGCACGCGTATTGACCGCGAACATGCGATCGAAAAGCTCGGGCGTCGTGTTGAGCATATTGCCGCGATCCGTCAGGCCCGCCGCATTAACGAGGATATCGACCCGCCCGAAGCGTTTGTCCGTCGCCGGAATGATGCTGCGGACGTCATCGATATCGCCGAGATCGGCCGCCACCATCTCGACCGGCACGCCTGTTTTCTGCGTGATGGCATCCGCGACCGCCTGGCCTTTTTCCACACCACGCCCGACGATGACGATTCCCGCCGCGCCCGCCTGCGCAAACACCTGCGCAACGGCTGCGCCCAGCCCCTGGGTTCCGCCGGTAATAACGGCGATCTTTCCTTCAATACGGTTCATTTCGCGACCTCATATCCAGCGGCGTCCATCACGCGCAGTAATTCCCTGTGCCCCTTCCGGGCCATGTCCAGCGGCGGGTTCCTGATCGGGTCCTGTTCCGCCTCGACCACGAACCAGCCCTCGTAACCTTTCGACGCCAGCGCCTTGACGATCGCCTCGAAATCCAGGCTGCCGTCACCCGGCACGGTAAAGGCGCCCTTGATGACGGCATCAAGGAAACTCTCCCGGCTTCTGTCCAGCCCGTCGACAACCTCACGCCTGATATCCTTGGTGTGGACATGGGTAATGCGTGCATGGTGGTTTTCGATGACACGCATGACATCGCCGCCCGCAAAGGCCATGTGCCCGGCATCAAACAGCAGCGGAACGGAGGAGTGCTTCATGAAGAGATCGAGTTCCGGCTCGGTCTCCACCACGGCCGCCATATGGTGATGATAGGAAATCGGCATGCCCTTCGCCGCGCACCAGTCGGCAAAGTCGGACATCTTGCGGCCATAGGCCGCCATGCCGGCCTCGTCGAGCCGGGGCTTCGTGGCAAGCGGGGCCGAGCGCACGCCCTGAATGGAGCGCGCCGTTTCGCCATAAACAATGCAGGGCGCACCGGCGGCGATGAAGAATTCCATCTGCTGCGCGATACGGTCTTTCTCCACCTCTATATCGCCATCCAGCAGCAGCCCGGAGAACCAGCCGCCGCACACCGATATGCCGTAGCGGTCGAGGATCGGCCCAAGCTCCGCCATATCCATCGGGAAGCGGCGTCCGGTCTCCATTCCGGTAAAGCCGGCTTCGCTTGCCTGCCTCAGGCATTCCTGAAGGCTGACATCATCGGAAAGCTCGGCAAGATCGTCATTCCACCAGGCAATCGGCGCGATACCAAGTCTTGCTTTCATCTCAGACCCCCACTCGCTGCGCCTTGCGGATGTTTTCCTGCGCGGCGCGGGCGGCACGCACAGTCTCGAAGCTGGAGACGGAGGGAACACCGACATCCCAGTCAGCATCGCCCGGCACCCATTTCCAGGCATCGGAAACGATGGAGATGACGGTCACGCCATCATTGCCCTGCGCCCAGATCATCGCATCTTCAAGATCGGCAAGGCTCTCCGCCCTGCGCGCATGGGCGCCCATGGCTTGCGCATGCTTGACGAAATCGACATGCAGCGGATTTTCCCGGTCCGCCACACGGCAATCGGTCAGCAGGTTGTTGAAGCCGGGAACACCCTTGGCCTGCTGCAGACGGTTGATGACAGCATAGCCGCCATTATCGCAGACCACCACGATCATCCTGTGCCCGGTAAGGGCGGCCGAATAAATATCCGAGTTCATCATCATGTAGGTGCCGTCCCCCAGCATGACGATTGGAACGCCGCCGGTGCCGCCCGGCCCCTCCTGCGCCATGGAGCAACCCCAGCCGGCAGCGATTTCATAACCCATGCAGGAAAAACCGAATTCGCAATCGAACGTATTGGGGTTCTTCACCCGCCAGCCCTTGGTCACCTCCCCCGGCGTTCCGCCCGCCGCCGCAATCAGGGTGTCTTCGGGCCGGGCGACCCGGTTCAGAACCCCGACCACCTGCGCATAAGAGGGAACCGGCGCATTGGTGACCCGCTGGTGTTCGTCCAGCAGATTGTCCCATTCGGCGAACAGGGTTTTGGCCCGCTGCATATGCGCAGTATCGACCTTGTAGGCGCCAAGCGCGTGGTCCAGCTCGTCGATCGTCTCGAACGCATCGCCGACCACGGAAAGCGCCCGGTGTTTCACCGCATCGAAGCGGGCGGCATTGACGGAAATGAACTGCGCATCACGGGAGAAAGCCGTCCAGGAACCCGTGGTGAAATCCTGAAGCCGGGTACCGATTGCCAGCACGACATCCGCCTCTTTCGCCAGCGCATTCGCGGAGGTCGATCCGACGATGCCGATAGGCCCGGCATGGACCGGATGGTGATGGGTGAGCGCGCCCTTGCCGGCGATGGTTTCGACCACGGGAATGCCGCGCTTCGCAGCGAATTCGGCAAGGCGTTCTTCCGCCAGCGAATAACGTACGCCGCCGCCGGAAATGATGAGCGGGCGTTTCGCCTGCGAGAGTAGCCGGGCGGCGGCCGCCACGGCGTCACGGTCCGGACGCGGGCGCGGGATTTTCCAGACCTTCGGTTCGAAGAAGACCGCCGGATAATCGAAAGCGATTTCCTGCGTATCCTGCGCAAGACCGATGAAAGCCGGGCCGCAATCGGCCGGATCGAGCATGGTGGCAACCGCCTGCGGCAGCGATTGCAGCAATTGTTCCGGCAGCACGATCCTGTCCCAGTAACGCACCACGGATTTGAATGCATCATTGACGGTCAGCGTCGGATCGCCGAAATGCTCGACCTGCTGCAGAACCGGGTCCGGCAGGCGGCTTGCGAATGTATCGCCAGCGAGAAGCAGGACGGGAAGACGGTTGGCCATGGCAACGCCGGCGGCGGTCACCATGTTCAGCGCCCCCGGCCCGATCGATGTCGCGGCGACCATGATCTGCCTGCGCCTTTTTGCCTTGGCAAAACCGATTGCGGCAAGCGCCATGGATTGTTCGTTCTGCCCACGCCATGTCGGCAACTGGTCCTGCACCGTCTCCAGAGCTTCGGAAAGGCATGTGACATTGCCATGCCCGAAAATCGCGAAGACGCCCGCGAACAGCGGAACGCGCTCTCCGTCGATCTCGGTAAACTGGTTGCACAGGTAACGTACTAGCGCCTGAGCCATGGTCAGGCGTAAGGTCTTAGCGGTCATCTCGCCTCCTCCTGCGGATGGTTGTTGATATGTTTTTGGAATGCATATTGACAAATTCAACACTTTGCAATGATTATTGCCAAATACCTCGGGAGGAAAATTTCAATGCTGAGAATTGCAGTGCTTGGCGTGGGCCGTATCGGCCGCATGCATGCGGAAAACATCGTCGCCCATCCACGGGCGACACTGGCTGGTGTCTTTGATGTATACGAGCCCTCGGCGAAAGAAATCGCCGAAAAGCTTGATGTAACGAGGTTCGAGTCGGCGGAAGCGGTCTTCGCTTCGCCTGCGGTCGACGCCGTACTGATCGCCACCTCGACGCCCACCCATGCGGATCTGCTGGAGAAGGCGGTTGCGGCGGGAAAACCCGTCCTTTGCGAGAAGCCCATCGATCTCTCCCTCGACCGCGTCAATGCCTGCGCAACAAAAATTGCCGGCAGCAAGGTGCCGATCATGCTCGGCTTCGTCAGACGTTTCGACAGCGGACATCGCGCCGTGCGCGAGGCGGTCGAGAACGGAACGATAGGCGAATTGCATCAGGCCGTCATCACCTCGCGCGATCCGGGCATGGCGCCCGCCGCCTATATCGAAATGTCGGGCGGAATTTTCCGCGACATGACGATCCATGATTTCGACATGGCCCGCTTCATTCTGGGTGAGGAGATCACTGAAGTCTCGGCCACCGGTTCGCGGCTGGTCGACCCGGCGCTGATGGAGAAGTGCGGTGACTACGACACCGTCACCGTGGTGCTGAAGACCGCTTCAGGCAAACAATGCACGATCAGCAATTCGCGGCGCGCGGTTTATGGCTATGACCAGCGGGTGGAGGCCTTCGGAAGTGCCGGCATGGCGATTTCTGAGAACCGGACGCTCAATCACCTGCGTCTCCACACGGAAAGCGGCACCGACCGGGCAGCACCGCTGATGAACTTCTTCATCGACCGTTATGCCGATGCCTTCGCAGCGGAAATCAGCGCCTTTGTCGATGCGGTGGAACAGGACAAGGCGCCGGAAGTGGGCTTTGAAGACGGCCGCCTGGCATTGCTTCTCGCCGAAGCGGCAATCCGTTCCGCCGCGGAAGGGCGCACCGTCAACACAAGCGAGATCGGGTAAGCCATGTACGCGAATTTTGGACTTTTCATAAACGGTCGCTGGCTTGCCGGCGCCGCGACGGGCGAAGTCGTTTCTCCGGTCAGCGGCGCAGTTCTTGGCGAGGTGACGCTTGCCACCGCCCGCGAGACCCGCGATGCGATTGATGCGGCGGCGGCCGCCCTTCCAAAACTGCGCTCCATGGGCGGCTTCGCACGCGCCGAGGCGCTGCATCGGGCCGCCGACGAAATGTTGCGCCGCGCCGATGAGGGCGCGAGGATGATCTCGCTGGAGACCGGCAAACCGATTGCCCAGGCGGGCCGCGAATGGACACTTTCCTGCGACCAGTTCCGCTGGTTTGCCGAAGAAGCGCGCCGCATCTATGGCCGCATCGTCGACAGCCGGGTGCCCGGCGGCCGGTTTGAGGTGACCCGCGAGGCCGTCGGCATCGTCGGCGCTTTCACCGCCTGGAATTTCCCGGCCGCCCTTCCGGCGCGCAAGCTCGCCCCGGCGCTCGCCGCCGGCTGCCCCGTCGTGCTGCGCCCCTCATCCCAGACGCCGGGTGTCGCCATGGTCATGGTCGATTGCCTGAGAGCAGCCGGTCTTCCCGATGGCGCCGTCAATCTGGTTGTCGGTTCGACCGCCGATACCTATGGCCCGATCATGGCGGACAAGCGCGTGCGCAAGGTCTCGCTGACCGGCTCCACCCGGGTCGGCCAGCAAATGATCCGTGACGCCGCTGAGACCGTGAAGAAGGTGTCGATGGAACTGGGCGGCAATGCGCCCCTCATCATTTATGACGATGCGGATCTCGACAACGCGCTCGATCTTGCCGTGCCCACCAAATTCGCCAATTGCGGCCAGGTCTGCGTGACGCCGGATCGCATCTTCGTTCACGATAGCCTGCACGACGCATTCGTCGACGGTTTCGTGGCCCGCGCGGCGAAAATCAGGCTCGGTGACGGGCTTGATCCCGATACCGGCATGGGTCCGCTCATCAATGCCGGCCGCCTTGAAGAGATCGAGGCGGTGGTCGCGGACGCCGTGCGCGCCGGCGCGAAAATCGCCCATGGCGGCAAACGCCCGACGCACCTGAACCACGGCTTCTTTTTCGAGCCCACCGTGCTGACCGATGTGACGGATAAGATGAAGGTCTTTGCCGAAGAAAATTTCGGCCCGATTGCCGCAATCACCCGTTTCAGCACCGAGGACGAGGTTCTGGAGCGGGCCAACGCCTCCGATATGGGCCTTTCCGCCTATGCCTTCACCCGTTCTCCGGACAGGGCACGGCGGACCGTGGCGGCACTGAAATCCGGGATGGTCGGCATCAACAGTTTCGCGCTCGCCGCATCCGAAGCGCCTTTCGGCGGCACCAACCATTCCGGCATGGGGCGTGAGGGTGGTATCGAGGGGATAAGCGATTATCTCGAAACCAAACTCGCCCAGATCGTCTTTTGAAGACGGATATTCTTGCAGGAGAATCCCATGCGGAAAAACAAATTGAAGGAAATCTGGGCCGAGGGACGTCCGGTGCTGCATGGCTGGCTGTCGATTGCCAGCCCGTTCAGCGCCGAAATCATGGCGGCGCAGGATTATGACGCCATCTCCATCGACATCCAGCACGGCGCGGTCGATTACAAGGATGTGCTTGGCATGTTCCAGGCGATGCGCGCCTCCGACAAGGTGCTGATGGCGCGGGTGCCCTGGCTCGATCCGGCGTGGATATCCAAGGTTCTGGATGCGGGCGCCTATGGCATCATCTGCCCGATGATCAACACCCGGGCGCAGGCCGAGCAATTCGTTCGTTACATGCGCTACCCACCGCTCGGGGAACGCAGCTTCGGCCCTACCCGCGCCGTTTACGCCGCCGGTGGCAACTACGCCGCGGAAGCCAATGACGAGATCCTCGCCTTTGCGATGATCGAGACGGCGGAGGCCATGGACAATCTCGAGGAGATTGCCTCCACCCCCGGCCTCGACGGGATTTATGTCGGCCCCGCCGATCTCAGTTTCTCGCTTTCGAAAGGGCAATTGACACCCGCCTTCGACCGGGAAGAGCCTGAAGTCATCGACGCCATCAAGCGCATCCTCGACGCCTGCCACCGCAACGGCATCAAGGCGGCCCTCCATTGCGGCACGGCGGATTACGCAGCCCGTGCGGTGGAATGGGGCTTCGACATGACGACCGTATCAGGCGATTCACGGCTTCTCGCCGCCGCAGCGACGGAATCGACCGCGACCTGGCGCAGGCTGGTGGAAAAGACCGCCAAAAAAACCGATGGAAAAGGGGGGTATTGAATGCCGAACCTTCTCGTGGCCGGAAAACTTCATCCTTCCGGCGAAGCGATGCTGCGCGATCTGCCGTCCCTCGGCTTCTCCGTCCGCTATATCGAGGATGTTTCCGAAGCCTCCTATGCGCCCTTCATCGAGGAAGCGGATGCGATCGTCATCCGCACGCAACCGCTCTCGGCGGCCACCATTGCAAAAGCCGGACGGTTGAAAGTGGTGTCCCGCCATGGGGTGGGTTACGACAGCGTCGATCTTGCCGAACTCAACCGCCGTAACATCGCGCTCACCATCGTCGGCGACGTCAATTCCGTCTCCGTCGCCGAACATGCAATGATGCTGCTGCTGGCGGCGGCAAAGCGGGCCATACTCGCCGACCGCGCGGTTCGCGAACCGGGAGAGTGGAGCTGGCGCAACAGGCTGGAGCAGCAGGAAATATCCGGCAAGAACCTCCTCATCCTCGGTTATGGCCGGATCGGGCGGCATCTTGCCAGAATGGCGTCGGGTTTCGGCATGCATATCCGCGCCTACGACCCCTACCTGCTGCAATCGGGATGGCCCGAAGGGCCAACAAGACCCGTATCGCTGGAAGAGGGCCTGCCCTGGGCCGACTATATTTCCGTGCATATTCCCAAGGGAGCAAGCCCGGCAATCGGGGCCGCCGAAATCGCCCTGATGAAACCCGGCGTCGTTCTGTCCAATACGGCGCGCGGCGGCGTTGTCTGTGAGAAGGCGCTCAGCGAAGCGCTCGCCTCGGGTCATGTCGGCGCGGCCGGGCTGGATGTCTTCGATGACGAGCCGCCGGAAAGCTCCTCGCCGCTGCTGTCGCAGTTCAATACCGTCCTTTCGCCGCATATTGCCGGGCTTACGGCGGAATGCGGGGAGAGGATGGCCATCGCGTCCATCCAGAACGCCGTCAATTACCTGAAAGGGACGATCGATCCCGGCCTCATCGTCAATCCGGAATTTGCCCATGTCTGAAAAACCCGTTCTCCGCGTCGGCCTCATCGGCACCGGCTTCATGGGCAAAGCTCATGTCTTCGGTTTCGCCTCCGCCCAGAAGGTCTTCGACCTCCCCTACCGGATCGAATTGCACACCGTTGCCGACATCACCGAAGACACAGCCGCGCGCGCGGCGGCGGATTTCGGCTTCGCCCATTCCACGGCGGACTGGCGCAGCATCATCGCCGATCCGGATATCGACCTCGTCGACATCACCGCGCCGAACGCCCTGCACAAGGAAATGGCGCTTGCCGCCATTGCCGCCGGCAAACATGTCTATTGCGAAAAGCCGCTGGCGCCGCTTGCTGCGGATGCCGGCGAGATGGCCGCAGCCGCGGCTGCGCGCGGCGTCAAAACGCAGGTGGGCTTCAACTATCTCTGCAATCCCATGCTGCGGCTGGCGCGGGAAATGGTGGCCGCAGGCGAACTCGGCAAGATGCGCGGTTATCGTGGCCTGCATGCCGAGGACTACATGGCCGACGCCGCAGGCGCCTTCACCTTCCGTCACGATCCGGCCGGCGGCGGCGCGCTTGCCGATATCGGCTCCCACGCACTTGCCACGGCCGAATTCCTGCTCGGCCCGATAACCCAGGTGATGGGCGATTGCGTGACGCTGATTGCCGAGCGGCCGGATGGCAGGGGCGGCGCACGCAAGGTGGAAGTGGACGATGTGGGGCGCGCCTTCCTGCGTTTCGCCAATGGCGCGCAGGGTTCGGCCGAAGGCAACTGGATCGCCACCGGCCGCAAGATGCAGCATGATTTCGAAATCTATGGCGACAAGGGTGCGCTTTATTTCACGCAGGAGCGCTTCAACGAGCTGCATTTCTATTCCGCCACCGACCCGGCCGGCCGCCGTGGCTTCCGCAAAATAGAGGCCTCTCCTGACCACGCACCCTATGGCCGCTTCTGCGTCGCACCCGGCCATCAGCTCGGCTTCAACGACCTGAAAGCCATCGAAATCGAGGGTTATCTCCGGGCAATCGCGGGACAGAGACCAGAGCCTTTCGGCTTCGCTGCCGGCCTGCGCATCCAGCGGCTGGTCGAGACGATCCAGCGCTCGTCATCCACACGGCAATGGCTGGATGTCGATGCCTGAAATCCCGGATTAAGCGGCGGGCTGCGGACCTTCATGCCACTTGGAAAACCGCAATAAATATTGCAAGATCATGCCATGAAGCAACAACCGCAGCCCGTCGACCCTCCGAAAGATTACGAAGAACTGATCCGCCTCATCCATGATCGTCATGATCAGATGAGCAAGACCTATCAGCGGATCTCCGTCTATCTGACGCAGAATCCCAATGAAGTCGCAGTGCATTCGGTGAATACCATTGCCGAGCGGCACGACATCCACGCCTCCAGTTTCGTGCGGTTTGCGCAGTCGCTGGGCTACAAGGGTTTCAAGGAGCTGCAGGCGCTTTTCCAGAAACGATTGGCGACGGCGGCTCCGGGTTTCGAGGCGCGCGTGCGCGCGCTCGACGATGAATTGCAAAGCCGCGAGGACCGTTCGGAATATGGTTTCCTTCACGATCTTGTCGTCAGGGATATCGCCTCCCTTCAGGACCTGCTCGAACGCATCAGCGCCGAACAGCTCGGCACCGCCGCCGATCTGATCGAGGCCGCCGGCACCGTCTATCTCGTCGGCCAGCTGCGCTCCGCACCGGTGGCGGAGCTGCTGCGTTACATCCTCACCATGCTCGGCAAGCAATGTATCCTTCTCGATCCCGGCGGCGGGCTCGCCACCCATATGGCGCGGACGATGAAGACCGGTGACGTGCTGATCGCGGTGTCGTTCCGATTTTACGCGACGGAAGTGGTGAATATCGTCGAGGAGGCGGAAAAGATCGGCGTGCCGACCGTGGCGATTTCCGACAGCACCCTGTCGCCGCTGGCAAAATCGGCAAAGGTCCTGTTTTCGGTCCCCGAGCACGATTACAGCTTTTCCCGGTCTCTGGCCGCGCCAATGTGCCTTGCGCAGGCTCTGGCCGTCGCCGTTGCCGCGCGTGTTCAGAAGAACGAAACGGCGCCGCGCATTCCGACGGTGACCGGCCTCTAGGCACCCACACTCAAAGCCCTGTCACGCCGTCCCAGATCAGCTTCACCGCCACCAGCGCCACGGACACATAGGTCAGCGGATAAAAGATCGAGGCGCGCATGTGGCGCACCGTCCAGGCGCCAAGCCATGTGGAGACGATCGCCAGCGGCACCATCAGGGCGGCGCGGCCGAGATTTTGCGCGCCGAAACCGCCGAGAGCCGCGTAGGGCACGAGTTTCAGCACATTGGTGATGGCAAAGAACATCACATTGGTGCCGGTAAAGACCTTCGGGTCCATGCGAAGCGGCAGCAGGTAGACCTGCAGCGGCGGCGCGCCGGCATGGGCAACGAAGCTGGTGTAACCCGCAAGCAGGCTCCAGAACCGCCCGGCCATCGGCCGCTCCTTCGCGGCCATCACCCGAACGCCTCTCGAAAGAACCACGCGCAGCACGAACACGGCAGAAACCAGGCCGACGATAAGGCGCACCACGGCATCCGAGGTGATCTCGGCGGTCATCCATCCGAGCCCGATGCCAACGACGGCCGCCGGCAGAAGCTGTCGCATGATCCGCCAGTCGACCCAGTTGCGCCATGCCGCCACCCCGACCATGTCCATGACCACCAGAATGGGCAACAGGATGGCCGCTGCCGTGACCGGCGACATCACCAACGCCATCAGCGGCACGCCGAGCAGGCTCATGCCGCCGAGCCCGCCCTTGGAAAGCCCGACCAGCACGACGGCGAGCACGGTGACGCCCAGTTCCAGAGGAGAGTTGAAAAGGCTCAAGTATATCTCCTCGGCATCGCCGCCGGCACCCCCTTCGGGGCACCGCGCGCATGGATATCAGCCCTTCCGGAGCCGGGCTTTTTGACGGTAGACATCAGCAACGACCGCGCTGACGATGATCAGTCCCTTGACGATCTCCTGATAATAAGCATCCACGCGCAGGAATGTGAAGCCGGACATCATCAGGCCGAGGATCACCGTGCCGATGACGGTGCCGAAAATGCGGCCCCGGCCGCCCGAGAGCGAAGTACCGCCGATGACCGCCGCGGCGATGGCGTCCAGTTCGTACATCATGCCCATGCCGGCCTGCGCCGTTTCCGCGCGGGCGGCGGTGACGATGCCGGCGAGGCCTGCGAGCAGGCCGGCAATGGCATAGACCTTGACCAGATGCAGCTGGACATTGATGCCGGACACCCGGGCCGCCTGCATGTTCGCGCCGATCGCATAGGTGAACTTGCCATAGCGTGTATAACGCAGGGCAATGTGGAAGGTGACGGCGACAAGCAGGAAAATGACGACCGGCCATGCGCCCGAGCCGATCGAGGCGAAGCTTTCGGTCGGAAAGGAGATCGGCTGGCCCTTCGTATACCACTTGGCGATGCCGCGTGCGGTGACCATCATGCCGAGCGTGGCGATGAAGGGCGGTATTCCCGTGACCGCGATGAGCGTGCCGTTGACGATGCCGGCGATCAGGCCGAGACCGAGGCCGACGGCCAGCGGCACCACCACGGGCATATCGGTCAGCGCCGGATAGATCGCCCTGGCAAAATCGCTGCTCTGGGCAAAACTCATGGCGATCATGGCCGTCATCGCCACCACCGACCCCGAACTGAGATCGATGCCGCCGGTGATGATGACCTGGGTGACACCGACGGCGATGATGCCGACGACGGAGACCTGCAGGATCATGATCGTCAGGCGCTGCGGGTTGGCGAGAAAACTCTGCCCCTGCACGAACCATCCGAGCAGTTCGAAGACCAGGGCGACGCCGATCAGCACGGTCAGAATGTTCAGCTCCTGCGGCAGCTTTCGTCTTTTCGTTTCGACCGGCTCGGTCTGTACGCTATCCATAATTTTTCCTCCCCGGCGTTTCCGCCGTTGCGGCCTAGCGGGCCGCCAGTTCCATGATTTTGACTTGGTCCGCTTCGGCACGGTCGAGAATCCCGGTCATGTGCCCCTCATGCATCACGAGGATCCGGTCCGACATGCCGAGGACCTCCGGCAGCTCCGAAGAGATCATGATGACGGCGACGCCCTCCTTCGCCAGATTGGAAATCAGCCGGTGGATTTCCGCCTTGGCGCCCACATCGATGCCGCGTGTCGGCTCATCCAGAATAAGGATCGCAGGTTTCGTCAAAAGCCAGCGGGCGATCAGCACCTTCTGCTGGTTGCCGCCGGACAGGTTTTCGATACGCTCCTCGAGATCGGGCGTCTTGATGCGCAGCGCCTTCTTCATGTCATTGCACAGCACCGTCAGCCCGCGCTCATCGACACAACCCATCGTTACGTGGCCATTCCGGAGGGCTGCGATCTGCATGTTTTCGAGAATAGAAAGCGGCAGAAAACAGCCGGTTGCCTTGCGGTCTTCGGTCAGCAGCGCCATGCCCTCGCGCATCGCATCCGTCGGCGAACGGATCGTGACCGGAGCGCCGTTGATGCGAATTTCCCCCTCGCTTGCCGGCGCCACCCCGAAAATCGCCTCGGCGACGTTGGAACGGCCTGAGCCTACCAGCCCCGCAAGGCCGAGGATTTCGCCGCGATGCAGATCGAAGGAAATATCCCGGAAAACCCCTGGCAGACCGAGATCACGGACCTCGAGAACCACGTCGCCGATCGATGCCTCCTGCTTGGGAAACATGTTGGTGATCTCGCGGCCGACCATCATTCTGATGATGTCATCGCGCGTGACATCGCTGCTCGCATGGGTTCCGACATATCGCCCGTCGCGGAACACCGAAAACTCGTCGGCGATCTCGAACAGCTCGTTCATCTTGTGGGTGATGTAGACGATGCCGATATTGCGGGACCGCAGGTCGCGGATGATATCGAAGAGATGCGCGACCTCTGATTCCGTCAGGGCCGATGTCGGCTCATCCATGATCAGCACACTGGACTGGTAACTGACGGCCTTGGCGATTTCGACCATCTGCCGCTGCGCCACCGTCAGCGTGCTGACCTCCGCCGCCGGATCGATATTGATCTTCAGCTGGTTAAACAGCGCCTGCGTATCGGCAAGCATTTTTGCATGGTCTATCAGGCCCAGACGGTTTTTCGGCTCGCGGCGGATCCAGATGTTCTCCGCCACGGTCATCCAGTCCATCAGCGCCAGTTCCTGATGGATCATGGCGATGCCGCGCTCCAGCGCATCGCGCGGACTTTTGAGGCGGACATCCTCTCCCCGCAGCCTGACGGTGCCGGCATCCGGGCTGTAGATACCGGCGATGATCTTCATGAGCGTCGACTTGCCGGCGCCATTTTCGCCCATCAGCGCGTGCACGGAACCGGAGCGCAGGCGGAACTGCACATCATCCAGCGCAACGACTCCCGGAAATTCCTTCCGCACCCCCTCGATTTCGAGAAGATAAGGTCCGATGGTCTGCTTGAAGCGCTCGATCGCCTCTAAGGTGGTCGTGGAAATCATATCTCACCCGTCCTTTATCCGGCCGCCGGCCGGGCCATGATTTGCAGCGCCGGCGACCGGGACAAGGCCCCGGCCGCCAGCCGCAAATCAGTTGCTGGACTTGTATTGAGCGACATTGGCGGGGGTAACGAGCTCGAAGGGCACATCCACCTTCTGCTCGAATTTTTCGCCACGCGCGATTTTGAGGACGGTCTCGAGAGAGCCTTCGCCCTGCCCCTTGGCGGACTGGTAGACCGTGACGTCGAGGTCGCCCGCTTCCATGGCCGCCAGCGCGTCCTGCGTTGCGTCAACACCCGCGACAATGACATCCTTCATGCCGACACCGGAGGATTTCAGCGCCTGGATCGCGCCGAGCGCCATCTCGTCATTGTTTCCAAGCACGATGGTCGGTTTCATTCCCGATGTGATCCAGTTGGTCATCAGGTCCATGGCCGGGGTGCGCATCCAGTTAGCGGTCTGCGCGTCCAGCAGCTTGATGTTTTTGCAGGCATCGCTTTTGAGGACACGTTCGGCTGCCGCCGTGCGGCCACGCTGACCGGTGGTGCCGAGCTGGCCCATGAGAATGACGGCATCGCCCTTGCCGGCGGCAAGCTTGCAGACCTCGGTCGCCTGCAATTCACCGGCCTGCTCCTCATTGGAGCCGACCCATGCCTGCTTTTCCGGGAATTTTTCCATATTGGCCGGCAGCATGTTCACGAAAACCAGCGGAATGCCCGCCTGATCGGCGATCTTCGACATGGCCTTGCCGGAATCCGCATCCACCAGCATGGTGATGATGCCGTCGACACCGGCGGCAACGAAATTTTCGATCTGCGACTGCTGCCGGGCAATATCGCCCTGCGCATCTTCCATCTGGACTTCGACGCCGAGGTCCTTGGCGTGGCGCTGGATATTGTGACGCAACACGGTCAGGTAGTTATCATCGAAGAGCGACATTGCCACGCCGATCTTCTCGGCATGGGCAGCGCTTGCCATCAGGGCGCAGAATGCGGTTGTGACTGCGATTTTCTTGATCACGAGATTTTCTCCTCCTCTTTTCCCCGCACGTACGAATGTGTGCGACCACGCAAACCGGGCTCCCGGCCATCTCCAGGGCATGACTTCGCCTTGACGGATGCAGCAGCACAATCCGCCTCAAGCGAGGTCATGTCCTTTCGATCAGCCGAAACGGCAGCACTGTTTGCGCGCAGCTTGAGTGCCGCGCTCGTCTCTCCCATGCGGCCGGCATTTTCCGGCTGCAGTTTCAACATAACGGGATGAAACAGGATTCGCAACAAAAATTGCAGAATTTTTATACAGCAATAAAATTTCCAAAATTCTATTCGCAGACCTGGGGCCATCATCCGCCCGGAAGATGGGCGAAGGGTTGCCAGGACCAGGATGCCTACGGCTTCGCGGGCCGCACCGTGCGACTAGAGCGTTATCGCATTTCCGGACGGAAAACCGGGAGCCACTTCTTCTTGAAATGCTCCATGTTCCTTTTGAGGAAGAACCGATGAAAGCGGCGCCGGCATGCCGCAAAAACTCACTCGACGAAAACCCGCACGCTCGAAGCGCGGCCATCGGCATCGATCACCGTGAGGGTGGAAAACCCCTGCCCTTCCGGTCGCCACTCGCTGTTGCGGCGATGGGAAGCGTCCGGCAGAGGCCGGCCATTGGCGAGCCAGCGGAACGGCGCCCGTCCACCCTGCAGCTTCAGCACCAGCGGTGAAATGCCCGACTGGCCGCCGGAAAGCTCCACCCGCGCGCCCTCAGGTGGGTAAACGATGCGGGGAGCGCTTTCCCGTCTCGACGCCGAAAGCAGGCCGCTGGCCGTTGTGGCGAAACGCCGCTGGTTGGCGGGAAGGTCGCTCACCGCGATACGCGCAATACCGGAGGGCGCGGCCGGCATCGGCGTGATCGCCACGCCGGATTTTGCGAAAGCCTCAAACAGGATCGGGGCCGCTGTCGCATAACCGGCAATGCCCGGCACCGCGCCATTATCGGCCCGGCCGACCCAGACACCGATGACGTGCCGCCCGTCATACCCAACCGACCAGGCATCGCGATAACCATAGCTGGTGCCGGTCTTGTAGGCGATGCCACGCTGCTTCATGCCGAGCGGCGGCAGCACGCCGGAGAGGATATCCGACACATTCCAGATCGCCGCATCGGAAAACAGCCGGTCGCCATCCAGCCGTTCCGGGGCCGAGCGGATGCCGTCTCCGAGCCGTACGGGATCGCCCCCACCGGCAAGCCCGGCATAAAGCTGCACCAGATCGACCAGAGAAATGCCTGCGCCTCCCAATGCGATGGCAAGCCCCGGCGCTTCGTTGGCGGGAAGCACGAGCCGGACGCCCGCCCGCCGGAACCGCACCATCAGCGCCGATGGGCTGACCGCATCGAGCAGCTTGACGGCGGGCACGTTGAGCGACAGTTGCAGCGCCTGCCTGATGCTGACATCACCCTGATAATGCATGTCGAAATTGCGTGGCCGGTAACCGGAAAAGTCGGCCGGGCGATCCTCGATGATGGTTTCCTGCCCGACAAGACCGTCTTCGAAGGCAAGACCATAGATAAACGGCTTGAGGGTGGAACCCGGCGAGCGAACGGCCCGGCTCATCTCCACGAAACCACGCCTTGCCATATCGAGATAATCCGCCGAACCGACTTCAGCGAGAATATCCCCGGTCTGCGCATCGGCCATGACGATGGCGACGGAGACCTTCTCGCCCAACTTTTCCGCCGCGTGGCGGGCGACAGCTTCCATTTCCCGCTGGGTCGACAGCTTCAGCGTGGAGCGCACGTCGGTAACATTTGGAAACTTCGCGCGTGCGGCGACGGCCATGTGCGGCGCATAGGACGGAAGATCTCGCCGGTTGGAGGGCACATCCGCAAGCGCCGCCCGTTCCGCCTCCCCTTCACCCACCACCCGCTCGACGGCAAGCCGTTGCAAGACGCGCTCCCGCGCCTGCTTCGCCGCCTCCGGAAAACGATCCGGACGACGTTTTTCCGGCAATTGCGGCAGCGCCACCAGAAGGGCCGCCTCCGCCGTGTCGAGCCGGCCCGGCTCCTTGCCGAACCAGGCGAGGCTTGCGGCTCTGACGCCTTCGAGATTGCCGCCATAGGGCGCGATATTCAGATAGAGATCGAGGATATCAGCCTTGCTTAGCCTTCTTTCGATCTGGAGCGCACGCACGGCCTGCAGTAGTTTTGCCGAAAACGACCGGTCGGCGCGCGGCTCGATCAGTCGCGCCACCTGCATGGACAACGTCGATGCGCCGGAAACGATCCGACCGTTGCTGGCCAATTGCCAGGCGGAGCGCAAAAGCGCCCAGGGATCGACCCCGCGATGATCGTAAAAGCGCTGGTCCTCATAAGCGACCAGCATGCGCAGGAACTGCGGATCGACCTCGGCCGCCTTGGTTTTCAGCCGCCAGCGGCCATCCGCTGTCGAAAAGGCGCGCAGCAGCCGGCCGTCGCGATCCAGCACCTCGAAGGATCGTTGCCGCGCAGCCTCAAGCGGCGGCGGATAGGCCTTGTCCAGCGCATCGAGACCGAAGGCCGCGCCGCCCAAAAGCAACGCGGCCGTCATGATGCCAGCGATGATTGCCTTTTTCCGGCTCATGGGGTTGCCGAGCGCACCTCCATGCGGCCGGTCGCCGTGCGGGCGGCAAATTGCGGCCGGTACATATCCTCGACCGAGGCTGCCGGATGATCATAGGTGCCGGGGGTAACTGCGCGGACGACATAGGCAAGCGCAATCTCCGAACTGTCGCCGGCCGAGCGGTCGAAGGCCGCCACAAAACGGTCGTAACGGAATTCCGTATGCGCGGCCTCGGTTTCCGGCAGCCAGTCGAAATTCGACAGTTCGGCCGAGTTGACGAGGCTCGGATTGTCGATTTCGAAACCGGAGGGCAGGAGATCCGTCACCAGAATGCGCGACTGCCAGTTATTCTGCGGCGTGATGTTCAGCACCACCACATAACGCTCGTTTTGCGTAACCTCGCTCGGGTTCACCTCCTCGCCATCCATGGAATAATAGGTGCGGGTGATGGTGAAGCCCTCGCCGCCGGCGGCAAGCGGCTGTGCCGGCGGCGCCACCGTGGTGACAACAGCCGTGACCGGATCAGCCGAAGCATTGGCGATCTTCAGCGGTGCGGCAAGCAGCTCATCGCCGCTCATCCGCTTGCCGAAACCACCGGTCTGCAAATCGCCGTTCACATCTAGACGGATATCCTTGTCCTCGCCTTTCACGGCGCGGGCGGCCAGCAGCATCCATGCCTGTTCCTGGGTGCTGGTATAGGGCTTCTTTTCCCATTCCTTCGCCACCGCACCGGCAAGCTGCGGCACGACGGCCGGAACCGGCCGGCTTTCCGCCGCAAGCGCCAGTGTCGCCGCACCGTCACGCAGCGCAGAGCCATAATCTGCCCGCGCAAGGCTGACATTGGTGGCGCGGCTTGCCATATCGAGCGAAGCGCCGAACACACTCTTCGAGCGGGCCTGATCGCCATAAAGCGAAAGGGCGGCGGCAACCTGCGCCTTGGCCAGCGGCGTCGGGAAATCGGCCAGCGCCGTGTCCGCGTAATATCTGAGATCGTTGATCGCCGCCTTGCGGTTGCGCGCCAGCACATAAAGCGAATAGGCGATCTCGTTGCCGCGATCCTTGACATTGCTGTCATAGGAAAGACCGTTCTGCAGGTTGTTCAACGCCTGCACCATCGCTGCTTCGGGCACATCGTAATTCTGTTCGCGGGCGCGGGTCAGGAAGTCGCTGATATAGGCGTCCAGCCACAGATCGCCGTAACCCGGGGACCAGAGGCCGAAACTGCCCGAACTCGACTGGAAGGACAGCACGCGGTAGATCGCCTCCTGCACCCGCTTGCGGGTATCGGGGTCTTCGGCCATGCCGCTGTCCTTTGTCAGTTCCGAGACATAAAGCAGCGGCAAGGCACGGCTCGTCGTCTGTTCGGCGCAGCCGTAAGGATATTTGTCCAGCATCATCACCAGCGCCGGAATATCGAAAGCGGGCGAGCGCGTGACGTTGACCGCGACGGAGGAGCCGAGCAGCATGCTGTCGGCCAGAAGATCGCCATTGATCGTCAGGCTGCTGTTCGGCGCAATCTTGATTTCGCGTCGCGTCGTGACGGGCAGAACAGCCGGACGCACGGGAATATTCAAGACCTGCTCCAGCGAGACACCGGCGGCGTTGGACACCTTGATGGTGATTGCACCATTGCCGGGCTGTTCGCCCGTTAAAGGAACCGTCAGCGAAGATTTTCCGCCCTTTTGCAGCGCAAGGGTCTGCGACATCTCGCCCTGATCAACCGTCAAGGCCGTATTGCTGGTCACGTCCAGCCGGTAGTCGCCGGCCTCACCATCCGTATTGGCGATATCGAGCCGCAATTGCGAGACATCGCCGGGGGCGAGGAATTTCGGTGCGCTGGCCGTGACCACGACAGGATCGCGTATGACGGCATCGGAGACCGCATGGCCCACACCCGTTTTCGTCCAGGCCACCGCCATGATGCGCGCCGTGCCGTTGAACTGCGGAATATCGAAGCTCACCGTCGCCTTGCCGTTAGCGTCGAGTTCGACCGGACCGGCAAAGAAGGCCACCAGCTTTTCGGTGGGCGGGCTGCCCTGAAGGGCCGCCCCGCCGCCGTCACCGCCGGTGCGCAGCCGGCCAGTGGCGCCGAGCGAGCCGTCGATCAGTCGGCCATAGAGGTCGCGGATTTCCAGCCCCAGCCGACGCTGGCCGAAATACCATTCATCCGGTTTCGGCGGCTCATAGCGGGTGAGGTTCAGGATGCCGACATCCACGGCCGCAACGATGGCATAGGCCTTTTCGCCGACACCAGCGCCGGCAACCGTGATCGGAATTTCAAGCGGCTGGCGCGGCAGCGTCTTCTGCGGTGCGCCGAGTGTGATGGCAAGCTTGCGCTCGGCCGGATCGACGGCAAGCCATTTGATACCGATGGCGCGCATCGGCATGCGGCTTTCCTGCGCGTCGCCGGGTCGGAACAGCGTGGCGGTGACATAAGCGCCCGCACCCCATTCCTCGGTGACGGGAATGTCGATCTCGCCGCCATCCTCGCCGATCTCGGCATTCTGCACGGCAATCAGCTTTTCCGAGCCGGAAGTGACCATCAGTTCGCCGGCAAAACGTGAGGAAACCTTGAGTTTGGCCGTATCGCCGATCTTGTAGCTCTGTTTGTCGAGCGCGATTTCCAGCGCATCCGGCGTTTCCGTCGAGCTTGCCTCGACATAAAAACCGGCGTCGAATTCAACGCTGGAAACCGGCGCGCCGTTACCCGCGCCCTCCACTTCCAGCCGGTAGCGTCCCCAGGTGACGGGCACGGAAATCTCGCCGCCATTGGCATCGACCGAAAGCGTGCCCGCTTCCTGCTGTCTGGTATATTCCACCGGCTCATAACGCCAGGAATTGCCCTGACGATACCATTGATAGTTACGCTCGACCTTGATGAGCTTCCAGTTGAGGCCGCTCATCGCTTGTCTGGCGCCATCGGCGCTGACGCCGATGATGTGGAAACGACCGACGAAATTCTGAGCGAGATCGCCGGAAAACTGCGGCTTGATGCCTATGACAGAGGCTTCCGCCTTGATGGGCAGCGTCAACGAGCGTTCCACGGCGCGGCCGCCGGCCTCGCGCATGCGCACGGTGATGTTGGCGGAGAGAAGCTGCGTGCTAGAAGGCAGATCGGTGAGATCGACATTAAAGCTCGCCTTGCCCTCTTCATCCAGCGCCGGCAGGTCGGAAAGCGTCGTGCGGTTTTCCTCTTCGCTTTCCTCATCGGCCAGACCGAAGAAATAACCTTCAAAATCGGCGCTGGTGCGCGTCGGTTTGATGGCGACTTCGCCTTCCAGCGTCAGGCCGGCTGCAGGCGCGCCATAGAGATAGCGGCCATCGACATCGATTGCCGTTTCCGCGTCAGGGTCGATCTGTTTTGCCTTGCTGGAAAGATCGAACTCGGTGCGGTCAGGCACGAAATCGTCGACGAGGAAGCTCTTTTCGCTGATCGCAGGCGTTTTCGGGTCGGTATGGATGCGCAATGTCCAGGTGCCGCGCATGGCATTTGCCTGCAACGGCAGATCGACCGCATGGCCGCCCAGCGCCTTGCCATCGCTGACGAAGCGGCGGTCCTCGACGCCATCAGGGCGCGAGAAGATGAAGGTGAGCGGCAGATCCTCGATTGCCTTGCCGTCGACATCGCGGGCAAGCGCTGCAGCATGCACGGTCTCGCCGGCGCGGTAGATGCCGCGTTCGGTCCAGCTGAACACATCGATGGCGCCGGGGGCTGCACGTCCCGTCACGCCGCGGTCCGAGAGGTCGAAGCCGGCGCGTGTCATGTCGAGGAAAACATAATCCTTGTCGCCGTTTCGCGCCGTCAGGATTGCGGGCGCCTGCGCCGCGGTGCCGCGCATCAGGCCGGCGGAAAACACCGCTCGGCCGTCCGCATCGGTCTTCGCGGTGCCGAGCACCTCGTTGTTCTTGGCGAGCAGCTGCAAATCCACGTCCGCAAGCGGCTTGGCGCTGCCAAGGGCCCGGACAAAGACATTGAGACCGTCGGTTCCGGCATAGGTGGTGATGCCGGTATCCGACACCAGGAACCATTGCGTGGCGCGCGAATCCCAGGTTTCCGGCGTGGTGCCCGGCGGCACGGCGGTCAGCACATAGATACCGGGCTTGCGCTCCGGCAGCGCCTCATCCACCGGGAAGCTCGTCACCACATCCTTGTTGAGATCGGGCTGGATCTCGATCGAGCCCTGCCAGACGAGTTCGCCGATCTCGTTTTCGATACGATCGGCATTGTAGCCGTCCATCTGCGTCAGAAACTGCGAGTTTGAAAGAAGCGAGGTGATGTTGCGGTCACCGACGCGATAGAGCTTCAGATCGGCCTTGTCGGCATTGACAGAGACAATCGGAATGCCACGGCGCGCCGTGCCCGGCAGCACGAAATTTTCGCCGGTGAAGCGCACGCTGGCGGCGCGGTCACGCACGTAGATATCGAGATCGACCTGTTTTTCCAGCGGCTCGTCCACCGAAGACGGCAGGCCGGCGCGAAACGCGATCTTGTAACGCTGGCCATGGGTCAGGCCTTCGACGCAAATCTCGCTGCCCTTCGCTTCGATGGCCTTGGGGGCTGCCCCATCCAGCGTGATGAAGGAGGAATAATCGACGCCATTCTTCACCAGAGGCTCGGAAAACTGCACGCAGGCGCGCGGGCTGACGCTGTCCGTATCCACCGTATTGTTGATGACGCGGAAACCCTGACGGGCGCGCAGGTCGGCATAGGTCGCCTTGGTCTGCGCATCATCGGTGAGCGCGAGGCTCTCCTTATAGGCATTGAGTGCTGCGCGATAATTCTGGGTTCGTTCGAAAGCCTTCGCCAGCCGGTTCAGGGCCTCGGTGCGGGCGCTGACCGTGCGGCTCAGCTGATATGCATTGATGGCGGCAGACGCGGCCTGCCCGGCAATCGAATAATTATCGGTGACCTGCGCCGCCTTTTCCGACAGTTCCGCCCAGAGCGCGCCGTCGTCAGGTGTAATCGCGAGCGCCTGTTTATAGGTGGTAACCGCATCGGGAATATTGCCTGCGGCTGCCTGCTGCCGCGCGGTCTGCACAAGCGTTTCCACGCCCTCGCCGTCATTGGCCGCAAGGCCGGATTTCAGCCGCCGCGCCTCCTGCTGCAGGCTGTCAGTGACGAAGGACAGGCGCTGCGGCGCGCCGATATCGGCTTCCGCGGCGACTTCCACGATCTTGCCGGCAACGGCGCCCGGGAAGGCGTTCAGCTGATTGAAATCCGATTTGAGGAAGCACCATTTCACCTTGGGATTGTAGGTAAAGGCCTTGCAGGCGGCATCGCCGACACAAATCTCACCGCATTGCTCCAGCGAGACATTCTGCTCCGTCCTGAGATCGAAGCCGAAATAGTCGCCGTTTTGGGTGGTAACGACCTTGCGGGAGGGCTCCGCCGCCATGGCTGGCGGAAAAATGAGGGCGGTTGAGACCGCAACCAGCGAAATCCGGACGAACGCGCGCAACGACATCAGTATTCTCCCCGCATCAGACGTGTCGGGCGGGACTCTGGTCAAATCCACGCATGGTTGTCAACGCATCTTCGTCAATTCGCGGCACGCAATGCGGGAAGGCGGGGAACCGGGAAGGCTAGTCTTCTATCTTGCGCGCTTCGGAAATCAGCATGATCGGCACCCCGTCACGGATCGGATAGGCAAGCCTCGCGCTTTCGGAAATGAGTTCATTGCGGGCCCGATCATAGGAAAGACGCCCCTTCGTCAGGGGGCAGACCAAAAGCTCCAGGAGCTTCGGATCGACATTGCTCATCCTGTCGTCCATGGCGGCGATCCTATTGCAGCACGGTCCCGCCCTCACCCGACCCCTGGGCGAGAAGGATCTCGGTGATGGCGATCAGTGTTTCGGCCCGCGTCTTCAGATCAGGCGCCTCCAGGAGCGCCTGTTTTTCGGCGGGGCCGAAGGGGGACATCATGGAAAGCGAGTTGACAAGCACGCGATTGCCCGCCCGTTCCACGCTCTCCCAATCCGCCTCCAGCTGGTTGGCATCGAGAAAGGAGCGGAAGACGCGCAGCAGGTTCTCGCGGTCCACCGCCTCCTCGTCATATTCGCCCGAGAGATCGGCGATGAAAGGCGCATGCCGGAAACTGCGATAGGGGTTATCGGCCTCCACCTCTTCCAGCAGGCGGAAGCGGCAGACCCCGGTGAGCGAGATGATGTAGCGGCCATCGCCCGTTTCGGAAAAGGAGGTGATGCGGCCGAGGCATCCGACCGCGCTCAAAGGTCCGCCTTCAAGCCCTGACTCGATGACGTGAAGAGCCGGCTGCACCATGCCGATAAGACGGTGGCCGGCCAGCGCCGTGTCGATCATGGCAAGATATCGCGGCTCGAAAATGTTGAGCGGAAGATGGCCTTCCGGCAGAAGCAGGGCGCCCGGCAATGGAAAGACCGGCACGGTTTCCGGCAGGTCGTCGTTCTTCACATATCTTGCATTTCCGACATGCATGGGATCAAGCCCCCTGTTCACTGCTGCCCGGCCGGTGGCTCAGCCGCCACGGCCGGGATATGCCCGCATTACGAAAACAGTATCGACGAAAGCTTCCGGCGGCCGGCGACGGTCGCCGGGTCCTTGAAGCCCCAGGCCTCGAAAAATTCCAGAAGCTGGCGGCGCGCGCCGTCATCGTCGAAGGTGCGGTCCTTGCGCATGATGTAGAGCAGATGGTCCGCCGCCTCATCGCGCCGCCCCTGTGCGTTCAGCACCTTGGCGAGTTTCACCCGCGCCTCGTGATGGTCGGGATTTTGCGCGAGATCGTGCTCGAGTGCGACGGGATCGCCGATCTTGCGAGCTTCCTCATATTGCGCGATCTTTTTCGAAACGAGCTGAATGCCCGCATCTTCGCCAAGCTCCGCAGGCAGGGACGCGAGCAATTCGCTTGCCCGCTCATATTGCCCGGCGGCGATCATGCATTCGGCAATGCCGGCAACCGCGGCCGGGTTTTCCGGATCGGCCTGCATGACGGCGCCGAAAAGCTGCGCTGCGCCATTAAAATCGCCATCGGCCAGAAGCTGTTTCGCCTCCACCAGAACGGCTTCGATCTCGGCCTTGGGATCGCCCGCATCGGGGCCGGCGATCTTGTCGATGAACTGCCTGATCTGGCTTTCCGGCACAGCGCCCATGAAGCCATCCACCGGTCGGCCATCGGCAAAGGCGACGATTGCCGGAATGGACTGGATGCCCAGCTGGCCGGGGATTGAGGGATGATCGTCAATATTCAGCTTCACGAGCTTCACACGGCCATTCGCCTCGTTGATGACCTTTTCGAGCACGGGCGTCAGCTGCTTGCACGGGCCGCACCACGGCGCCCAGAAATCTACCAGAACCGGCTGGCGGCGCGATTCCTCAAGCACATCCTTGGAAAATCCGGCCGTGGTGGTGTCCTTGATGTGGCCGGAGGCCGCACCGTTCAGCTCGCCATTGTAATGCGCGCTCGCGGACATCTGCCCGCCATAGGAACCGCCGTAAGGATTATTGTCGCCGCTCATGCCGGTCTCCCGTAATCTCTGTCATGTGTCTCAGTTGAAGCAAAGATCGTATCTCACTCGCTGACTTTCAAGACAAGCGGCGCATGTCCGGTCGCCTCGAGAAAGCGAATGAGATCCCCAGATGCGATCGTCGTCGTCTGGTCGTTGGAAAGCGGGTGGGCGTTGACCAGCTCGTTTTTCAGGAGATCACTGTCGAGCACGAAGGTGACCTGCCTGTCCGTGTCGTTGATGGCCCCGAAGACTGTGACCGATCCCGGCACGACGCCCAGATATTCCAGCATTTTTTCCGGCCTGCCAAAGGAGACGCGGCTGGCCGCACCAATGGTCTTGTGCACGCTTTTCAGATCGACGACCGCGCTTTCCTCAACAGTCAGAACGAAATACTGATCCTTCTTGTCCTTTACAAAGAGGTTCTTTGTATGGCCGCCGGGGACGAGATCGCGCAGCCACAGGGACTCCGCGACGGTAAATACCGGCTCGTGCTGTTTCGTACTGTGAGAAATGCCGAGCCCGTCGAGAAATTCGAACAGCTCCGCTGCCGTCTTCTGAGAATTTTCCGCCATGGTCCTGCCGCCCGTCTCCGCCGATTCCATTGTCATTGTTTCCTGATTAAGCGGGCAACCGGCGCTTGGCAACGCAGGAAAAAACAGCAAAGTGAAAAATTCTCAATCATTTCCGCCGCTTGTCGCATTTCTCAAAGAAATCTTCGCGTTTTTGTCATTTCCCTGTTGCATTCCAAAATCGATTGAGCGATATAGCGCCCGTCGCTGCTTCAGCGGCCCACGGTTCAGCGAACTACCCCGGACCGGTGGATTTGAGCGGGTGTAGCTCAGGGGTAGAGCACAACCTTGCCAAGGTTGGGGTCGAGGGTTCA